>DATMDQ010000113.1:0-2863 GCA_035557715.1 Gemmatimonadales bacterium
TGCGGAGGGGCTAAGCCCCTCCGTTCAGGTTGGACGAGCCGGCCGAGGCCCGGACCCGGATCTCGCGGGGCTTGGCGCGCTCGGCTTTCGGCACAGTAATAAGGAGAACGCCATGCTCGTAGCGGGCGTCCACCTTCTCCGCATCCACCGTATTCGGCAGCACGAACGCCCGCTCGAACTGGCCGTACTTCCGCTCGAACCGGTGCACCCTGTCGTTGCCCTCCTCGACCTGGGCCTTCTTCTCGCCCCGGACGGTGAGGATATTGTTCTCCAGCGAGAGCCGCACCTGCTCCGGGTCCACCCCGGGCAGCTCCATGCTGATCTGAATGCCGTTGCTGTCCTCGGTCACGTCCGTGGGCGCAAACCAGCTGGAGGTGATCACGCTGCCTTCCTCCGCGCTCGGCATCCCCGCAAACGCCTCGTCGAGGAACCGGTTGAGACGCTGCAAGCCGAAGAGGCCAGCGGGGTCGCGGTAACCGGTACTTCCCACCATATGCTCCTCCTGTTGCTGCACTCCAAAGGAGTGGAGATTGAGTGAAAATGGCCGGCCGGACCACTGCCGGTCCGGGCCGCGGCGGCGTACCAAGCAGCCCGCGTGCCAATCTTTTCCGGCCAAAATCGGTCAAAACGACAAGCCGTGTTTGCCACCTGGCAGAAGGGGCAGACTTGCCCGGGAGCCGCGCAGCGGGGCACTATGACGGCGGTAAAGGCGGTAAGTACGATTCAACTCCGAGGGAGACTAGCTATGCATCAGATACTCACCGTAGCGGTCGCGCTCGCCACCTGGCTCACTCTTCCGCGTCACACGGCGGCTCAATCGTCGCCCCAGCCGGCGCTCACGCTGGCGGCCGCAACCCGGCTCGCCGACGCCGCCCAAGCAGAGGCGACCCGCAACCGGTGGAACGTGGTGATCGCCGTCCTGGACGGCGGCGCCCACCTGGTGCATCTCCGGCGCATGGACGGCACCCAGCTCGGCAGCGTTGTCGTCGCACAGGAGAAGGCCAAGTCGGCCGTGCTGTTCCGCCGCCCCACGAAGGCGTTTGCCGATGCCGTGGCGTCCGGTAGGACCGGCGTACTCCGCCTGGCCGGCGCGATCCCGATCGAGGGCGGCGTTCCGCTCCTCGTGGGGGACCAGGTAGTCGGGGCCATCGGCGTCAGCGGGGTGACCTCGGAGCAGGACGGCCAGATCGCCCAGGCGGGGACAAAAGCCTTGTCGGCTGCGCGATGAGGCGGGCGGGCGGACGGGCGGACGGGCGGACATCCCGTTCGCGCGGCTAGCCGCTTGAGAATCACAGACCAGAGACTTCATAACCAGCGAATCACCCGCCCCGGTCCTGCCGGCGCGGCGAAGCTGGTCGCGTGGCTGGGAGCGGTGCAGGCCCAGGAGTACGGGCCGGCGAAGTGGGCGCTCGGTCTCCGCCTGCCGCCGGGGGCAACCGGGGCGGCACTGGACCGGGCACTCGCCCAGGGGAAAATTCTCCGCACCCACATCCTCCGCCCCACCTGGCACTTCGTCGCTCCGGCCGACATCCGCTGGATGCTGGAGCTCACCGGGCCCCAGGTGCAACGCACCATGTCCTCCTACGACCGGCTGCTGGGTCTCGATGCAAAGGTGATGACTCGCGCGACCGGGATCATGGAACGCGCGCTCGGCGAGGGCCAGTGTCTGACTCGTCTCGAGCTGCGCGCCCATCTGGTGCGCGCCGGACTGCCCGGGAAGTCCATGCACCTCGCGCACCTCGCGATGCATGCCGAGCTGGAAGGAGTCATCTGCAGCGGGCCCCGCCGGGGTAAACAGTCCACCTACGCGCTGCTCGCCGATCGGGCACCGGCCGCTCCGCGCCTGTCCCGCGACGAGGCTCTGGCCGAGCTGGCTCGCCGCTACTTCACCAGCCACGGCCCCGCCACCGTCCGTGACTTCATCTGGTGGTCGGGCCTCCGGACCGCCGACGCCAAACGGGGCCTGGAGATGAATCGGGCCCGGTCTCACGAGGTTGACGGTCTCACGTACTGGTCCCTCGGCCGCGCAGCGCCCCGCACCGACGGTCGGAAGACCGGCGTGCATCTGTTGCCGATATACGACGAGTATCTGGTCTCCTACCGGGATCATCAGGCGGTGCCGCGTCCGGCATATGTGCTGGGGGGCTTCCAGCATGCCCTCGTGATCGCCGGGCAGGTGGCGGGCACGTGGAGAACGGTTCCTGGTCCGAAGGGGCTGGTGGTAAACGTGACACCGCTGAGGCGGCTCACACCGGCCGAGCGGCGTGGGCTGACCCAGGCCGCGGCACGCTACGGGCGCTTTCTCGGTGTTCCGGTGTCGTTGTGCGTCGCCTGATCAGGCGGACCACCATTGTCACCGCGCTGGAGGGAAGCCGGGATTGCATCGGGCGCCATGGATGTCGAATTTGCGGCTCCTGTTTCGACGATTAGGTGGAAGCCCGACACCGGACGGTGTCGCGACTTGAAACCCGATACCGGTGGATGCGTTCTGCTAGCCATGACCAATGCGATCGAGACCCACGGACTGATCAAGACCTTCGGCACCACCCGTGCCCTGGACGGGGTAGACCTCCAGATCCGGGAAGGGTCGGTCTACGGCCTGCTGGGCCCGAACGGCGCCGGCAAGACCACCACTATCCGCATTCTCGCCACGCTCCTCCGGCCCGACGCCGGCACGGCCACGGTGCTGGGCCATGACGTCGTGCGCGATGCCAAGACGGTCCGCCAGAAGGTGAGCCTGACCGGGCAGTACGCCTCGGTAGACGAAGACCTCACCGGCACCGAGAACATGGTGCTGGTAGGGCGGCTGCTGGGGCTCTCCTGGCGCGATGCCCGCCGCCGCGCCGCGGAGCTGCTCGAGGCG
>DATMDQ010000114.1:0-6694 GCA_035557715.1 Gemmatimonadales bacterium
GAGCAGGAGCAGATTCTCCGCTGGCTGCGCGAGGTGCCGGGGCAGGTGCGTGCGGCGGCGGGCGCGACTCCGGTCCGGCTCGCGCTCAAGCTGATGAACGCCCGCTTCGACGACGCCTTTCAGCTGGAGATGCTGCAGGCCGCCGGCTCGGCCGACGCGCTGGTCGTGTTCAACCGGCTCTGGGATTCGGAGTCAGCCGTTGCCTATGGAGGATTCGATCTGAGCGACCGCAATCTGCGGGTGCTCGGGGCGGCGCGACGTCGTGAACTCCGCATGCCCCCGCTGACTGGTACCGGCAACATCTCCAGTGGCCGTCTCATCGTCGAGTATGCCCGATTGGGCTGCGAGAGCGTCCAGCTGCACACGTTCTTCCAGCTGCCACTGTCGGGGTACCCCGCCACCGACGGCACCCGTCCGCAACGGGCGCTCCATGCCTTGCTCTTCGAGCCCAGCGACGGTCTTATCGCGTCCATGCTCGATCTCGAGGCTGAGGGGAGCCTGGATCGGAGGGGTGGGGAGTTGAAGTTCCTCGATCTCCAGCCATCGACAAAAAGGGAGAGCAACGACGAAAGCACGAAAGAGAGCGAAAGCACGAAAGAAAAGCAGAAGCACAATTAATTAGTGAGTGGCATTACAGCGCCCCACCGAGTATTTCCCTTTCATGTCCTCATCCTGACTCCGCCATGTTAGAAGACGGTCGCTGGTTTCGTGTTTTCCTTTTTATTGTTTTCGTGGCTGCTTTCTTGGTTCGACCTCAAACCCAGCTATCTAATGCCGATCGAGCGCATTGAGCTCTACGAGCTGACCCTCCCCCTGCTCGAGCCGTTCATCATATCCGGTGGGACCATGACGGAGCGACGCTCCCTGATCGTGGTGCTGCATGACGACAAGGGAAACCGCGGCTACGGCGAGTCGCCACCCTTCGAGCTGCCGTTCTACTCCGAGGAGACCCTCGTCAGCGCGCGGGACATCCTGGAGCGCGTCCTGATCCCGCGCTTGATGAAGGCGGGAGTGGAATCACCGGAAGAAGTGGACAGCGCCCTTCGGGTTGGGGTCAGAGGCAACGCGTTTGCCCGGTCGGCGCTGGAGACGGCGGCCTGGGATCTCGAGGCCGCTCGCAGGCACACCAGTCTGGCGGCGCTCCTGGGTGAAAGGGTCAACGCCAAGCCGGCAGCCGGCATTTCCTGCGGTGTCGCCCTCGGCATCCCACAGGATCGCTCGACCGAGACGCTGCGCCGCTGGATCGATGAGGCCCTCGCCCGGGGCTACCGCCGGGTCAAGATCAAGGTGGCACCGGGGTGGGACGTGGGTCCGGTGGGAGCCGCCAGGGACGCGATGGCGGGGTCGAGGCTCCCCCTGACCGTGGATGCCAACGGCGGGTACGAATGGCCGGAGCACGAATCCAATCTGCGGGCGCTCGACCAGGCCGGGTTGCTCTACATCGAGCAGCCGCTGGCCCCGGATGACCTGGTTGGCCACGCCACCCTCGCGCAGGACCTGCAGACTCCGATCTGCCTGGATGAGACTCTGAAGGACGCCACCGCCGCGCGGCAGATCATCGAGCTTGGCGGACCCAAGGTCTGGAACATCAAGGTGCATCGGATGGGTGGACTCTCGGAGGTGAGCCGGGTGTACGCCATGGCAAAGGATTATGGAGCGGAGCTGTGGGCCGGAACCATGCCGGAGTCGGGCATCGGCTCTCAGGCCGCCCTCGCCGCCGCCTCGTTGCCGGGGTTCGTCTACCCGTCCGATCTCGAGCCCAGCACCCGCTGGTTTGGCCGCAATGCAGATGTTGTCAAGCTGGTCATGAGTAACGAGGGCCGCATGGCGGTGTCGACCGCAAGTATTGGCAGCCTGCTGGACCAGGAGCGCTTCGACGCCTCGGTCCGTTTGCTTGGGGTCACGCCCTCTCCGTGACCTGACATACAGCCCAGCCAATCTTCCGAGACAATATTACAACACCATCTCCACACAACCTTCTCGGAGACGAGCCATGGACTTGAGCGACAGGATCCGTCGTTGGACCGGTTGGTTGTGTCTGGGCCTGGTGGCGACCATGGCCTTCATGGGGTATCTCTTCGGGAACATCCGCTTCGCACCACTTGCGGGGGGCTTCGCCATCCTGGCGGCGGTCTGCCTGGTCGAACGCGGGCAGGAACCGATGAGGACCAATGCCATTCACTCGAGAAGGGATTCGGGAGTCAGTTGAGCGAGCAGGTGACGCGCACTGGCAAGCGCTGATCCGCCACCACGAGGATGCTTACCCTGCCAGCCGTCCAACGCCCGGGGACGTGGCCAAAGGCGAGGCCGAGCGGCTGAACGGCCTGGGCCTCGGCGACGCTTCCGACCTCAAGCTGGTAGAGTCCCGGGTCGAACGCCTCCCCTCCAGTCTCCGCATCACCCACGTTTTCGATTACACGCCGCTCGGCATCCGGCTCCTGACCGAGCCGTACACCGGTTACGACTGACCTGTCCCGCTCGCCAGCTCTCCCCGGTCTGAGCTAAGTTCCCCGCGATGCCCGGGTTCACTTTCCATTTGATTCCTCACACCCACTGGGACCGGGAGTGGTATCTCCCGGAGAGCACCTTTCTGACCCGGCTGGTCCCCACCCTGGACGACCTGCTCGGCCGGCTCAACTCCGATCCCGCCGCCACTTTTCTTCTCGACGGCCAAACCATCCTGGCGGAGGATTACCTCCGCGTTCGCCCCGAACGGGAGGCAGCGGTCAGCGCGCTGGTGCGCGCCGGACGCCTCCAGGTGGGACCCTGGTATGTGCTGGCCGACGAGCTGATTCCCTCCGGCGAGTCGCTGATCCGGAATCTCCTGGCCGGCCAGGCCGACAGCAAACGCCTCGGCGGCCGGGCGGAGGTGTTGTACTCGCCAGACGCCTTTGGCCATCCCGCCTCGTGGCCTACTCTCGCCGCGGAGTTCGGAATGCGGTACGGGGTGATCTGGCGCGGTCTGGGTGGGGAGCCGGGGCAGGAGCGGGATCTCTATCGCTGGCGCGGCCCCGACGGCCGCGAGGTCCTGGTCTACCACCTGCCGCCTGACGGGTATGAGGTTGGCGCGGGATTGCCCGCCGACGCCGAGCGGCTGCCTCTCGTCTGGAAAAGGGTGCGCTCCACGCTGGTGTCGCGAGCCTCCACCCGGCACATCCCCGTCTTCATCGGCGCCGACCACCACTCGGCCCATCCCGCGCTGAGCCGGCTTCGCGCACTGCTGGAACAGATCGAGCCGGACAACGAATTCCGGATCTCGAAGCTCCAGGATTTCTTCGCCGCGGCGGCGCCCGAGGCGGTGGGCCTGCCGGTCATCTGCGGCGAGCTGCGATGGTCGTACGGTTACACCTGGACCCTTCAGGGCGTTCATGCGACGCGAGCCCCGCTCAAGCGACGACACGCCATCACCGAGCTCGCTTTGTCACGGGTCGCGGAGCCGCTTGCCGCGCTGGCGCTCGCCACTAGAGGCGGTGACCGTCGCCCGCTGCTCGGCTATGCCTGGCGAGCACTCCTCCAAAGTCAGTTTCACGATTCGATCGCCGGCACCACCAGCGATCCGGTGGCCCGCCGGGTGGAGCTCAGGCTGGACGACGTTCGAACGATGGCGTCTGAGATATCCCGTACCAGCCTCGACGAGCTGGCCGGCAACATCCCCGACCGGGCCCGCGCGAAGCCCGAGGGCACCGCGCCCCGGCTGGTGCTGTGGAATCCGGTCCCGCGGCGAAGGCGATCGGTGATCGTGGCCGATCTCAGCTGGTTCCGCCGGGACGTGCTGATCGGGCCGCCCGGCGATCGCCTGTCTCGGGTGGGGCCGGGATACCATCCCTTCCATCTCCTGGGCCCTTCCGGTGAGGTGTCGATGCAGCCGCTCGGCCGGCGCGGCGGCCAGGAGCGGCTCGACGCGCCCCACCACTATCCGGACCAGGATGAGGTGGACTGGAGCCGGGTCGCCTTTCGCGCCCCCGAGATGGGTGGGCTTGGCGTCGCGGCCCTCGAGACCGGCGAGCACCATTCCGCCCATCTCAGCGGTACCGCCTGGCAGAAGGGACGCGCGCTCGGCAACGAATTTCTGGAGGTCAGGATCGCCCCGAACGGATCCCTGCAGCTGAGTGATCGCCGCAACCAGCAGCGCTTTCGCGATCTGTTCCTGCTGGAATCGAGTGGTGACGTGGGAGACAGCTACAGCTACTGTCCGCCCGTCCGCGACCAGATTAACCGGATGAAGGGATCGGTCCGGGTGCGTCCGCTCGCCAGCGGTCCGCTGGTGGCGGCGCTGGAAGCTCGCTGGCGGCTGGCGGCGGGGCGGGGGGTTCGGGGCGAGCGCTCCGGGACTCTCGGTGTCCGGCTCATCGTCACCTTGTATGCCGGCTGTCCCTCGGTGCGTTGTACCCTCGAGCTCGAGAACCGGGGCTCCAATCATCGGATACGGCTCCGTACCAGCACTGGATTGGCAGGCGGGACTGCGACAGCGGGGGATCATTTCGGAGTGACCCAGCGGCCGGCTGTCAGCGCCAACCCTCGCGCCTATCCAGGAGAGACGCCGGTCACGACTGCCCCGGCGCACCGGTTCGTGGCGCGAGCCTCGGGACCAAAGGGTCTCGCTATCTTTGCCCCCGGTTTTTTCGAGTATGAGCTTGAGCGTAAGGGAGACCTGCTGGTTACCCTGCTGCGCTCGGTAGGGGAGCTCTCTCGCGGCGATCTGCCTACGCGTCCCGGTCACGCCGGCTGGCCGGTGGCAACGCCGCTGGCCCAGTGCCACGGAGTCGAGCGGCTTCAGCTCGCCTTCGCCCCGGTGACCGAGACCGAGTTGGACGGCGGCACCGTGCTACCCGAGCTGTGGGAAGACATCTTCCTTCCCGTCCGCGGCGTGTGGCTGCGCCAGGCCTCGCCGCTGTCGCCGGTGCCCATCGATGTACGTCTGGAAGGCTACGGCCTGGTATTCTCCGGGCTGAAGCCGGCCGAGCAGGGGGAGGCCATGGTGCTCCGCTGTTACAACGCGACCGCCCGGCCCACTGCGGGCCTCTGGCACCTGGGCGAACCGGTGAGCAGTGCGCAGCGCGCCCGCGCTGACGAGAGCCCGCTGCACGACATCAGGCTCGGAGAAGGCGGCCGAATCGTGCCTTTTCACGCCGCGGCACACGAGATCGTCACGATAATGGTGGCACTCGCCCCATCCGGCTAACTTTGCGCATGCTCGAGCTGCCATCGCTGCCTTGCTATCCCTGTCCCCATAGCTCGTCCTGTTGTGCCTACGGCGTCACCCTCAATGAGGATGAGGCCGCGGCCATCACGTCGCTCCACGGCGGGAACGCGGTCTATCGCACCCGGTGGGGCGAGTGGCGTACCCGGGTGAAGGCCGGTCGCTGCGTGTTCCTTCGGGACAACGTCTGCACCATTCACGCTGAGTCATACTACCCGGTGGTGTGCCGGGGTTTTCCCTGGACCGACGCCGAGACCGGCGGGCCCTACGAATACGATCGGACGATTTGTCCCGAGTTCGTGATCAGGCCGGAGCTGGTGCAGCTGTATAGGGCGTGAGCTGGGAAGAAAAAGCGTGAGTGGTGAGCGGGCGCTCGGGGATGACGTGCGATTGCTTGACATAACCCAACATCAGGAACTCCAATGAACCTGCTTTCCCACTCACCGCTCACGCTTTTTCTTTTCCCGCTCACGCTTTCTCTGCTAACCGCCATGCCTTCTCCCGCCCACGCCCAGTCCACGGACAAGGCACTCGAGCGCGCCAGGAAGCTTCTGCGCTCCACGCCGCTCATTGACGGACACAACGACCTTCCCTGGACCATCAGAGAGTCCGAGAAGGCGCCGCGGGACGTGGCGGCCTATGATCTCCGGATCAACACTACCGGGCACACCGACCTGAGCCGGCTGGCACAGGGCCAGGTGGGTGCCCAGTTCTGGTCGATCTACATCCCCGGCGAGATCAAGGACAGCGGGTATGCCAAGGTGCAGCTGGAGGAGTTCGACATCGCCCGCCGGCTGATTGCTCGGTACCCCGATCGTCTGGCGCTGGCGCTGTCAGCCTACGACATCGAGCGGAGCTTCAAGCGCCGGAGAGTCGCGTCACTCCTGGGCATGGAAGGCGGCCACGCCATCGAGAACTCGCTCGGCGCGCTCCGGTCCTACTACGACCTCGGCGCACGGTACATGACCCTCACCCACAACGTGACCCTCGATTGGGCCGATGCGGCCCTGGATTCCACCCGCCACAACGGACTGACCGAATTCGGGCGCGAGGTGGTGCGGGAGATGAACCGGCTCGGCATGCTGGTAGACCTCTCCCATGTCTCGCCTGCCACCATGAGCGACGCCCTCGACGTGACCGAGGCGCCGGTCATCTTTTCCCACTCCGCGGCCAGGGCGCTCACCGATCACCCGCGGAATGTTCCCGACTCGATCCTTGCCCGCCTGCCGAAGAACGGTGGGGTGGTGATGGTCACCTTCGTGCCCGCTTTCGTGTCGCCGGAGGTGGCGACTTGGGAGGCGCAAGCCGAGGAACAGGAGAGCGCGATCCGTGAGGCGGTGACCGACACTGTCGAGCAGAAGCGGCGCCTCGAGGAGTGGAAGGCGACGCACCCGAGCCCGAAGGCCACCCTGAAGCAGGTGGCTGATCATATCGAGTACGTACGGAAGGTCGCCGGCAGCGATCACGTCGGCATCGGCAGCGACTTCGATGGGA
>DATMDQ010000115.1:0-11854 GCA_035557715.1 Gemmatimonadales bacterium
GAGACCGATCCGATCACCGACTACAACGCCTTCTTCGAGCGCATTGCCGTGCACGTGCAGCGGCAGAACCTGACCCTGGCGCCGCTGAGCATCATCATGTTTTCGGATGGCGTCCCCGACATTCCCGGGGCCAGGGGAGACGATCTCTACCGGCGAATCAACCTTACGCCTCTGGAATATCTCTCCAGGAGCGTGACGGTGCGCCTGCTCTACGCCTCCCCCAAGGTTGCCCAGCGGTGGGAAAAGCACGTTCCCAGGAAGCGGGTTCGGCTCTGGACCCAGGATGCCGATGTGATGCAGGGCTGGCGCCGGCATGTGGTGGCCTCGGCCCAGATGGAGCGGCAGGACTCGCTCTGGTCCTGGATGAAAAACGTGGTCGACTTCCGGGTGAGACGCGGGAAGGTGATGTAGGGTCTAGAAAAGCGTGAGCGGTGAGCGGTAAGCGGTGGGCGGGGAACAAACCCGGTCACCGCTTTCTGTTTAGCGGCTGTGCGTCTCGATGTAACCGTGTAGCGAGGCGGCACGCCCCGCTTACCGCTTACCGCTTACCGCTTTATTCGCCCTCCAGCGTAAACCCGATCTTCAGCGTCACCTGCCAGTGCATCACCCGCCCGCCCTCGATGTGTCCCCGCGTCTCCAGCACCTCGAACCAGCGCAGATTGCGCAGCGACTCGGACGCCTTGGCCACGGCTTTCTGCACCGCGTCTTCGACACCTTGTGAGGATGACCCGACCAGCTCGATGGTCTTATAGATGTGATCCGACATGGTAAACCCCTGGAGTGAGAGGCCCTTCGCTACTCGGCATCCGCCCAAGATACAATCAGGCATTCGGATCTGGAGGAAACCATCCGCCTGTTTGCGCAGCGGGGACTGTCGTCGACAACAGCCTGCACGCTAAAGACTTACTCCCTCACGTCCGATAACTCTCTCAGCCCTCTCCATCGTTCCCCGACCAGCGATCCGACGGGAGCTACCAGCCGCTCGTCCTCGCGCCACCGCGTACGCGGCTCGCGCAACTCGAAACCCAGGCAGTGGATGACCCATCAGGGGTGGCGACACTACGTGACGCGCTGGGCACCGCAAGCGGCGGCATGCCTTGGCGTTGCCGTGGCTTATTTCGTCGCGGCGCAGCTCGCCTTCCACCTCGCAACCGTTCACCAGGTGGTGGCTTCAGTGTGGCCCCCAGCCGGCTTGGCTCTGGGCCTGCTCCTTCTCTGCGGATTCCGGATCTGGCCGGGGATATTCGTGGGGGCGTTGCTCGCCAACGGGTTGAACGGTATTCCATGGGCCGCGGCAACGATGATTGCGACCGGTAACAGCTTAGCCGCCATTTCCGGTGCCTACGCCCTCCGACGATTGAGGTTCCACAGCCATCTCCGTCGAGTTCGCGACGCCCTCCTGCTCCTTGGCTTCGGCGCTCTCCTGTCACCAGTAATCGCTGCGACGATCGGCACGCTGAGCCTCCATCTGATTGCCGGGGTGTCCCTGGACCTTATCGGCACAATCTGGATCACCTGGTGGAGCGGCGACGCAATCGGAATACTGCTGGTTACTCCCCTGTTTGCCGCCTGGGCAGGTCTGCGCCTGCCTGAGCTCACCCGGCTCCAAATTGCCGAGGTGGGCCTGGTCGGCGCTGGGATAGTGGGCTCGACTGTAGTGCTGATGCTGGCTGTGCAAGGATACGAATACGCTATCCTGCCGTTCGTGGGCTGGGCTGCGATCCGAGGCGGCCCCCGAGCCGCCAGTCTGGCGACGCTGGTGGTGGGGGCGGTAGCGATGATGTACGCCGCCAGCGAGGTAGGGCCCTTCCTCGGAGACGGCCAATACCACGGCCTGTGGCAGCGCCAGCTGTTTCTAGCCATTCTGGCCACCATGAGCCTCCTGCTGGCCGCAATGGCGGCGGCTCAGTTCAAGGCGGCAAATGCGCTTCAGGTCAGCGAACAGCGGTTTCGCCGCCTCTTTGAGCATTCCTCTGTCGGGATGGCAGTTGTTGGCCCGGATGGAATCATCACTGACGCCAACCCTGCCCTCCGAACCATGCTGGGCTACTCTAACGCCGAGCTCCTGGGCTGCACCTTCGCCGAGATCAGTCATCCCGCGGACAACGCATCCGAAAACGACCTGCTGGGGGAACTGCTTGCCGGCCGACGGACGTCCCTTCGCCTGGTCAAACGGTACCTGAGAAAGGACCGCACGGTTTTCTGGGGCAAGGTTACAGCGACGCATGTTCCGGAGAGTGCCGGCGACATCGGCTGGGGCATCGGTCTCATCGAGGACATCTCCGAGCAGCGTGCGGCCGAGGAAGCGCTGGAACGGGACACGGCGGCGCGGCGCGAGGCCGCGGAACAGCTGTGTCGCACCACGCAGACGCTCCAGACTCTGATCGATGCATCACCGCTCGGGATCATGACCCTGGATCCCGATGGCCGGGTGCGGAGCTGGAACCATGCCGCGGAAGAGATGTTCGGCTGGTCGGCGGCGGAGGCCATAGGGCAAACGCTCCCGTTCGTGCCGGCATCAGGCCTGGAGGAGTTCCGGCACAGTTTGCGGCGAGTGCTCTCGGGAGAGGCTCTTACCGGTCTCCAGGCGGAACGGGTGCGGCGCAACGGCCTGAAAATCGACCTGCGGATCTGCGCCGCTCCCACCCGTGATACCGGCGGGGTCGTCGACGGTGTGATTGCGCTGGTCGAGGATGTGACCGAGCGAAAGAGCCTGGGCGAACAGCTCCGCCAGGCTCAGAAGATGGAAGCCATCGGGCAGCTCACCGGCGGCATCGCGCACGACTTCAATAACCTCCTGACCATCGTCATCACCAACGCCGCGCTGCTGGCCGACGAGATCGCGCCGGACCGGGCGGACATGCGGACGGAGCTATCCGAGCTCCAGCGTGCAGCGCTCAGGGGTGTGGAGCTGGTCCGGAAGCTCATGGCCTTCAGCCGGCGCCGCTCGGTCGAGATGCAGCCGATCGATCTGGGCGAGGTGATCAGCGAGGCCACCAAAGATCTCGGCCGCCTGCTCCCAGCCTCGGTCGAAGTGGGCGTCGAGATCGAGAGCGGAACTCCGCTGACGATCAGTGGCGATGTCGGCGGAATCCAGCAGATCCTCTTCAATCTGGCCACCAACGCCCGGGATGCGATGCCGGAGGGGGGAGCCCTGCGAGTCCGGGTCTATCGGGCCTCCCTCGACGAAGAGCACCGCCGCACCCGGGGCTTGGGCCGGCCCGGCGAATACATTGTGGTTGCTGTGAGCGATACTGGGTGTGGCATGAGCCCGAAGGTACGGGCGCGGGCGTTCGAGCCCTTCTTTACCACCAAGGGGGTGGGTAAGGGCACCGGCCTGGGCATGGCCATGATCTATGGGCTGGTCACCCAGCACAAGGGTTACAGCGATCTCGACAGCGAGGAGGGACGCGGCACCACGGTGCGGCTCTACTTCCCGGCGATCGGGGCCAGCGTTCCACCGGCCCGGGTGGCCTCGGAGCCTCGCCCACGGTTTGGAGGCAACGAGCGCATCCTGGTGGTGGATGACGAGGAAGGGATCCGGCGGTCTGCCGCCCGGGTACTGACCCGGTTCGGCTATACGGTGGCTGAGGCGTCCGATGGTGAAGGGGCGCTCGCCGCCATCCGGGACGCGGAACATCCCTTCGACCTGGTCGTGTCGGACGTGGTCATGCCGCGCTTGAGCGGTATGGCACTTTACCGGGAGCTTCGGGGTCACGGCAGCGGCGTGCGCGTCCTGCTCATGAGCGGGCATACCGCGGAAGACCTCGATGCGCTCGACGAGCCGCTCTCGGGGGCGAGGTTTCTGCCCAAGCCGTGGACCATCACCGATCTGCTCCACCGGGTGCGCGAGGTCCTCGACGAGCGACTGGCCGCCGCCAGCTAGTCCCTAGCCAGCCCCGCCTCGCCCGGTCATTTTTCCTGCCAGGGTGTACCCAGGTCTCCGCCCGACCATTTCACGCCTACCGGTCCTTGTCCCAGCGCAAACTGATCGCCCGTGATGCCAGAGAGACGCCTCCCGAGCTGAAGAGCCGATCGGGGCGAACCAGCCGGCTGCCCAACGACCTGCTGCAGCAGGCCTCGCACCGGCTGCAGATCATGTCCTTGATCGCCGCGACGCTCTGGGTGCTGGGTCCGCTCTTCGGTCATCTCGCGCAGCACGCCGCCCACCCCGAGGAACCCCGCTGGGCCGGGCTGCAGTGGATCGATGCCGTCGCTGCGTCCGGCGCGATCACCTCGCTGGCCCTGTACTTCTATCTGCGCAGGAAGCGGGACCCGGCCTTCGTGATGGACCTCTCGCTGGTCTACCTCGTAGTCATGGCGTTTGCCCTCGGGGTCATGATGCACGGTGGGCCGCTCGGGGACGCGACTCTGGATGTCAGCCCCACGATCACCTGGATCGGGCCGGTCATCCTGATGGCTGCGGCCATCGTGCCGGCAACCCCGTGGAAAATGCTGTCTGCCGGGCTCCTCGCGGCATCGATGGATCCACTCGGCATGGTGGTCTGGCGCCACTTCGGACATTACGAGTTCGGGCCACTGAGCAACCTGCTGGCAATGCACTTTCCCACCTATCTCATGGTCGGTGTTGCCGTGATCATCTCGCAGGTGGTCACCCGGCTGGGGCAACAGGTCGCCAGAGAGCGGGCGCTGGGCAGCTACCGGCTGGGCGAACTGCTGGGGCAGGGTGGGATGGGGGAGGTGTATCGCGCCGAGCACCGCATGCTGGCCCGGCCGGCGGCGATCAAGCTCATCCGGCCACAAATCCTGGCGGAGGGCGATGGCGAGGCGGCCCGGCTGGCGATCACCCGATTCCGCCGGGAAGCCGACGCGGCGGCACATTTGCGGTCGCCCCACACCGTGGCGCTCTACGACTTCGGCGTGATGGAGGACGAGACGCTGTACTTCGTGATGGAGCTGCTCGAGGGGCTGGATCTGGAGACTCTGGTGCGGCAGCACGGTCCCCTCCCTGCCAACCGGGTGATTCACATCGTGCGACAGGTCTGCGAGTCGCTCGAGGAGGCCCACGCGTCCGGCCTGGTTCACCGCGACATCAAGCCGGCCAACATCCATTTGGGACGGGTCGGCATGCGCCACGATTTCGCCAAGGTGCTGGACTTCGGGCTGGTCAAGTCGCTGGCCGGCGTGGTGGGTCAGGATTCACTGGCGACGGCCGCGGGGCTCACCCCGGGAACGCCGGCCTACATGGCGCCGGAGATGGCTTCAGGCGAGACGGTGGACGGACGAGCTGATATCTATGCGCTGGGATGCGTCGCCTACTACCTGCTGACGGGTCAGCTGGTGTTCCAGGCGGCGAACACTTTTCAGGTCCTGGCAAAGCACCTGCAGGAAACGCCAGTGCCGCCATCTCAGAGAACCGAGCTCGAGGTGCCTCCCGCGCTGGATCGGGTGATTCTCGCCTGCCTGGCCAAGAAGCCCAAAGACAGGCCCGCCACCGCCACCGAGCTGGACCGGCTGCTCGCGGAGATCGAGGTCGACCCTTGGACCGAGCAGCAGGCCGAACGGTGGTGGAGCCTGCATCGGGGGGGCGCAGCTAGGAGCTCCTAGCTCCCAGCTCACACTTCGGGCACTCGAGCGTCGTGCCCACCCGGCTTCGCCGACCCTCTTCGGTTGTCACCCAGTTCCGAACCTGCCAGGGCGGATCGTGACGCACGTGTTGCTGATGGCCGCACGCGAGCTCGGCCACCCAGTGCCCCTCCTCGTCTTGATGGAAACCTGCGATGCGCTGTTGCAATCACCACACCGCGCCGCCGGAGTCCTCCGCCTGCCGGGCCAGTCGCCATCCCAATGAGAGCACTCCCACCGCCAGCACCACGAGGATCATCTCCCCTATCAACGGACTCAGCTGCAACGCGATCACGAGCAACGCCGCCGCGGCGTTGACCGCAAAGTGGAGCGCAATGGCCAGTGCCAGCCATCGCTTGCCGCCCCGCATCCACATCTGGAGCACGATCAGCGAGAGCCCGACGTGCGCCGCGATGGCGCTGGCGCGCTCCACTGCCGCCAGCAACACCTTCCAGCCGTCCACCGCGGCGGCCTGCTGACGCACGGCTTCGAGCGCCCGTTCGGAGGGAATCATCCCGCGGGACGCCAGCACCCAGGCAACCAGTAACCCGGCCAGCGGCAGTCCGGCCAGCAGGATTGCTTCCAGCGCACCGTGGCCCAGCCCGAACATCACTCCGATGCGAACACTCCGTTCTTTCCGCAGCAGGTAGCGATAGCCGGCCCAACGGCCGGTCTCCTCGAAGAGGCCGGCGGTGAGGGATGAGAAGAGCAGAAAGGGGATCAGCCAATCGGAGTGTACCTGCACCCAGCGTCCCAGCGGGATCTGCCAGGGCAACCGGAGGATCACTTGCGAGACCAGAAAGACGAGCGCGCCGGCGCCGAACGCCGACAGCGGTGCCCGGCTCCGGCGGTGCCACCAGAGTGCGACGAGGATGGGCCCGATCAGGCAGACACCCGCGGCCACGGCCAACCCGGTAGCAGCGCCGGGGTCGAACGGAACCGGAACGGAGGAGGTGCTCTGCAGGGTCACCTGCTCATTCCCGTAGCCGGCTCTCGCGATGGTAGAGAAAGAGCGGCAGCGTACCCGCCAGTCCGAAGGCCAGCGTCAGCAGCCAGTACATCGGGATCCGCCGCATGCCGAGCCGGCGCCCTTCGGCGTAAAACCAGACGCAGGCGACCAGCGCCGCGAACAGCAGGTCGATGGCAAACGCGGTGGCTATGGGATTGGCGAACATGCCCGCCATGGTGTCCCACGGCTTGGTCCACAGCAGCACGTTCCCGGTTCGTACCGACACCAGGATGACGAACCAGTTGGATGTGATGTAGCCGATGACGCTCAGGATGGCATAGAGTCGTTTCATCGCAGCGCCATGCACTCGAGCTCCAGCCGGGCGCCGAGTGCGAGGCCGCTGGCGCCGAATGCGCTGCGAGCCGGCCGAGGAGAGGGGAAGAAGGTCACGTACACCTCATTCATTGCCGCCCATTCGGCCATGTCGGCGAGCATCGCCGTGCACTTGACCACCCGGTCGAGGCTGGATCCATGTCTCGCCAGGGCCGCCGCGATATTGCTGAGCGCCTGCCGGGTCTCGGGGCCGATGCCTCCCGGCACCAACTTCCCGGTACTGTCGGTCCCGAGCTGGCCCGAGAGGTACAGCATGTTGCCCACGCGGACGGCCTCGGAGAATGGCAGCGTCTGGCCCCCGGGCATGGGGAAGAACTCGGCGTCGGTCCGCTGCGCCGGCTGGGGTTCACAGCTCCCCAGCACGAGGAGCCATACGACTAAATTCCCTGCTCGGCACCCCGTGGGCGGCATATCACTCCTGATCCAGGGTCGTCGAACTTCAGTCGCGTGGTCCCTCGGCATTCCGCGCCAGCTGCTCGGTCTCGGCGTCCAGTATGGCGCGCACCGCGGCGATCAATGGCTCATCGGCAGTGTGGCTCCGACCGTACTCCAGGTTGAAGCGATAATCGAACGACGGCGGGTTCTTGCCCTGGGTATGCTGCATGATGGTCTCCAGCTTGTCCAGCGCCTTGGCCAGCCGGGCCTCGGGCGAGCTGGCGGCCTCGTACTCATCCCAGAGTGCTGCGATCTCAGCCTTCAGTGCCGGAGGCAGCGGCTCCAGAATGGTGAGGAGATCGCGCCGCTCCTGGTCGCCCTTGCCGGTGGCGAGTCCCGCCGCCTTCCGTCGCGCTTGCTCCGGCGCGGGCACGTCACCGCCTACGGCCTCACCCAGGTCGTGTACCAGACAGATCTTCACCAGCCTGGCGAAATCGACAGCCGGAAATTCGGGCGCGAGGACCAGCGCCATCAGGCACAGCCGCCAGGTATGCTCGGCGACGCTCTCCTGCTGGCCCTCGGAGGTGTAGGCGCTTCGGTGGGTGGCCTTCAGGCGCTCGGAGGCGCGCAGGAATTCGAGGACGCCCGCGAGATCGGAGGAGTGCATGGGGCTGGAAGTTACCCGGCGCTCACGGGCAGTGCTATATGATTGGTGCCGGCCAACGCCCCCGCGCCGGCCCTCATGGACCGGCTAGGCGAGCACCACCAGCACCGCCTCCACTGTGGCAACCAGCGTTTCCTCCGACCTGATCTCTACGCTGCCGAAGTTCAGGTGTCGCTTGCGGCGGACCTCCCCCTTCAGGACCAGGCTTGGGACCCACTTGCCAACCGGACTGTGAAAGTCCGCGTTGACGCGCACCAGCCGTGGTTTCCCCCGCTGCCCCTGGGCCCACGCCCATAGCGCGATGAGTTGTCCCGCGGCCTCTGTCATGAGGGTCCCCGGGAAAATCGGGTCGTCCGGGAAGTGCTGCTCCCAGACCCAGTGATCCGGCCCGAGATCGACCTCGCCCTCGATCTCTGCACCAGTGAGCCCAGTCACCCGCGAGATCTGCCGCATCTCGCCCACCGGAAGAAAAGTCGTGTCGAGATCGATCAGGTCTGCGGAAGCGGGCTGGGTCGAGGTGTGAGACATGCTACGGGCTCCTGGAGGCGGGCAAGTCGGACTGTGGTCTCCCTACTCTACGCGCGACTCCTCCCTTCGGATCTTCGCCACGCTCAACTCAGATCCAATCAGGCAGTGAGGTCGTACCTGGGGTGAGGCGGCCGTGCGCCCTCGTGTAGCGAGCGGGCGCGGGCGGCCGGTGCGTTCCAATAACCCAGAGTCAAGGAGTCGCAGATGCGAACGAGGTTACCACAGGGGGAGAGTGAGCTTCATTTCCTGGATCGCTTGGCACGTTCCACCAACCGAAGGGCGTTCCTGCAGTGGTCCGGGATGGCCATAGGGGTCGTGGCGCTTGGCTGTAGTGATGACCACAACGGTCCCGGAAACGGCGATGGGGAGGTCAATCTCGGAACCGGAGACACCGGTGTCTTGAACTACGCCTATGCCCTGGAGCAGCTCGAGGCCGCCTTCTATACCCAGGTGGTCGCGAGCTTCTACGCAGGGGCGTCGGTCGATGAACAGTCAATCCTCACCGATATCCGGGACCATGAGGTGATTCACCGCGACTTCTTCAGGACTGCACTGGGGAGTGCCGCCATCGCCGACCTCACAGTCGACTTTACCACTATCAATTTTGCCGATCGGGCCAGCGTGCTCGGCGCGGCAAAGACCTTCGAAGACCTCGGCGTGTCGGCATACAACGGCGCGGGCCAGCTTCTGACCGATGCGGCCAACCTTCTCGTCGCCGGAAAGATCGTATCGGTCGAGGCCCGCCATGCCGCGGCAATCCGGGACCTGCTGGTGCCGAGATCGAGCGCCGCGGGCTCTTTCGCCGGCGACGACACGGT
The DNA here is from genome assembly GCA_035557715.1 of Gemmatimonadales bacterium. Classification (GTDB taxonomy): domain Bacteria; phylum Gemmatimonadota; class Gemmatimonadetes; order Gemmatimonadales; family GWC2-71-9; genus CAVVWJ01. The sequence goes on from DATMDQ010000115.1 coordinate 9,314, forward strand.
GGATCCCACGACCGGACTGGAGATTCCCGAGCGGGCACCCCCCGCCGTACTCACAGCCGCCGACACCTACGTCGTGACCACCATCAATTCGTCTGGTCTGCCGACCAGCTAAGGAGCCAGTACGATGAGAGACACAATTTTCGGCAGCCTGGATCCCGAGCTGATGAATCGGGTCGAGTCGCGCCGCGGTGCGGTATCCCGCACGGGAAAGATGGCCGGGGCTCTGGCCCTGGCTTCGATGCCGGTAGCATTCGGACTGATGGCTAAGAAGGCATTCGCCCAGGGCGGCCTACCCCAGGGGATCATTGACGTGCTGAACTTCGCGCTGACCCTGGAGGAACTGGAGAACGAGTTCTACGTGACCGGCCTGGCCTCCGGCGGCCTGATACCGGGGGCCGATCAGCCGATTTTCCAGCAGATCAGGAAGCACGAGACCGCCCACGTTGCGTTGCTGCGGAGCGTGCTCGGCGCCAGTGCGGTAGACAAACCGACCTTCGACTTTACTGCCGGCGGCACTCTCGACCCGTTCAACGATTATCCCACCTTCCAGCTGCTGTCACAGGCGTTCGAGGACACCGGCGTGCGAGCTTACAAGGGCCAGGCCGCGGCGCTCATGGCGGACAACGCGATCCTGACGACTGCGCTGCGCATCCATTCGGTCGAAGCCCGGCACGCTTCCGAGGTGCGCCGGCTTCGGGGTCAGAAGGGCTGGATCACAGGGAATATGACCGACAACGCTGCCATTGCGGCGGTGTATGCCGGTGAAGAGGCCACCAACGGTCTTCCCACGAGCAACGCGGTAACAGAAGCCTTCGATGAGCCGTTGACGAAGGACCAGGTCCTCGCCATCGCGAGTCCGTTCATCGTGGTATAGTGCAGAAGTGGAACCGGCGTCGCCGGAGGGGCCGCCTCCAACGACGCCGATGTGGTAGGAATACATCCAGTGGGATGGCGTACCTCCTAGGATGATTGGCTATAACCCTAGGATGTCGGATCGGGGCTAAAGGTTGCGTGATCTATCCCCCCGGTCCTCCAGCTCCGCGGCCCGGCGCTGCTGCTTGCGGGCGTAGAGGCCGACGCCGACCAGGACCAAGGTGAGCACTCCCGACAGCAGCCATCCGTAGTCAACTGTCTGGTGCACCGAGTGGTGCACCAGCAGTATGCCCGCGAGCCCGGCTGCCACCATCCATCCCAGCCACCGATCCACTCCCGGGCGTCGAGCGGTCCGCCCCTCCCGCCCCGACCGCACCCGGGCGATGAGACGGTTCCGGATCGCCGCTGAGCGTGCCGGATCTGTCGTGCCGGCCGGAACCTGGAGCGCGAGACCCACTGCGGCATCGCGGTACTGCCGGAGGAGTTGCACGCAGCCGGGGCATCCTGCCAGGTGCGCCTGGAGCCGCTCCAGCTCAGCAACCTCCAGCATTTCGAGCGCCGCTGCCGGCAGCTTCTCCTGCATCTCTTCGTGCTGCAGTCCCTGACTCATGGACCCTCCTCGCGCAGGAATGCCAACCGCTGTCGGAGCTTCTGCATCGCCAACCGGATTCGGGTCTTTACCGTGCCGAGCGGCTCGGCTGTTTGTTCCGCGATCTCCGAGTGCGAGAGACCGCCGAAGAAGGCCAGGTCGACGACTCGGCGTTGGTCAGGGGGGAGCCCGTCCAGGGCCGCGGCCAGCGCCGCCTGGCGGTCCACGTTTTCCGAGTGTGCGTCCGGTGCCATGGCGGTCAGCCCCGCAGTCGTCTCTCTCAAGATCCCGACGTTGCCCGGCGTGTCACTCCAATCTGTCCACCGCCGGCGAGCCCGGAGCCGGTCGAGTGCGCGACTCCGGGCGATCATGATCAGCCAAGTAGACCCGGCGCCGCGGTTGCTGTCGTACCGGCCGGCCGTGCGCCAGGCCTGCCAGAAGGTCTCCTCCACCACGTCCTCGGCCTCGTCCGGGTCCTTTAGAATCCAGGTGGCAAGCGCGTGGACGCGCTCCGCCCAGCCGTCGTACAGCGCGGCCAGTGCCGACTCGTCCCCGTCGGCCATGCGACGGAGGAGGATACGATCCTGATCTTGAAGGACGCCGTTGGTCATCCAGACTGTATACGGTTGAATCCGTCAGGTGGATTGCTGAGCCCGATATTCAAGGTAAGGCGGGGAGGCGGTAAGGCGGTAAGGCGGTAGGACTGGACGAGACCTACTACCGCCGTGGATTACCGCTTCCCGCCACGCTGAAATAGCCGTACCCTTTCAGTAATCCATGTCCCTCAATTCCCAGTTCCCTGCTCCCGACTACCGACTCGTCGAAACCGAGATCGGCACCCCGCCTTCCACTTCTACAAAGTCGGGCCTCCCCGAGGATCTTCTCCAGCAGGCCGCCCACCGGCTGGGGCTCGTCTGCGCCGTCATCGCCGGCCTGTGGATTGCGGAGCTGCTGCTCGGGCACCTGGTCACGCCGATCCCGACGCAGTACCCGGACGTCAAGATCTTCCGGCTCTTCGAGGTGATGGGGGCGATCTCGCTCACGGTCTCGCTAGGCCTGTTCTGGTACGCGCGCAGATC
>DATMDQ010000116.1:0-19264 GCA_035557715.1 Gemmatimonadales bacterium
CTGCTCGAAGGCGTTGGTGACATAGTACGGATCCGGTACCGTGTGGACCCGGGTCAGATCGCTCTCAGTTGCCGCGTTGGTCTGGTTTACCAACTCGAAGTCAACCTGCATCGTCAAACCGGTCGCCGTGAGCGGGCGCGGCCGGAGGGTGTAGGTGTAGGGTCCCCGATCACCGGCTGCACCCTGTCCGCCGCGAATCGACCCGACGTAGCTGCGCAGCGTCCACACCGCCCCCTGGGCCGGAACCCCGGCCTCGAAGACGGTATAGGTACCCGGGAGATAGAGAATGAACCCGGGGCCGGGTTGAGGCGCCTTGGTAGCGCCATTGGCGGTGTTCACGTCGTAGATCGCCACCGGACCCGGTACCGCGGTCTGGCTCAGGGCGAACGGCGCCGCCGCGGTGCAGGTGAAGGGAGCACCAGCACCACTGATCGAGGGGAAGGTGTTCCACGGAGCGACGCACCCCATGTCGTTGGCGGTCAGGACGGCCGGCCGGGCGTCATTCGATCCCCCAGCTGCTCCGGCCGCCTGGTTGAGGACGCCGTAACTGCTTCCGATGGTGGGAGCGAACGGCACCGCCAGGTTGTGCGAGACATCGATGACCGAGTCGATCAGCCCGCCGGCGCCCCAGTAGACGTTGAAGTCGGTCGCCCGGTTGACGCCGCCCAATCCACCCTCGACCGTACGATACGTGTTCTGCACCGTCTCGTACGAGTGCGGAATGTGGACGGTGGTGGCACCCGTGACTGCGCCTGCGTTATTCAGGCTGGCCATCGGCAAGCCAAGGGCATTTGCCGGATGGGCGGCCTGTGGATCGTCGACCGTCTCGTTGGTTGTCGGAGACGGGCCATCGAACCAGCGCTGCCCGTTGTATTCGCAGCCACTGACGCCCAACGCCGCGCTGGCCGCGAACCCTGGTGCGGCATTGACGCAGCCGCGGCCCCAGGAGTTGGTGTAGTAGTTCCCCGGAAGATTCAGCAGGATCTTGGCAGTCAGCTTGAACTCGTCACTGCCACCGAAGCGCTGGGCCAGTGCATCGTCCGGCGAGATAGCCGTGAAGTAGGTGAAGTTGGAATTCTGAATGTTGAACTGATCCTGCACGATCGGCAACGACACCTGGGTCGTGGTTGCGCCCGAGGCCCCGGTAAAATGATAGACGTTGGGGATGAAGTCGTAGGCCGAGCCGAGCGTGATGCTGTCCAGCGTCAGCGAGAACGACCCCGGGGCCGACAACAGCGTCTGGACGAACTCCGCCAGGCCGAACTCGAAGCCGTTAGTCGCAGGGAAGGGCCCGCTGAACTTGCCGGTGGCCGGGTCGATCGTGGGGTTCGCCGCGGTGGTGTTCAGCGCCACTCCACGGCCCTGCAGGCTGACTTCCGTGCTCGAGGTGTTCTCGAAGTTGGACGCCTGCGCCTGCGGAATCACCGACTTGGTGGCGCGCGGCGATTCAATACTCGAGGGCCCCGACTGGAACGAGTTGACGTCGAAAGCCGTCACACTATAGAAGTACCGCAGGTTGTTGCGCGCGGTCTCGTCGACGTAGACGAACGGCACCCCGGTATCCCTGAGGGGGCACTGGGCCGCGTTGCCAAAGGTGAGGCAGCCGCTTGCCGCCCCGGTCAGGGCAGTGTCGGCCCGGAGAAGGATGGCCTCTCCAGTAGCCAGCGCGGTTCTGCCCTGGGGAGCAAGCAACGTCTGGGAGATCGGACCCACCAGCGGCACATCGACGTGCTGGACGCGCGGTGTGCCCGGGGGAACCGAGTCGAAGACGCAGGGGTCAACACCGGTGACCGGGTCGACGCCGGCATTGATTCCGATCTCAGGCGCGCAGTTGGTCGTGGGGTTGACCTGACCCTGGAAGTCGGAGATCACCGTACCGCTGTAATCGAACTGCGCCAGGAGCTGCATCGAGTTCGGCGAGTCTACCCGGCCGCGATACACCCGATACCCCTCCACGTCCAGCTGGCGGTAATTCGGATCGTACAGCGGGTTGATGCCGCCCTCCGGAGTGAGCACAGCGTTCGCGATCGCGAAGAACGGATCGCCCGTGGTCTCGCTGGGAGACGCGCGCCACATCACGGTGACGTTGTTGCTGCCGGGAATCAGGAAGAAGTCAGGCGAGTCCGGCGCGAACGGGAGCAGGAACTGGTTGTTGAAGACGTTCTGCGCCACCAGTGCCTTGCCCAGCAGCGAGCCGGGCACGGTGGTGATGGAATCCTGGAATACGGTGTCAGTCGGGGCGAAGGGACCACGGTAACCGTTGAATCCCGAGACTGAGTCGATGGCGTTGGCGCCGACCTGGAGCCGAACCGGATCGCTCAGCCGCGTTGGATCGCCCGGCTTGAGGTCACAGGTGCCGGGGCCGGTGCAGGCACCCACGCTGACAGGCGCTGCGAAGATATACGCCACGACGATGGAGCCAGACCCGCCGGGAGCCAACTCCAGGGGACCAGAGGCCTGGAAGAAGCGCATGTCGTCTTCCTGGCCGTTATTGATGTAGCAGATCTTGGTTGCCTTGGGGTCGCCGGTGTTGCAAGCGGCATCGCCCGCGGCCACGCTGATGTTGTTGGAGAGATAGCGGTACAGCTGGGTGACGTTTTGCGCGTCGTCGAAGGCTCCGCTGTTGATCGTGTTGCTGAACAGGGTGAGCCCTACCTCCTGACCGCTGATCGGATCCACCGGGCTCTTCAGGTATTTCACGCCCACGAACCCGGAGCCGGAGAAGAACGGCGGAGAGAAGATGCTGGGATCGAAGGTCCAGCCCGCCGCCGGCGCAAAGGTGTGCTCGTAGGTATGGCCCAGGGAGAACGGCACGTTCACCGACGAGAAGTTGGCCCCGGCCTCGGACACGTCCATGTCCGCACCGAAGGCGGCGAACAGGTTGGTGATGGTGTAGCCACCGTCCGGAATGCTGATGCCGAACCGCGCCTCATTGAGGCTCTGGAAGCGGTCACCCGCCTCGGCCAGGATCTCGCGCATGCCCGGCCGCACCGCGGCGTAGGCAGCGGGGTCACTCGAGGTCACGTTGTAGAACGTATAGACGAAGTAAAGGATGTCCTCGTTGCCGGCCGGGAAGTTCCAGCCCAGGCCGCGCTGCTCGATCAGAACACCCAACGGGTGCTCGCGGCCGGCGCTGAACTGCGGGTTGCCTTCCCAGGACAGGAACCAGACGTCACCCTGCGACGCCGAGACCCGGCCCCGGAGGAGCGGATTGAACAGCAGCTCGCTGGGGTCACCCTGGGGGACCTTGGCTGCATCCGGCCAGTTGGCGACGTCGTCGGGGTTGCTCGAGTTGAAGATGGGGCGGAACTCCTCACCGACGTTGTCACCCCGGGGGCTGAAGAACTGCGCACCCGTGGTGTCGCCCGCCCACTCGGGATTCGCATCCGGACCGATCAGGCCGGCAACCTGGATGCCCGAGTTGAACACGTACTGGTCGGCGGTGCCCTTGGGCCAGAATCCGCCGCCGATGGTCGACGAGTTGGTCGAGTCCACGCAGATCTCGCCGCCGCTGGACAGACCGCAGTAGATGCGGTTGATGACCAGAGCTCCGAGGGGCCGGGCGAACAGGCGGAAACCCTTGTTCGGGTTCCCCGGCCTCGGCTTGGCCTCGGCGGAGCCGGCTGCGATGGCGGTCAAGGCCAGTGCGCAGAGGCCTACCCACAGCGCGCTTCTCATACGCAAGAAGGAGTGCATTGCGTCCTCTCTCAGGAAGAAAACGAGGGCACGCCGACCGGACCCTGCTGCAAAACCGGGCACCGGTCGGCGTCCCATGCGGCAAACTGACTTAGAAGCTCACCTCGAGACCGAGCCGCATACGGCGGGGGTCTCCGGTGAAGTTGTGAACTCCGCGAATCGTGTTGTACAGCGCGTCCGACGCCCGGCGCTGCTCGGTCTCGTCGTACTGCCCGTCGCCGTTTCCGAAGCGCTGCTCTGCCCGGATGAGCGCCACGCAGTTCGGTGCCGCCGCCACTCCGTCGGTGGTCACCCAGGTGCCGCACCCCTGCCTCCGGTCGGCGATGCCGCCGAAGGTGAGGTCGATGGTGCCTTCCGCGGACACATCGACACCCGACGCCAACGCTTCGCTCTGGACTTCCTCGGCATTGGCCGCGAACTCGTTCTCTTCCTCGTCGAGGTTCTTCACGTCGTTGGTCTGGGTGAAGACCTGGATGACGTTGGTCCAGTTCAGGATGTTGCGGGCATCGAGATACGCCGTAATGTCCAGCCCGCTCAGCCCGAATCCCTTGGTCAGCCGCAGGTTGAGATTCTTGAATGCGGGGAGACGGCTCTGGTTCAAGCCCTCGGGGAACTCCCGGTCGCAGTTGTCACCTGAAACCACGTCCTGGTCGGTGGAGCCCAGCGAGCAGGCGGTGTACGGCGTGCCGCTGGCGTACCGGAACGTGGCGTAGAGTCCGACGTTCTCGAGAACCGCGCCGACCCCTGACCCCTGGTTCCAGTCGTTGGGGAAGGTCACCGACGCGGCTGCGGCCAGGGTGTGCGGCCGGTTGAAGTCGGTCGGCAGGCTCGCCTGCGGCGGCGGCTGGTTGCCACCCGAGACCGCATTCAGCACCCGGGATCCGAAGTCGATATAGGTATCGGGGTCGGACCCGGTGTTCTTGGCGTCCATGAAGCTGTACGACAGGGTGCCGTTGAACAGGTTGCCGAACCGGCGATCCAGGCGGACGTCGAGGCCCCGGGTGTTGCCGAAGTCGGCGTTGGTCAGCATTCGAATGTTGCCGTTCACCCCGGTGGTGGGGTCGGGCAGGGAGATCAGCCGGTTGGCGGCGTTGGACAGGTTGTCCTTGTTGTAGGCAGCGAAGTCCAGCACCATGTCGTCGCTGAACGCGTGGCGCACGCCAAACTCAAACGTGATCGACTTGCCGAAGTCGACGTCAGCACCGTAGACGTTGTTGGTGTTGGTCAGGTTGACGTCGCTGTTGATGCCCTGGAGCACCACCCCGAAGTCCGGGGCCTGCACCTGGTGGGCATAGGAGAGCCGGAAGTTGGTCCGCTCCGTCACTGGGAACGAGACCTGAACGTGCGGGCTCAGGTAGCTGTGGCTCTGGTCCTCGCGGAACAGATCCGGGTTGTTGAAGAAAGCGTCCGGATTGGCCGGATCGTAGTCAGGATGGGTAGTGATGACGGGGAAGCCCACCGGCCGCTGGGCCTTGCTGTGATACCAGTCGTACCGCAGACCGGCCACCAGGACCACGTCACCCAGGTCGAGCCGATCCTCTACAAAGGCGTTCCACCGGATCGGCTTCTCGAGGAAGACGTCGGAGAAGATCTGGTCGTCGAGCTGGTGAGAGTAGTTCCCGATATCGTAGTGGGTGAACTCTCCGCCCAGCTTCACGCGGTTATAGCGATCGAACTGCCAGTCGAGGTTGGCCTTTCCGACCCAGCGGTTCTCCTGGTACATGATCAACCGGGTTGCGAGAGGAGAGCCGATTCCCTGATCGTAGAACTGCATATCGGCGCCGGCAGAGCCGCGATTGTACAAGCCGTACGCGTTGTTCCGGTATACGTCGCTGGTGGCGTACTGGACTCGATCTTCCAGATCCAGCGGTGACCGCCGGCTCCCGGCGAGGTTCTGCCGGTAGTTGTTGACCAGCTCCTCGTTCAGCGGGAAGTTGTCGAAGTCGAACAGGAAATCCATCCCCCCGATCATGAACCCGCCGAACGGATCGCGCGTGCTCGCCTCGCCCTCGGTGGTCATGGGACCCTGGAGCGTCTGGTCCGTCTGGTAAGAGAGGTAGGTCTCCAGAGCCAGCGCCCGCTCGGTGGACTTGGTGAGGTTCTGGGTCCAGTTGAGCGTGAACACCTTGCTTTGCTGCTGGAAGGCCACCAGCGCCTGCGGGTTGTAGAGGTTCTGGTAGGTCAGGACCCGGTTGGTCAGGTCGCGGTTCTGGCTAAACGTCCGCCCCTGGAACTGGCTGCCCAGTGCGGTGAACGAAATCCGGGAACCGGTGCCGAAGCTGTAGTTGAGCTTGCCGTTCAGCTGATAGGTCGAGCGGGCCGAATAAGGAGTGCGGCCGCCCTGGCAGTCAACACCATAGTTGGAGGCAATCTCGGGATCGGCGCTGCCGGAGAAATCGTCGCAATCGCCCCGGTAGGCGGCATAGTTGTACACCGGGACCATGGTGGTGTCAGCCGTCGGGTCACCGACCAGGCTGGGGACCGCCACCACGGTGTCGACGCCGGCCTGCACGAAGATCGGCGAATCCTGTGCGTCGATTCCGGTTCCTATCGACTTGTTCCCTTCCAGCACGCCTGAAAGGAAGAACGTCAGGTTGCGGGTAATCGGCCCGCCGAAGCTTCCCTGGAAGCTGTTGAAGCCCAGGCTGGTGTTCTTGCCGAAGGCCTCGTCGGTCTCGTAGCCGAAGCTGCCGGTGTACTTGCTGCCTCCGGTCTTGGTCTGAACCGAGATGACGCCCGACTGCGCGTTGCCGAACTCGGCCGAGGCTGCACCGGTGGTCACCGAGGCTTCTTCCATGCTGTTGACGCCGACGGTGATCTCGGTGCCAAGCGAGCCCACGTTACTGCCGCCCCGGTAGCCGGGGGACACCGGAACGCCGTCAATGTAGGTGACGGCTTCGTCGGTGCGTCCACCGCGGATCGAGATTGTATTGTTGGAGGGGCTTGCCGCGACACCAGGTTGGAGAGCCAGCACGTTATTAAGTCGGTCGACCGGCAGGTTGCTGGTAAACTCGCCGTCGATTCGCTGCTTGGTGGTCACCTCGTCTCGCGGCACCAGCGGCTGCGTCTGGGTGACGACAGTGATCTCCTGGATCTGGACCGCTGTCTGCTCCAGCTGGATGTCGACCGTGCCGGTCTGGCCGGCGAGGACCTTCACGCCGTCAACCTGGGTCGACTTGTAGCCGATGAACGCGGCTCGCACGCTGTAGGTGCTAGCTGGAACGTTGTTCATGAAATAGTAGCCCTGCGGATTCGTCAGTGCGTTGAACGCGGTGCCCACCAGGAACACTTGCGCGTTCGCGATGGGTGCGCCGGCTTGGTCACGCACCCTGCCTTCGATCTTACCAGTCGAGCCCTGAGCCAGGAGCGACCCGGCTCCAAAGCCCAATGCGACTGCCGCGAGCGCGAAGCTCCGCGCGGCGCGTGCGAAGGCGCTTACACAGCTTTGCTTCATGGATACGTCCTCCAAAGGCGTGGACCTGCGGTTACTGCCAGCTTGGAGCGGGAGGCCTACACGCCTCCCCTTTCGGCCCTAAAGGCCTACGAACGGGAATCGCCTGCGTGGGTTAGCAGCTGCATTGTTGATGGGGAACGGCGTAATACCAGAAAGCACGATCGCCGACCGCGGCCCGGTCGGGTGCCTAATATGAAGCGACCAAAATCTGGTGTCAAGGAATGGTCACGCTATCAAGTCCCTTGTCCCTCTCCGATGTAACTCTCTGAAACCGGATAGGTTGCCCAATGGAACACTGCCGGATCGAACTGCCGCCCCCGGGAGTGGACCCGGGACTTCACAGCACGAAAAAATTCTCCGCGGCGCGCCCTCGTCCATCTACTTCAGCTGTGATGTCGCGATGTCGTAACCGGATTTGCTGGACGCGATTCTAACCCGCAAAGCAAAGTTTGGTAAGGGGGGAAGTTTGGTAGGGCGGACAGGCGGACAGTGATATAGGCTCCCAGCTCCCAGCTCCTAGCTCCTCACTACAATCAACTCCACCTGCGGCTCCCGCGGCGTCACCTCTGGCCCCCGCTCGCCCCAGTGCATGTTGACCTCGCTCCTGATGCCGAACTCTCCCGGCAGGTAAACGCCCGGCTCCACCGAGAACCCCACGCCGGGGATGAGCAGACGGTCATCGTGGGTCTCGTAGTCGTCCAGGTGCGGCCCCGAGCCGTGCAGGTCGCGATCGATGGAGTGACCGGTGCGGTGTACGAACGAGTCGCCCAATCCCGCGGCCTCCACCACCGCTCGAGCCGCGCGGTCCGCCTCGAAGCCGGCGATGGGGCGCTGCTCGGCCGCCGCCCGGCGCACCGTGGCAACGGCCGCGTCGCGCGCGTCACGCACCACTCGCCAGACCCGCTCCACCTGCTCCGGCGGCCGGCTTCCGGCGTACCCGATCCAGGTCTGATCGGCGAAAACGGTCGAGTGACTCCGGCCGGCCCAGAGGTCGAGCAGGATCACGTCGCCCGGACGCAGTGTGGCGTCCCGCCCCGGTTGCGGCTCGTAGTGGGGTTTGGCTGAGTTGGCTCCAAAGCCGACTATCGGGGGCGCATCGAAGACCAGTCCGCGCGCCTCGACCGCGGCGATCACTCTGGCCTGGAGGGCCGACTCGGTCAGCGCCCCCCCGGTTTCGTGCACCACGGCCGACAGCGTCTCCCGGGCCACCGATGCCAGGATCTCCGCCGCCGCACGGTGGTCCTCGGCTTCGGAAGGACTCCACCGGGCGGCAAAGCGCGACACCAGCGCGCCGGATGGAACCACGGTAGCGCCGAGCCGGCGGAGCAGCTCCACGACGCCGTAGGGAACCCGATCGAGATAGGGCACCGCATCGTCCGGCGAGATTTCCATCGCCAGGGTTCGGCCGGCCACCAGCGAGGCGAGCGCCTCATGCAGCTCGCTCCACCGGGCATACGGGATGACCCGGCCGGGAAAGCCCTCGAGACCCTGGAGCTCAATTTTGTGAACCACCGCGATCGGCTCGCCGCTCCTAGGGAGCAGCACGAACAGACGTCGGGTATTCATCCCCTTGAGTCCGAGGACCCGTCCGGCCACCGGATTGAGACCATGAAAGTCGAACAGCAGCCAACCGTCCGCTCCCGACTTCGAGAGCGCCTCACCAATCCCGGCCAGGTCGATCACTCGTAGACCTCCGCGGTCGCGGTACGCCAGAGGCAGGCGTCCTCGCCGCGGGAGCGGCACCTCTGGTGCAGGAGGGCTCCCTCGAAACCGGTGAGACCCCGCAGCAGCTCCAGATAGGCCGCGCCGTAGAAGAGGCAGGCTTCCCCAGCCGGCAGCGCCACAATCGAGAGCGGTGACGCCATCTCGAATTCGACTACTGGAGCGCGGGAGCTGAGCTCGCCGTCGAAGATCGTGCGCGCCAGCCGAGCCACGTGCCGCAGCGTGATCCGGCGCCCTATGGCCTTGGGAGACATGCGAGCCAGGGTCCGGGACGACCGGCCCCGCGTGCGGGCGGCGTACCGCGCGGCCCGGCGACCGGCATCGGCAAACACCAGCGGCGCATCAGGTCTCCGCCCCACTAACCGGATCACTGACAACACCTCATCCAGGTCCACGGTGCCGCCTCGCTCGGCGGTTTGGCGGTAACGCTGGATCTGGGCGGCCACGGTCGGGCTCAGTCCCAGGCGACGCACCACAATCTCCTCGGCAAGCTCGTCCATCCCGTCCTCGACCGGAGTGTCCAGGTTTCGGAGGGCCTCGAGCAGGCTGAGCGGGATGAGGGCGGCAACGGTGGGTTTAGGCACGGGACTCGGCGCGGAACATAGCCCGGCAGTGGCTCCCGAGCCAGGGGGCGGCCGGTCGTCTCGCAATGACTCGGGACCGCAAGGCGGCTACATTGTCTCCCATGGCTGAGCCCTCCGCCCCCGGGCGTTCGTTTGACGAGGAGGCCCTGCCCCACCTCGACACGCTCTACCGGGTAGCGTTGCGCCTCACCGCTGACCCGACGCAGGCCGAGGATCTGGTTCAGGACACCATGCTCAAGGCGTATCGCTCCTGGCGGCAGTACCGTCCGGGGACCAACGCCCGGGGCTGGCTGCTGACCATTCTGCGGAACACCTTCATTAATGATTACCGCCGCCGGAAGCACGAGCCCGTCGCCATGGACCTCGAGGCGGTCGAGCCCCATGCCCTCTACCGGTCAATTCAGGACACCGATCCCGAAGGCAGCTTCTTTTCCCAGATCGTGGATGCCAAGGTTCTCGAGGCCATCGACGCTCTGCCGGCCGACTTTCGCGAGGTGCTCGCCCTGAGTGATATCGAAGGCATGCCTTATGGCGAGATCGCCGAGGCGCTCAAGATCCCCGTAGGGACGGTGAAATCGCGGCTGTTCCGCGCCCGCCGGCAGCTCCAGGCGGTTCTTTACGATCACGCCGTCGAGGCGGGTTACATCAAGCCGAGGGAGACGGCACCGTGAGCCGCCTCGACTGCGATCAGGCCCTGGCCCACCTGCAGGATTACCTCAAGCGCGAGCTCACTCCGGAGCTGGTGACAGAGGTGCGGGTCCATTTGGAGCACTGCCGCGACTGCACCGGGTACGCCCGCTTCGAGGAAAGCTTTCTATCGATGCTGGAAACCAGGGCCGGGCAGACAACCTGCCCCAAGGAGCTGCGCGCGCGGATTCTGGCGGCTCTGCGCGCGGAGACCACAGGCAGCTGACCCAGGTTCCACTCGCGCTGGCGGCTGTGGTGTCCGGAGGCGCGGCGCTCGCGGCCTGGCGCGCTCGCACTCTGACCCCGGCCGGTGCGTTGGCGGCATGGACAGTCGGGGTTCTGGTTCTCCTGGGGACTGGATGGCAGGGCGGCGCGGTGCTGGCCGCCTTCTTCATTTCCAGCAACCTGGTGTCCCGCGTGGGACCGCGCCCCGCGCCGGGTCTCGATTCCAAGCCCGACCGGCGAGACCTGTGGCAGGTCTATGCCAACGGAGGGCCGGCGGCGCTGGCTGCCGGGGTGGGGCTCGTGGACCATGGGCTCGGAATCTGGCTGGTGACAATCACTCTGGCTGCCGCCGCTGCGGATACCTGGGCAACGTCGATCGGGGCGCGGAGCCGGGCCCTGCCTCGGCTTGCGTGGTCCGGGCGCACGGTGCCGGCCGGAAGCAGTGGGGGGATGACACTGTTGGGCACGGCGGGCGGTGCGGCGGGCGCCCTGATCGTCGCCGGTACTGGGGCAGTCGCCACGGACATGCCGCTGCTGCTCCCGATCGGAACCCTGATAGGTTTCCTGGGGATGGTCGCGGACTCGACGCTGGGCGCGCTGCTTCAGGGGCGCTTCCACTGCCCGGTGTGCAACGCGGCCAGCGAATGGCGCGTCCACCGATGTGGCGCCGCGACGACCCGAGAGGGTGGCATGGCATGGTTGAACAACGACGGGGTGAACTTCGTCGCCACGGCGCTGGCCGGTTGCGCCGCGCTGGCGGTATGGTGCTGGCTTTCGCCTGGTTGAGCTGGTGAAAACCCTGATGGCTCCCGCGGACGGCCACCAGCTCGACGTGCTGGTGGCCGGAGCCGGCCCGGCCGGGAGTGCCACGGCCACTCTGCTGGCTCGTAGCGGATTGTCCGTTCTGGTGGTAGATCGCGCAGCATTCCCCCGCGACAAGGCCTGCTCCGAGTATATGAGCCCGGAAGCGGTTCGCATCCTGGCCCGGCTCGGTGTCCTGGAAAAGCTCGAGAAGGCCGGCGGCTTTCCCCTCGAAGGAATGAAGGTCACCGGGCCCCTGGGGGCCACGGCTCATGGGAAGTTCTCCCTCGCGGGTTACCATCCATTCCGACCCACCGGACTCTCGATCTCGCGTCGCACCCTCGACCATGAATTGCTTGCCGCCGCTCGCGCTGCGGGTGCCGCGGTGATGGAGCGAGCCCGCGTCGAGGAGCTCCTGTACGAACAAGGCGGCGTGGCCGGAGTCGTGGTTCGCGATCAGGCCGGCGGGCGGCAAGCGCTGAGAGCGAGGCTTACTGTTGGAGCTGACGGGCTTCGGTCGGTCGTGGCGCGAAGGCTGGGCCGCCGGCGGCACGGCACCTCCCGCCGCATGGCGTTCGTTGCCCACGTCGCTCGGGTGGCGGACATGGGCCCTTCGGCGGAGCTCCATTTTCGCGAGCACGGGTACCTGGGACTCAACCAGATCGGGCAGGGCCAGACCAACGTCGCGCTGGTGGTTCCTTCTGAACGGGCCGCGCATGCGCGCGGCGGGGTGCAGCGGTTCTTCCATGACACGTTGGCTGAGTTTCCCGGGGTGCGAGAGCGGGTCGAAGCCGGGGAGGTGGTGCGCCCCGTCCTGGCCACCGGACCCTTCGCGGTCCGGTCGGCCCGGGTCATTGCGCCGGGGGCGCTCCTGGTGGGCGACGCCGCCGATTTCTTCGATCCCGCCACGGGCGACGGGATCTACTGCGCGCTTCGAGGTGCGGAGCTGGCAGCGGATACGGCCGTGGCGGCCTTGAGCCTGCCGGGACCCGTCACCCTTGATCGGCTGGCCGAGTATCGGCACCGGCGGCGCCGGCTGTTTACGGGCAAGTGGATGTTCGAGCGCATGATCGACTCTGCGCTCCGCTTCCCCCGGCTGTTCGACCGGGGGATATCCCGGCTGGGCAGTCATGAGGAAATGGCCCACACGGTCATTGGATTGGCTGGAGGCTTTGTGCCCCTGCGGGCGGTGCTTAATCCTGTGTTCCTGGCACGGATGACCCTGTGACCACCTCCGCGATCGACCCTTCTCAGTTTCGCCAGTTGTTGGGCCACTTTGCCACCGGCGTCACCATTCTGACTTTGACAACCCCGGAGGGACAGCCATTGGGCATGACGGCGAACAGTCTCGCCTCGGTCTCGCTCAGTCCCCCGCTGCTCTCGGTCTGCGTTGACCGTGAAGCCGGGCTGCATCCGGTCATTCTCCAGGCTTCCGACTTCGTGGTGAACGTGCTGGCCAGCGATCAGGAGGCCCTGGCGCGGCGGTTTTCGGACAAGCACGAAGACCGGTTCGACGGGGTGGGATATCGCCTGAGTCCGGCGGGTCTGGTTCTGCTCGACGGGGCGCTGGCGCACCTCGTGTGCGCGCGCGAGGCGACGTACCCTGCCGGTGACCACACCATCGTGGTGGGCCGCGTCAGCGGCGGCACCACCCACGAAGGACGTCCGCTGCTCTACTATCGCGGCGGCTACGCCGCGCTGGGGTGACACCGATGGCAGGACTGTCGATTACGTCTCTTGGTGAAGAGCTGCTCGACGATCCGGCGGCGAATCCCGGCGCCGTGGCCGAGTCGCTGCGGAACATCGGCCGGGCCAACCGCTGGTTCGGAGGCGCGGCCGCGGTACGATTTGGACTGGCCCGCACCCTCGCCGGCGTGCCTCGAGGCACCACGCTGACGCTGCTGGACCTCGGTACCGGCCTGGGCGATCTGCCTCTCGTGGCAGCCCGCTGGGCTCGGGCTCAAGGAATCCGGATCGTGCCCGTTGGTCTCGAGCTCAACCGGGTGGCTGCAACTCTCGCGTCGGGTGCCGGCGTACCCACCGCCCTCGCCTGTGCCGGAGTGCCACCCATCCGCGATAAGAGCGTGGATGTCGTGCTGGTGAGCCAGGTGGCGCACCACCTGACGAAGGCTTCCGTCGTGGATCTGCTGCGGACCTGTGACCGGCTGGCACGCCGGGCTGCCATCGTCGCGGATCTGCGCCGCAGTCCCATCGCTCCGCTAGCATTCTGGTTCGGGGCCCGGCTCCTTGGGTTCGACCCCGTGACGGTCGCCGATGGCATGACATCCATCCGCCGCGGTTTCACCCGGGCCGAGATGACCTCGCTGATGGCTGGTGCGGGCATCGATGGCAGGGTCCATCGTCGTCCCGGATATCGCCTGGTGGCCTGGTGGTCACCCCAGGGGGGGTGATGCGCACCGTCGATCAGATTCGTGTGGCCGCCCCGGTCGAGCCGGTGTTTCAAGCCGCGGTCGACGTGGAGCAGTGGCCCCGCCTTCTCGGTCACTACCGCTGGGTCCGAAAGCTGGAACGGCGGGAGCAGGGTGGGCTGGTAGAGATGGCCGCATGGCGGCCGTTCGGCCCATTGAGGTACCCCACGTGGTGGATCTCGGAGATGCGCGTAGACCGTTCCGGGCTGGCAATTCACTACCGGCACGTCCGTGGTATTACCACCGGCATGGACGTGGTGTGGCAGTTCCAGCCGCTCGAAGGCGGCACCGACGTAACCATCGTGCACGAGTGGTCCGGACCTCGGTGGCCCCTGGTTGGCGGGGCAGCCGCGGATTGGGTGATTGGTCCGGTATTCATTCATGGGATTGCGTCGCGGACGCTGGCCGGGATCGCGAAGCATGTGGAGGCGGCCCTACCGCCCTTATGGAGATCTCCATGGAGCAGCGCAGAGTAGTAATCACCGGCATCGGGGCCATTACGCCGATCGGCCTCGGGGTCGAGGGGCTGTGGCAGGGCCTTCAGAGACGGGAATCAGCTGTTCGCTGCATCACCCGGTTCGATCCCTCGGTCTTCAAGTCGCGCATCGCGGGAGAGGTAGCTGACTTTCGCCCGGGCGATCACATGGAGGAGCGGCGCAGCCGCCGGCTCGACCGCTTCTCCCAGTTCAGTGTTGCCGCCACCCGGATGGCGCTGAGCGATGCGGATCTCGACTCGGCCCGCGAGGATCCCGACCGGGTCGGCGCCATGATGGGCACCGCGCTCGGCGGCGTGGCCCACGGTGAGGAGCAATACCGCAACTTCATACAAGGCGGACCCCGCGCGGTGGATCCGGCGCTTGCCCTCACCGTCTTCGCCGGCGCCGCCAGCTGCAACATCGCGATAGAGTTTGGTTTTACCGGCCCCAACTCCACCAATGGCATGAGCTGCGCTTCCGGTGCCATAGCCATTGGGGAAGCATTCCGCGCCATTGCGAGGGATGAGGCGGATGTGATGGTGGCCGGGGGAGCCGAGGCGCCGCTCGCTCCCCTCTGCTTCGGGGCGTTTGCCATTATTCGCGCCATGTCCACCCGCAATGACGATCCGGCCCACGCCAGCCGTCCGTTCGACCAGGGGCGTGATGGCTTTGTCATGGCGGAAGGCGCTGCGGTTCTGGTCCTGGAGGAGCGCGGAAGGGCTCTCTCCCGGGGGGCCCCAGTGTACGCCGAGGTCTGCGGATTTGGTCTCACCAATGACGCGCACCACATGACGGCTCCGAGGCCCGACGGACGTCAGGCGGCCCGGGCCATGCGGAACGCGCTGGCCGAAGCCCGGGTAGTCCCCCACGAAGTCGGCTACATCAATGCCCACGGCTCGTCTACGCCGCTCAACGATTCAACCGAAACCAGCTCGATCAAACAGGTATTCGGCGATCACGCGTACCGCCTGGCGTTCAGCGGCACCAAGGGCTATTACGGCCATGCCCTCGGCGCGAGCGGCGCCATCGAGGCCGCCATCTGCGCCCTGGCCAGCCAGCGTCACTGGGTGCCCCCCACGGTGAACCTGGATTGCCCCGACCCGGCCTGCGATCTGGACCACGTCAAAGGCACCGGGCGGACCCTGGAACCCGACTACCTCCTCAGCAACTCGTTTGGTTTTGGCGGCATCAACGCGGCCCTGCTCTTTCGCCGGTCGGCCTAAGCGCCTAGATTCGCGGCGCCTCCTCTCCAAAGGATATCGCATGCCCTCTCTGGCTCGTCGGTTGGTGGCCGAGGCACTCGGTACATTCGCTTTCGTGTTCATCGGTGCCGCCGTGGTGGTCGTCAACGGTGGATTCCCCAACAGCGGCATCGGGCTTCTCGGGATCGCGTTGGCGCACGCGGTGGCGCTGTCCGTCATGATCAGTGCTACGATGGCGATCTCGGGCGGCCATTTGAATCCAGCCGTCACCATCGGTTTGCTGGTCGCCCGGAGAATCGGACCGCTGCCGGCAGCGGCCTACATCGCAACCCAGCTTGCCGCCGCGTGCCTTGGCGCACTGCTGGTCCAATTGCTCCTGCCGCCCGGAGCGGTTCGTTCCGCGCTTCTGGGGGTGCCGGTGATCGCCAGCTCGATCACGTTAGGCCAGGCGATTGCCATTGAGGCGGTACTGACGTTCTTCCTCATGTCCGCGGTGTTCGGCACCGCGGTATCACCCGACGCCCCTCGTGTAGCGGGGTTCGGCATCGGACTGGTGCTGCTGTTCGACATTCTGGTGGGTGGTCCGCTGACCGGCGCGGCCATGAATCCAGCGCGGGCGTTCGGTCCTGCGCTGGTCTCGAAACAGTGGCTGGGACATGCGGCGTACTGGGTCGGACCGATTCTGGGAGCGGTTCTGGCGTCGCTGCTGTGGCATTACGTCCTGCTGCCGAAAACTGCTCCGCCGCGGCGGCGGCGAACGGACTGACTCCACAAAAAGCGTGAGCGGGCAAAAAAAGGCGTGAGCGGGAGGGCTCCTCTCCTACCCGCTCACGTTTTTTCTTTCCCGCTTACGTTTTTCCCTTCCCGCTTACGATTGCTTTTCCCCGTCTCCAAAGCGCCACCCAGTATCCCGTCAGGATCACGGTTGTAATCACGTACGCGGCGACCAGGTACTCTCCGTTCTGGGGCGGCTCAGGCGGCATCACGTGCCTCCTCCCTGGCCTCATCCGCGAGCGCCAGTCCATAGCGGGCGGTGACGAAGCCCAGATACAGCAGCGTGAAAACCAGAGTGGAGACCAGCAGCGTCGTCAGCATCTCCGGCGGGAGTGACGGGGCACTGGGCTTCAGCACGATCGGCTGCGGGTGGAGGGTGCGGAACAGGTATACGCTCAAGTGGATGAATGGCACCAGCAGCATCCCGAGGATACCCACCACCGCGCTGAAGCGCGCCCGCTCGGCCGGATCGTGCACCGCGG
Source organism: Gemmatimonadales bacterium (assembly GCA_035557715.1). Taxonomy (GTDB): domain Bacteria; phylum Gemmatimonadota; class Gemmatimonadetes; order Gemmatimonadales; family GWC2-71-9; genus CAVVWJ01. Next base: position 16,533 of record DATMDQ010000116.1, read on the forward strand.
CGCGCAGCCCCAGGTAGCCGATGAACAGGAAGAAGACGAACAAGGTGAGGGTGAGCCGCGCATCCCAGGTCCACCACGTCCCCCAGATCGGCTTGGCCCAGATGGGACCAGTTGTCAGCATGATCGCGCTGAACACCACGCCTACCTCCGCCGACGCCGCCGCAAAGCGATCCAGCCGGGGATCCTTGAGCCATAGGTACAGCGCACTCGCGATCCCGACCAGCGAGAACGAAAGCAGTGCGGACCACGCAGCCGGGACGTGAAGATAGAAGATCTTCTGGGCCAATCCCTGGCGGACCTCGACCGGGGTGTAGCCCAGCGCAAGCACGTAGACGCCGCCCAGGGCGAGCAGGCCAATGGCACTCAGGACCAGGCCCCGCTGGACAACGCCGGCGGCCTGCGCCGAGGAACCGGTCATTCGTCCACCACCGCGGAAAAAACCATCATGCACAGGGTAACGAAAACGACATCATAGAGGGCGAGTAACCTAAGCCACCCCCACATCTCGCTCAACGGACGGTCTGCCAGCAGCCGCGACGTCATCTGCACCGCGGCGATCAGCGGCGGGACCATGAACGGCAGCAAGAGGACCGGGAGCATCAACTCGGCAAATCGGGTGCGCACGGCCATGGCACTGAACAGGGTTCCCACCGCGACGAATCCAATAGTGGCGAGTGCGGTGACGCCGAGGAGGCCAGGCAATGCCCGGCCCAGGCTGACATTGAAGAAGAGCATGAAGAGCGGCAGGGTCACCAGCTCAACCGTTCCCACGAAGGCAAGGTTGGCCAACAGCTTACCCAGAAAGAGGGCCTCGCGTGGCACCGGCGCCAGGAGGAGCCCGTCCAGTGCGGCGTTCTCCCGCTCGACATTGAAGGCCCGGTTCAACGTTACCATCGCTGCCAGCGCGAAGGTGACCCACAGGACGCTGGGCGCCAGATCGGTGGCGGCGAGCACCGTGGGGTCCCGCGCGAAATTGAAGACTACCAGAACGAGCGCGGCGAAGACCAGCGCCGACTGCAGCGCCGTCCTGCTACGGAGCTCCGCCCGGATGTCTTTGGCCGCGATAGCGAGCGCCAGCCGGACCGGGTCAGGCACCGATCAGTCCATGATACCGCGGCAGGAAGTCTTCCAGCGCTCCCATACGCGGCTCGTCGGTAGCCCAGGACCCATTGACCAATACCGCCACGCGAGTGGCGAGGTCCCACGCTTCGGTCAGATTGTGGGTCACCAGAACCACCCCCAGGCCCGCAGCCAGCCGTGTCCGCAGTTCAGCCCGTAACCGGTCGGCGGCCGCGGCATCGAGGGACGTAAACGGCTCATCCAACAACAGGAGCTTCGGCCGGTGCAACAGGGCCCGCGCGATAGCCGCCCGTTGCAGAAGACCCCGGCTCAGCCGCCTGGGCAGCTCGTCCGCCCGATTCCCCAGTCCCGCCTCGGCCAGCGCAGCTTCCGCTACCTCGCGCGGACGGTCCAACCCATAGAGCCGGGCGGTGAAGGTCAGGTTCTCGAGCAGTGTCAGGTCGTCGTAGAGTAAGGATTGATGGGAGAGTAGTCCGATGGCTGCTCGGGTATCCGCCGAGCCGCGGTCCAGCGATTGGCCCAGCACCTGGATCTGCCCTGCCGTAGGCCGCATGAGGCCGGCGAGGATTCTTAGCAGCGTCGTCTTGCCGGCCCCATTCGGTCCCACCACTGCCAGGGCCTCAGCCTCCCGGAGGGAGAGGTCTAGTCCACGAAGGATGCGGACTCGTCCGAAGGAACGCTGGAGTCCACGAGCTTCGAGCAGCGGCGGGCCGTCATGAGACGGCATCGATCCGCGCGCCGAGCTCGTCGAGGCGGAAGGGTTTGACGATGTAGCCGGAGTGGGGAAGATCGAGGACCTTGAGCTGAGGCTCAATGCTCATGTAGGCGGTCGTGATGATGACGGGGAGCTCGGGGTGGCTCAGCCGGATACGCCGCAGCAGATCGACCCCGTCGGTATCCGGCAACCGCATGTCGAGTACTGCCACATCAGGCTTGTGCTGTTCCAGCTGCTCCAACGCCTCTGCCCCGGTGGACGCGAACACCAGATCATATCGGCCGTTGAAGCCCCGCTCGTAACTCAATCGAAGCGCGGGCTCGTCCTCGACGATCAACACGCGCCGGCGGCGTTTTCCTTTTCCACTCATAAACATGCACCCGGCAGATCGATGCCCGCGGCACCGGACAGGGGGGAATAGAGGTCGCGGCTTACTCTAACCTATTGTGGGGGAGTCGTCCATCCCGAAAGGGGAACGAAGCAACGAGGGAAGGTTCCCTCGCTCCATCCTGCCGTCAGGCAGCCACGGACTCGAGCGAGAACAGGTCATCCAACTTGGTGAGAACCAGCAGGAAGCGGATCTCGTCGCTGGCATTGCGAAGCACGACCGCCTGGCGGCGTTCCGCCGCGCGCCGTTGGATCAGCATCAAGGCGCCGAGGCCAGCGGAGTCCACTTGACGGGTGCGACCCATGTCGATCACGAGGCGCCCGACTCCCTCCGGCATCTCTTCCAGGAGCTTGATCGCAGCTTTGCGGATCTCCACGCGGCTCTCGAGCCCGAGGGTCTCCGGCGCTACCATGCCACGTTCTGCATCGTGTGTGGACCTCATCTACTCCTCCTTCGGCACCGAGCTATCTCATCCAGGTGCAATCGACCAGGCGAGACCTCTAGTTTTGCGGCCCCGAATCACTCCGGGTGTGCTCTTATCGGGCGGAT
>DATMDQ010000117.1:0-8488 GCA_035557715.1 Gemmatimonadales bacterium
AGAAAGGGCGCCCCGATAGTGGATCAGGACGCCCCTGGTCGGCGCGCGGCGGTTAGTGCCGGAGTCCAAGCTGCTCGATGAGCGCTCGGTAGGTTGGCAGATCGCTTCGCTTGAGGTACGTGAGGAGCCGGCGGCGGGTCCCGACCATCTTCAGCAGCCCGCGGCGGCTGTGATGATCCTTGGAGTGGTTACGGAAATGGTCAGTCAGGGAGTTGATCCGCTCGGTGAGCAGCGCCACCTGTACTTTGGTCGATCCCGTGTCGCTTGCGTGGGCCTGGTGCTTGGCCGTCACCGCCTGCTTGTCGAAGCTCATGCCGCCTGGTGTCCTCTTCTGAACGAAGTGCGCGTCGTAATCCGTTGTAGCACGGAAGTATAAGGGGGGTACGGAGGGCCAGGCAAGGGTTGCGGCTCATCCACCCAGCACCCGCCTGATGTCGTTGGAGAAGGCCAGGCCCATGAGCAGGATAATGAGCACCAGGCCCACCGTGGTGAGCCGCTCCCTGAGCTTCATCGGCAACGGCCGACGGATCACCGCCTCGGCCAGCAGGAAGAGAAACTGTCCCCCGTCCAGCACCGGAATCGGCAGCAGGTTCAGAATGGCCAGGTTGATCGAGATCAGGGCCATGAAGCCGAGGAAGGTGTCGAGTCCCCGGCGGGCACTCTGGCCCGCCAACTGCCCGATCAGGATGGGCCCCCCGACCGTGCGTCCGGAGATCCGTCCGCTGAAGAGTCCCCTCACGGTACGAACGATCTGGGTTGAGGCCTGTAACGTCGCCCGTCCCCCCTGGGCTATCGCCTCGCCCGGAGTGAACTTCTCCCGTATGGCGTCGTCCCGGACCCCGGCTCCGATCCGGCCTACCACGCGGGTCTTGCCGTCAGCGGTAGGTATGGAGTCGACGTAGGGTTGGAGGGTAAAGGTCCGCCGTTCCCCGTCTCGACTCGCAGTAATCGTCACGGTTCGCCCTACGCTCGCCTGCACGGTATCGACCAGCTCGTACCACTCGCGGATGGGCGAGCCGTTCACTTCCAGAATGAAGTCCCCGCTCCGCAGTCCGGCTCGCGCTGCGGGCTTGCCGGCCACGAGGGAATCGATGATGGGCTTCCGGTGGGGCTGCAGCGACTGAGCCGCCTTCATCCGCTCCTCCAGCGCGTCGGGATGAATCGGAACCGCCACGGTTGACCCACCCGCGAACTCGATTCGGACTTCCGGGTCCGGTGTGTTGATGATGGACGATACGACTTCGTCCCACGACTTGACCGAGTCACCATTGATGCGGACGATCTGTGAGCCAGGCTTGATCTCCTTCAGCGCCTCCGCCCCGGGCGGAACCAGCTCCTGGACCACCTTGCCCACGGTGGTCACCGGATCGATCTCACGCCCATTCTTGTAGGCGAGGAAGGTGAAGACCGCCCAGGCGAAGAGGGCATTCATCGTCACGCCGGCGAGGATCACCAGCATCCGCACCCAGACCGGTTTGGCCTCGAACATCCGGTCGGGAGGGACCGGCACCGTTGGAGCGCCGCCTTCGAGCGCGCTGCTGCCGATGTCCTCGTCCTTGCTGGCCATCTTGACGTACCCGCCGAGCGGCAGCCACGAGACGGTGTACTCGGTTTCTCCGCGCCGGAAGGTGAGCCAGGGGATCGGGGGACCCAGGCCGAGGGAGAAGCGGTGAACATAGATCCCGGCCCATTTGGCCGCGACAAAGTGTCCCGCCTCATGCACGAAGATGAGCACGCCCAGAACGACGATCAGGGCCAGTATCGTCAACAACACTATGACCTCACACTCTGCTGCGCCGCTTCGCGGGCCCAGCGATCGGCCGCCCGCACCGCTTCCACGGAGCTGGCGGGAACGGGGGTGTGGGCGTCGAGCGCGCGCTCGATCGTCTCACTGATGCGCCCGAAAGGAATGGCACCCTGGAGGAAGGCGGCGACCGCCACCTCGTTCGCTGCATTGAACACGGCGGGTGCGGTCCCGCCGGCGCGGCCGGCGGCCAGGCCGAAGCCGAGGGCAGGAAAGACATCGGTGCGAACCGGCTCGAAGGTGAGCGGGCCGGCAGCAACCGGATCGAAGCGGCGGACGCCCGAATCGGGGAGCCGCTCCGGATGAGTCAGGGCGTACAGAATGGGCAGCTCCATGGAGGGGAATCCCAGCTGTGCCAGCACGCTGCCATCCTGGAATTCGGCAAAGGCGTGTACGATGCTCTGCGGGTGGACGACCACCTCGAGCGCGTCGTACGGCAACCCGAACAGGTGGTGTGCCTCGATCAACTCCAGTGCCTTGTTGGCCAGGGTCGCGCAATCCACCGTGATCTTGTGTCCCATCCGCCAGGTCGGATGCTGGAGCGCCTCCTCCACCGTGGCGTTCCGCACCCGCTCGGCTCCCCATTCCCGGAACGGACCTCCTGACGCCGTCAGGATCAGACGAGCGAGCCCGCCGTCCCGGCCGGTGACGCACTGGAGGATGGCGCTGTGCTCGGAGTCGATCGGAACGATTTCTCCGCCGCCGGCGCAGGCGGCCTGGGCCACGAGCGCTCCTGCCATCACCAGGCTCTCCTTGTTGGCCAGTGCCACCCGCTTGCCGGCTCGAAGCGCCGCAAGGGTGGCATCGAGCCCGGCCGCACCCACCACCGCATTGACCACGATGTCGGCGTCGGGATGGGTAGCGGCCTCCACCAGTACCTCGGGACCACTGGGCCACCGCACGTCCTCCGCCGAGCCGGCCAGGCCGGCGTAGGTCGGCTGCCATTCAGCCACCTGAGCGGCGAACTCGTCCCGATTCTGCCCCGCGGTCAGGGCCACCAGCTTGAAATGCTCCTGGTGCCGGCGGAGCACGTCCAGCGTGCTGCGACCGATCGAGCCGGTGGAGCCCAGCACGACCACGCCTCGCCGCCCCTTCCTGGTCTGGACCGGGACCGGCTTGATCGGCTCGGCGCGGGGTGTCTTCCCCCTTGGCTGGGTTGACGGGGAGCCCATCAGATCACACCAAACAGCCGATAGATGGCGGCCGCGGTGGGAATGACGAAGTAGAGCGAGTCAAACCGGTCGAGCACTCCGCCATGTCCGGGGATCAGGCGACTGGAGTCTTTCACCCCTGCCTCACGCTTGAAAAGGGATTCGGCAAGGTCGCCAATCTGTCCCACGACCGACAGTGCCCCGGCCAGGACCAGCAGCTGCCAGAGTGGGACTTCCAGCCCGACTCGCGGAAATACCAGAATGCCGAAGAGCGGAGCCACGAGAAGGCCGCCCACCACACCCGCGGCCGCGCCGGAGCGGGTCTTTCCAGGACTGATCGTGGGGGCCAGCTTGGGGCCGCCCAGGACCTTCCCGCCGAACATTGCCGCGGTATCGCAGACCCAGGTGACCACCAGGGGAAAGAACACCAGCCAGGCGCCGGCCCAGGAGCGCCCCGGATGAGAGAGGTGCCTGATCCCGATCAGGAACGCCGGGAGAACCCCAGTGTAAACCACCGCGAGCAGGGTGACGCTCACGGCCTCCATCGGCCTCTCGGCCGGCGATCGGGCAGCCAGGGCCCAGGTCAGCAGCCCAATGATCCAGAGGGCCACCAGGTAGGGCCAGCTTGCCAGCACCAGCCCGCGGACATCGGGGGCCACCAGCACGGCATACGTCACCGGAGCGATGGTCGCGGTGCTGACGAAGCCCCACACCCGAGCGGGAAATACACCCTGCCGCGCGGCAAGATCGAACAGCTCGCGCGCGCCCAGCGCCCCGGTGAGCGCCAGCAAAAAGGCGAGCGGGATCCCGCCATACCAGATGACCGCCAGCGCGAGCGGGATCGCGACGACGGCGAATCCTACCCGCCGGACCAGATTGGAATCCATCAGACCGAGACGCGCCCGAACCGCCGGTCCCGCCGCTGAAATTCCAGGATGGCCTCGAAGAGATGGCGCCGGGTGAAGTCGGGCCAGAGGACCGGTGTGACGTAGAGCTCGGCGTAGGCAAGCTGCCAGAGCAGGAAGTTGGAGATCCGCATCTCGCCCGAGGTGCGGATGAGCAGGTCGGGATCGGGCCACTCCGCGGTGTACAGCATCCGGCCCACCGCGTCCTCGTCGATGTCCCCGGGCTCCAGCTGGCCGGCAGCGACTGCCTCGGCGAGCAACCGGGCGGCCCGGGCGATCTCGGCGCGGGAGCTGTACGAGATGCAGATGTTGAGAGCCAACGATTCGCCGCCCGCGGTATCCGCCATGATCCGATCTACGGCGCGCCGCGCACCGGGCCCCAGGCTGTCGAGATGTCCCAGGATCCGCACCGCCACGCCCTGGGCCCGGAGCTCGGCGGCCTCCTTGGCGATGTACTCCTCGAGGAGCTTCATGAGCGCCTCGATCTCGCCGGCGGGGCGCTTCCAGTTTTCCTGGCTGAAGGCGAAGAGGGTCAGCACACCGACACCCGCTTCCAGGCACCCTTCCACCACCTCGCGCACCGCTTTCATCCCGGCGTGGTGGCCCAGGGGACGCGGCAGCGCCCGGCCCTTGGCCCAGCGGCCATTGCCGTCCATGATGATGGCGACGTGGGCCGGGACGGCCCCGTGCACCCGCAGCTGTTGCAGCAGGTCGTTGCTCATTCGGTCAGACTTCCAGGATCTCCGCCTCTTTCGAGTGAATGAGTCCCTCGATCTGCTTGATATGGTCGTCGGTGTGCTTCTGAATTTCCTTCTCGGCACGGGCCTTGTCGTCCTCCGAGATCTTCTCGAGCTTCTTGACCTTGGAGAGGGTCTCGGTGCGGGCGTGGCGGACGGCGATGCGACCCTCTTCCCCCAGCTTGTGGACGACCTTGACCAGATCCTTGCGTCGTTCCTCCGAGAGCGCGGGCAGCGGCACCCGGATCAGGTTGCCCTGGGTGGCCGGGTTGAGCCCGAGATCCGCGTCCCGAATGGCCTTCTCGATGGCCTGCGTCAGGCCTTTGTCGAACGGCTGCACCGTCAGCAGCCGGGGCTCGGGAGCGGCCACCATTGCAACCTGGTTCAACGGCATCGAGTTGCCATAGGCCTCGACCCGCACCAGATCCAGCAGCGATGCGCTGGCCTTACCGCTCCGGATGGACGAGAACTCGCGCTTGGTGCTCTCCACCGCTTTGTGCATCAGCTCGCGGGCGTGCTTGGTCAATTCGGGGATTGTGCTCATCGGACGATGGTCCCTACCCGCTCACCCCGCAGCACGCGCGTGATGGCGCCGGGCTGGTTGATGTTAAAGACGACGATCGGAAGATGGTTGGCCTTGCACAACCCGAACGCGTTGGCGTCCATGACGGCGTAATTCTTGATGATGGCTTCCTGGAAGGTGAGCTCAGGGATGAACGTTGCGGTGGGATCGGTCCGCGGATCGCCGGTGTAGACCCCATCCACGTTAGTCGCCTTGAGGATCACCTGAGCCTCGATTTCAAGGGCCCGCAGGACTCCGGCAGTGTCGGTCGAGAAGAATGGGTTGCCGGTACCGGCGGCAAAGATGATCAGCCGGCCCTTCTCCAGGTGGCGAATGGCCCGGCGGCGAATGTAGGGCTCAGCAACGGATTCCATCCGGACCGCCGTCATGACCCGGGTATCGACCCCGATCTTCTCCAGCACGTCCTGCAGCGCCAGGGCATTGATGACGGTGCCCAGCATGCCCATGTAGTCGGCCGAGACGCGGTCCAGCCCTTCGCGACTGGCCGTGGTACCGCGGATGATGTTGCCGCCGCCCACGACCAGCGCCAGATGCACGCCCAACGCGTGCACCGCCTTGATTTCTTCGGCGAAAGCCTCGACTACCTGGTAGTCGAGGCCAAAGCCTTTATCGCCGGCCAGCGCCTCACCCGAGATCTTGAGCAAGGCGCGGGTGTAGGCGAGGGCCATCAAGCTTCCCCGATTTTATACCGGGCAAAGCGCCGGACCGAGATCGCCTCGCCCAGCTTAGCGGATGCTTCCTTCAGCAGCTGACCGACCGTCTTGGAGTCGTCCTTCACAAAGGGCTGCTCCGTCAGGGTACGCTCGGCCACGAACTTCTTGAGCTTGCCGTCTACGATCTTGCCGCGGATGTTCTCCGGCTTGCCCTCCTTGGCCACCTGCTCCTCGGCGATCCGGCGCTCGCGGTCGAGCAACTCGGCCGGGATATCATCCGGGTTCACACCGATCGGATCGGCTGAGGCGATGTGCAGCGCGATCTCTCGCGCCAGCTGGCCGAACTCGTCGGTTCGAGCCACGAAGTCCGTCTCGCTGTTGAGCTCCAGCAGTACGCCAACCTGGTTGTTGTGGTGGATGTAGCTCACCACCAGCCCTTCCGAGGCATTCCTGCCGGCTCGCTTCTCGGCCTTGGCCATGCCCTTTAGCCGCAGGATCTCCGAGGCCTTGGCCAGGTCGCCGCCGGATTCCTCCAGGGCGCGCTTGCAGTCCATCATGCCGGCCCCAGTGCGGGTCCGGAGCTCGCTTACGTCTTTGGGCGAAATCGTCGTGCTTGCCATTGTCTCCAACCGGGTTCGTCTCAGGGGTGAATAGTAAAGCCGCCGCTCACGGCCTGCACGGCCCGAGAGCGGCGGAAAATGCCACGGGTCCGGATAGGGTCCTATGCGCCTGCGTCGGTCACCGCCTCGGGGACGGGAGCCTCTCCGGCCCCCTCGGCATCGGCGTCAGTCTTGAGTCGGGCCGCAATCGCCTCGGGCTTGGGCCGCCGCTTGCGGCGGGGGCGCCGGCGCTTGCGATCGGCATCGGCATCGCCCTCGCTACCCGCATCGGTGCTGTAGGTCTCGGCCTCGAGATCTTCAGTGACCTCGCGCATCGGCATCTGGGACCGGGCTTCCTTGATCACATCAGACAGCGCGGCCGTGATGAGCGAGACTGACCGGATCGCGTCGTCGTTGCCGGGCACCGGCACGGTGATCACGTCCGGATCGGCGTTGGTATCCACGATGGCCACCACCGGGATGCCCAGCTTGTTGGCCTCGGCCACGGCGATCTTTTCCTTCTTGGCATCTACCACGAAGAGGGCGCCGGGCACACGACCCATTCCCTTGATGCCCTCCAAGTTCCGGCTCAGCTTCACCCGCTCGCGCTCGAAGAGCAGCTTTTCCTTCTTGGTGTAGTTCTCGAAATCGCCCTCGGCCGCTCCCTGCTCCAGCTCCCGGAGCCGGCGAATCTGCTTCTTCAGCGTCTGGAAGTTGGTAAGCATGCCTCCCAGCCAGCGCTCAGTGACGTAGAACGACCCCGAGGACTCGGCCTCCGCCTGTACGATGGCCTTGAGCTGCTTCTTGGTGCAGACGAAGAGGACTCCCTCACCCTTGAGCACCACACTCTTCAAGAGCTCCTGCGCCTTGCCGATCTGGCGGAGAGTCTTCTGGAGATCGATGATATAGATGCCGGAGCGTTCGGCGAAGATGAAGCGTCGCATCTTCGGATTCCACCGGCGGGTCTGGTGACCGAAATGGACGCCTGCTTCGAGCAGGTCCTGCAGTTGGGGCTGTGCCATGCGCTAGTTGTTGTCCCATCTAATTTGGGGTTGTGCGTCCACCGCGTTCATCTCCGACTGCGACCCCCGCAGGGGCACCCACAGGCGGATCCGGCGGTGTGCGAGGTCGACTACCGCTTGCTGAACTGGAACCGCTTCCGTGCGCCCGGTCGGCCCGGCTTCTTCCGCTCGACCGCGCGGGGATCGCGAGTCATGAGACCCGCCGCCCGCAGCTTGAGCCGGTGCTGGGGATCGGCCTCGACCAAAGCCCTGGCGATGGCGTGCCGCATGGCTCCAGCCTGGCCGGCCTGGCCGCCACCGGCCACGTGCGCCTTCACATCGAACGCGCCCAGCGTGTCGGTGGCGGTGAACGACTGCTGAATGTGCTGCACCAGCGAGGGTCTCGGGAAATAGTCACCCAGAGTGCGCCCGTTGATGTCCCACTTGCCGGTGCCGGGGGTCAAATACACCCGGGCGACGCTGGTCTTGCGCCGGCCCACCGCCTGCCACCGGAACTGAGGTACTACTGCGGTCATGCGCTGGCCTTCGACGGAGTGACGTTGAACGGCTTGGGCTGCTGGGCCACATGCGGGTGCTCGGCCCCGGCGTAGACCTTGAGCTTGCCGCGCAGGTGCTGCTTGGCCAGCGAGGTCTTGGGCAGCATGCCGAACACGGCCTTCTCGATCACCCGATCGGGGTGTTTAGCCAGCAGGTCACGGGCAGCGGTAAACCGCTCGTGGCCCATGTAGCCGGAATGCGAGAAGTAGTGCTTCTTGTCCAGCTTCTTCCCGGTCAGCTTGATCTTCGAGGCGTTGATGACCACGACGAAATCGCCACCGTCCATATGCGGCGTATAGGTCGGCTTGTGCTTGCCGCGAATGAGCTGGGCCACCACGCTTGCCAGGCGGCCGAGCGGAACCCCGTCGGCGTCGACAACGTGCCAGTCGTGACTGATGTCCGCCGGCGTGGCGGTGAAGGTCTTCATGTCTTCTGCTACCTTGGGCTTTGGACCGGGCCAAACCGAAACAGACTCACAAGATAGCGGACTCGGTGGG
>DATMDQ010000118.1:0-29926 GCA_035557715.1 Gemmatimonadales bacterium
GGCCTGCAGCATCTCCAGCTGAAAGGCGTCGTCGAAGCGGGCGTTCATCAGCTTGAGCGCGAGCCGGACCGGAGTCGCGCCCGCCGCCGCACGCACCTGCCCCGGCACCTCGCGCAGCCAGCGGAGAATCTGCTCCTGCTCATTGGCCAGCTCATTCCCCGCCAAGGTGGGGGAGAAGTCCTTCTCGAGGGGGAGCGCTTCAGCGCCCCACGCCCGGCAAAGCCGATCCGTGGTATGACGATACTCTTCGGTCCGGAACGGCTCACCCAGGCGGGGCAGATGATACTTTACCGAGGGGACCGCCACGATCTCGCCCGATCGGGTGGAGTCGGCGGCAGCGCGAACCAGCCCCAGATAATCCTCGAACGAACCATCCCACCCTCTCCCCTTCCATGTCACCGTCCAGCCTTCCCGGCCACCGGGCGACCGGCGCCGTTCCACTTTCATCCGGGTCTCATGCACCGCCCAGGCCCCCATGGACCTGTCCCCCGTGGAGTCCTCCGCAATCACGGTCTTGAGCACCACGAAGGCGAGTCCTGCGGCCCGGTCGGTCTCCAGCTGCTCCAGGCTGAGCGAAAGCTGGCCCGAGCCCTTTCCGATGGGGTGCGGCAGGGTGCGGCCGAGGTAGCAGGCGGTCAGATCAATGCGGTAGGCGTCCCGGATGTAATCGGCGAAGTCGCGGGGGAGCTCGCGCTTGAAGCGCTCGAAGTCACCCTCGAGTCGCGCGCGCATCCCGGACCATGCGTTCGACGGCTTCGCGCTCGTCGGATGGGAGCGAGGGACCCCAGGGATCGTCGCAGGACTCTGGAGGCAGGCCACCGTCCGCCGCCGCCGCCCACAACATCCGCCGGATGTACCCCTCCATCGGATCGATGAAGGTGGTCTGGGAAAAGCGGTCGCATAGATCTGAGAGAAGGATGAAGCGCTGCCAGTCTTCCGCCGCGCGGGCTCGGAGCAGATCGGCCTGGAGATCGGGAAGTGCGGCACCCATTCCGATCAGCGCGGCACGCGCTCCGAGCAGGAGGGAATACCCGAGAAAACGGTCCTCGCCCGTGATCAGCAGCTTCGACGGATGCTGGCGCAGTACCGCGGCGATCCGCTGAAAGGTCATGACCGAGTCCAGGGTAGCCACCTTGATTCCGATGACGTCGGGCAGCTCGAGGATCTTATGGAGCGTCGCGTCGTCGTAGGCTACGCCACCGGCAGCCTGATAGAGGTAGAAGGCGATTACCGGCAGCTCGCGGCTGAGCCGCTGGTGATACCCGATGGGATCGTTCTGCGCTGGGAAAGCGAGCAGTGCATCGGCTTTGCCCCGGCGGGCCTCGATGGCCATGCTGATGTCGCGCGCGCCTGCTATCAGCAACTTATCAGGCATCGCCTCCCGCCAGGTCTCCAGTACTTCACGGCGAGCATCCGCGCTTAGATGCGGTCCGCGGCCGGTGTGGGCCCACACCGCAACACCGGCGATAGGCTGCGCCGCCATCCAGCGGGCGTAGCCTCGCTGGGCCTCGGTATCCATGTCGGTACCGCGGAACGGGACCGGCACGGCAGGGATCAGCCCACCATCGAGGCGCTCTGAGAGAGTCGTCGATGCCTTCACTTTCCGGGCGCCGTCGATGAGCCTGCCTTGAGTGGGCTCAGGGGGACAGCGTTGGCGTTGTCGCTCTCAATCGCGGAGCGTTGCTCTGCAGTAAGGTCGAGCAGGTCGAGTTTGGCCACGCTGTTCTCCGGCAGCCGCAGAGGCTGGCCGGTGCCGAACACGAAGCGATCGACCCCCACCGTACGAAACAACGTCTCCAGATGGTCCTCCGGCGGGCCCCAGATCCAGCAGATGTCCCACAGGATCCGGCTGGACTCCTCCGGTGTGGAGCCGAAGTGAACCTCCTCGATGAACGGCCGGTCGGCGTGGGTGATGACAAGCCGCACTCGGGGATCGCTTCGGACGAGTGTCCTCACCGCCCACGGCGGAAGCTCGCCCGCACGATCGTTGGGGTGGCGCTGCCGGGCGTCCTCCAGCCGCACCGCGATCATCAGCGGCAGACCTTCCGACCCACAGGCCTGAATTAGGCCCCGCATCTCGGTGCCGGTGGGATCGAGCCCATAGTACGTCGGGTCGCAACGGACTGCAGGCACTCCCTCGGCGCGCGCCTCGGTCAGGACCGCTTCCCATCCGCTTAAACCGGGATGGACCGCAGGCACCGGCCGGAGCCGTTCGTTTCGAGAGGTGGTCTCGTACAGCCAGGGATTTCCGGCGGCCGGGTCGCGCCAGAAGATGCCCGGTAAGTGGGTGACCCAGGCCTGATCGACGGCCACCCGGTCGAGCGCCCGAAGCAGCGCATCTGGTGACGTGCCGGGCACCCGCCGGAACGGGTACGACCCCAGGAAGCTGTTGACGTCGAGTCGCATCAGTCCGATGGAAAAGCGTTGGAGGGGAAAATGCGGGTGGCGTTGCGCCAGCGGACCAGCTCCAGATCGGAGGCGGAGAGAAGGCGCTCCAGGTATCTGAGCTTGGCCCAGCCGGTATCGATGGTCAGATCACAACCCCAGAGCAGGCGTTCGACCCCGACCGCATCGAGGCATGCCTCGAGCATGCCGCCATCGACCCCGCTGCCCGAGAGATCCACGAATACATTGGGCTGATCGTGCAGGGCCGCCAGCGAGTGGATCCAGTCCCCGCCACCGCCGATATGGGCCAACAGGAAGCTGACCTTGGGATGACGCGCCGCCAGCTCGGCGAGCTCGACCGCGTCCGAGGCCTCCTGTCCCGTGTAGTCCCGGCGCCGGTGCTGCCAGATATGGTGCAACACCGGCACGCTCCGTTGTGCCGCTACCTGGCAGATGGGGTCAAGCAACGGATCGGTGGCTCTCCGGCTGGCGGCCAGCTTGATCCCGATCATACCGGCATCCAGACAGCGCTTGAGCTCGGCCAGCGCGTGAGCGCGAAAGTTGGGATTGACGACGCAGTAACCCCGGATACTGGCTGGATGGACTCGTTGCAGCGCCAGCAGACAATCGTTGCCATACCCGATATCGGCGGGCGAAGGAAAGTAGATGGGGGAGGTCAGCCCCCAGCTACCCAGGATCGACGCGATGTGCACCGTGATTCCCACCCGCTCCCCGGCGCGCAGTCGGCTGGCATTACGCTCCTGCCAGTCGCTGCGCGGAGAACGGTCGTGGAGAAAGTGCGCGTGAACGTCGATGAGCGGCGCTATATCTCCTCCTCTCTTACCGACTCCTCTTCGTCGAGCTCGTCCGGATTTATGGGCCCCTCGAGTCGAGGATCGCTTCCCATGATCATCTCGTCCTGGGTCTCGACTATCAGCGTCAGATCGGTTTCCTCGGAATTCTCTTCCTCGACCGCATCATCTTCATCGTCCACGTCGTCGAGGTCGTCCACAGTTGGCTTGCGGGACATAACGTCCTCCTTTTACCCCAATCTAGGCAGGTTTTGCCACGGTCGAGAGGGCTTGGGCCAGCAGCCCGAGCGTGCTATCGATCAGCGGCTCGTCGTGAGCGAGAGAAACGAAGTTGTAGGCCGAGCGTTTGAAGAGAAGTCCCGACCGGGCGCAGGCGGCGGTGACGGCCCGGGATACCGCCTCATCGGCGTATTGAAGGAAGCACATCTCCGGAATGCCTCCTACCGCGATCACCAGCTCGGGGTGCGTTTCCTGGAGCCGAACGAGCCCAGACCGCAGCCGAGCGCCCACCCGCCCGAGGTGTTTCGGCACCTGGCGGGCGACCATCACGTCGAGTGTGGCCCGGGCCGCGGCCAGGGAGACGAACTCGGTGGCGAGGGTGGAGGAGATCCAGGTCCGGGTCACGCCGGCCATCACCTGGGCGCGTCCACCCACGGCGGCGAGAGGAAAGCCATTGGCCAGCGCCTTGCCCATGACGGCCAGGTCGGGGCGGATGCCATAGCGCTCGCACGCGCCGCCGATGGCGATCCGGCACACCGTCTTGATCTCATCCACGATGAGGAGCGCGCCGACCCGCTCCGTTTCCTCCCGGAGAACCGCCAGCCATTCCGGGTCCGGCTCGCCATGGATGACCGGCTCGAAGGCGACAGCGGCCAGACTATCCCCGACCGCCCGGATGAGCTTCCGGCTGGCTTCGGCGTCGTTGAACGGAAGCTCGCCATAGAGGTCGCGAGTCGAACGAGGCACGCCTTCAGCGGACTGGCCCCAGTCGAGCCATCCGTGGTACCCGCAGCCGAGGATCCGGTCTCGGCCGGTGGCCACCCGGGCCAGCCGCACGGCAGCCGCCATGGCCTCCGCACCGGTCTTGAGGAAGCGCACCTGTTCGACCCAGGGCATGAGAGACGAGATCTCCGCCGCCAGGTCCTCCTCCAGCACGGGAGCCAGCGGACCGACCACGCCATCCTCGATCGCCTCCACCGCGGCCCGGGTGACCTCGGAGTGGCCGTAGCCGAGTGCGACCGAGCCCAGACCCATGATGTAGTCGATGTACTCGCGGTCGTTCTCGTCCCAGACCCGGTGCCCTGCTGAGCGGACCATCCGCGACGGGAGGTCCGCATGGAGGGCGCCGAAGAGTCTCTCGCGGTTCTTGCTGCCGGTGGAGGTGAAGCCGGCGATGTGTTGGGTCAAGACGGTCCCTCGCTGCAATCGGGATGAGGAATCGGGAGTGACACCATGTTAACGCAATTCGAGCGTCCCAAACCTCGCCGGATCCTGCCGGTCCCCGCGCAGCCAGACCCAGCCCCCGCCTCCACTCCACACCAGCTGCCCCGCCCGCCTCAGCCGACCGGATTGCATCTCGTTCACCAGGAGATCGAACCCGATGGCTTCCCCCGGGCGAAGAGCGCTCCAGCCCGGCGGGCTGATTGCTGCGGTGATCCGGTAGCCCGATTCGGTGGGCTCCCAGCTGCCTCGAACGATCTCGGACGTGCCCGCGGTGCCGGCAATGCCGCGGGCGATGAGCCCGCCCTCGTCGGTGGAAGGCACGATGAGAATTCCGACAATGCTCTCGTCGTACGGCAACCTCAGGTACACCTGGAGCCCGTCGCTGTGGATCTCGTCCGGCTCGTTGTCCAATCGTAGTGGCCGAGACCCGGGATCGCGGGCAATGACCTCGGGCTTCACCACGTCCACGGCGAGATAGAGCCCCCCGTCGTCCCAGTTGACCGTGGCGGTCGCGGAGAATTCGTCCGGACCCGCGTAGGGTTCTTCGCTCCGGCGATACTGATCCTCATGGTCGAGCTGAAGCGGCTCGCTCTCGGCAAAGCCGTCCAGCGTTCCGTCGAGCGCGGGAGCATGAGCTATCTGAAGCGCCGATCCCTGGGTGAGCAATGGACGATCCTTCGACACCAGGGGCACGAACGCAGCTGGGGTGCGACGGTTGCCCGCGAGCCTCACCGACTCCTTCGGGCCTCGAACCTCCCAGCCCTCGACGGTGGCCACATGCCGGTCCACCCCAGCGGTGGTCTCCACCTCGATAGCGGCCTGGCCCGCGCGGACGGAACGAACGACAGGCTGGCCGGCGGTGGACTCCAGCACCGAAACCAGCCGGAGGCTCCTGCCCTTGGCCCGCAGCAGAAAAAAGGGAACCGGTTCCGCCGTTCCGGGGGCACCTGGAGCCACGGCACGCAGTAGCTCGGCGTCCGAGGCAATGCGGACGCTCAGGGTTGCCTTCGCGCCGCGGGATTGGAGCACGATGGGGGCACTCGATGCAGGAACGAATCGCTCGACCTGGCGCACAAACTCGTTGCTGAGCTCGGCTGGAGCCCAATTCCCTGCCGGCTGCACCTCGACCTGCCCACTCAGATGCCAGGGGAGCTCCAGCACGTGGTCCTCGCTGGACGACAGCTCGACCACATCGAGCAGGTACGACGGCCCGGAAACCAAAGTACGCATCATCTCGCCGTAGCGGGCGCGCACCCAGGCCCATTCCCCGCGCTGCTCGAAGTTGTCGCAGGCCGCGTCTCCAGGAGACTGCGAAACACCGTCCAGCCGCGGCGCGTTATGCGCCAGCGTCGAGCGGTACCAGAAGAGATCCCGCGCCACGTAGGACCCGGTACCGAAGTCGGGCAACCAATATTCGCCGTCGGCATGAACCACCAGGTTGAGACGGTCGGGATGCCCGTGTCCGCCGCCGAAGGTGCCGGCTTCGAGGCTGGCGTACCGGTCTGCCTGCCGGAGCACAGCGAGACCTTGGCCCTCGACCAGGGCGTTGCCGGGGGACCAGGTCAGGGTCTCCGACGGCAGTGACGGAATCATCTCCAGCAGCGCCCACCAGGAAAGATCCGAACGGTCTCGCACCGGTGCGGGCGTGGGCTCTCCCGCCTCATGGAGATAGGAGTCGAAGGTCTGCGCCTTCGGAGCAGGTGTCTGGTAAAGCCGGCGCAACCAGCTCCACAGGTTGCTTTGCTGCTCCGCGCCGCCCACTCGCGCTAAACCGATCTCCCAGAGCTCGAGGTACATCGGCTGCGCCAGAGACACTCCGAAGCGGGAATCCTTCCGGGCGGGGAACGTCGAGTCGGGCAGCGCCGTGGTCGTGGGCGCCCTGAGCGCGCTGGCCAGTCGCTCGGCGAGGCGGGGGTCGGCGAGGAGATCCACGCCGGCCTTTCGGGCCCACCACATGGCGAGAAGCTGGCCCCTGAGCGCGAAGAGGTGGTAGTTGTCCCCCTCGTACCACATGCCGTCTTCACCGAAGCCCCGAAGGAGATGGGTGACGATCCCATTCCCGCCCTCGACGACACGCGAGGCCAGCTCCTCGTCCTCGAACCACACGGCGATGCTCGCCAGCGCAGCGTTGTGCCAGGTCTGCCGGTTGGAAAGACCCTCGTCGAACTCACCGATCAGATTCGCGGCCTCATCGGCCACCAGCGCCACCACCTCGGCACTCGCATCATCCAGCAGCCCACCCTCGCGAAGCAGCATGGCGGCCGCGAGATAGTTGCCGATCCAAATGGATTCGAGGTAGGTGGAGAAGAAGAGCCGGCTGGGGCCGAGCACGTTGTCGCGGTTGGGGTACTCCAGATAGCCGCTATAGGCCTGCAGCAGCTGATTGGCTCGTCTGGCCGCGGCCTTATGTCCGGCGAACACGGCAACGGTGGCCAGATGCGCGGCGCGTTCGGCCAGCCACAGGTGTTGATGGTGCGCCCACGCGCGGTCGTGGCGCTCGCCGGTGAACTGTTTTCCGCAGCGGGAGCAGCGGTGCGTCGTGGGGCTCCAGGGATCGAACTCGAGCCGGGTGCCATCATCGGGGCAGACACCGCCATCGGCCGTCAGCAACGCCTTCGCCTGGGGAACCGGGGGCATGCGTTCGAGCACCGGTGCGGCACGCTCAACCAGCCGCTGGAGGAGGGCAGTGAGCTCAGGGGCGGCGTCAATCTCGGACCGGCGTTGCTCCAGCTCCTCGGCGGTCAGCATGGGCGCACTCCAAACATGGCCCAGCGAACGGGAAGGAGCTGAGCGCCACAGGCGCGGGCGGCCTCGATGACCGGTTCCGGATCGTCTGGCCCAAGGAAAAACATGCACCCTCCCGCACCCGAGCCCGCCGCCTTGCCACCGAGGGCGCCGGCGTCGGTGACCGACCGTTCGAGCCGGGCCATGCTTTCGGTGCACATGCGAGGATCGAGAGCCTGCTGGTGAGTCCAATTCTTGGTGAGAAGCTGCCCGATCCGGGCGGAATCGGCGGCTACGAGCGCGTCCGCCATCTCTTCCGCGACCCGCCGTAGACCATGCAGCGCCGCGGCCACCCCCGGGTCCCCCGCCTCGTAGGCCCGCATGACCCGGTCGATTGTGGCTCCGGAGAACCGGGAGGCACTGGTGTAGCAGAGCACCATTCGCCGGGCCAGGTCGGCCGCGAAGGCTGAATCCAGCTTCAGCCGCCGTACCTCCGCCTCCGGATCGCGAAAATCCAGGCGAAGGAATCCACCGTGCGAGGAGGCAAACTGGTCCTGGCGTCCCCCCGGGATCCCCGCTTCCACCGCCTCGAGATGGCAGGCCTGCTCCGCGACATCGACCGGATCGGGACTCTCTCCTCGGGCCGCCGACAGGGCCGCAACCAGTGCCACGTCGAGTGCGCCCGAGCTGCCGAGACCCGAGCCCGGGGGAGCGTCGGATCGGGTGCTGAGCCTGCAACCACCCACCGGTAGCAGACGGAGTCCGGCCTTGAGCAGGTCGAGCCGGCCATCGCGCACCAGTCCGGCGGAGTCGCTGATCTCGAGCTCGTCGCGGAGATCTTCGGACACCAGCCGGAAGCCGGTTCCGCCCAGACGCACCTCGGCGCGGGCAAACAGCTGAATGGCACCGGTGACGACCACCCCACCTTCACGGGCGGAGAACGGAGGCACGTCGGTCCAGCCTCCCGCCAGGTCCAGCCGCACCGGCGCCGCCGCGCTATACGCTGGACCCGTGCGCGCCGCAGGAGCTCCGCTCACTGGGCCACCCACCAGTCGCGCACCGTAGGAAGCTCCCCTCGCAGATCCATGGTGACTCCGTGCACCCGTCTATTCATTCCTTGAAGACCGCGAGAGTGATACAGAAAGGCCACCGGCATGGAATCGGCAAAGAGGCGCTGGGCGGCGGCAGGATCAGACGGTGCCGCCAGGCCCGTCAGTTTCGCAAGCGGCCCGAGGTACCCGAGACCGGGATCGCCCGGAATGCCGAGCACCGCGGCATCGAAATCCGGGCTCGAGCCGTAGACGCGCCCGAGGAAGGCGGAAAGTTCGAGCTGACGGATGGTCACGTCGAACCCCGCGCGTTTGAGGCGAGCCTGGAGCATCTGCTCCAGCGGCGCCTCACCACTCCCCACTGTCAGTAGCTCGAAACTCACCCGGCCGGGTGCGCGCGGCGAGTTCACGGCCGGAGACGAGGCGGGCGGAAGATAGCCCGGCGCGGTTGGCGGCACAGGGCCCAGGGCCGGGGTGCCGAAGCCGTAGATATAGGCATCTACCAGCTCCCGTCGATCGATGGCATCGCTGACCGCACGACGGGTCTCGAGCCGGTCGAAGGGAGGGCGCCGGGTGTTGAAGACGATGCCGTCGGTCTGCAGCAGCGGAAAGCTCAACACGGTGAGGTTGGAGTCGCGGCGCACGAACTCGGCGTGGGCGGGCTGGATGCCGGCAAAATCGAGCTCACCGGAGGTGAGCGCCGCCAGCTTGGTGGTGGGCTCATCCACCACCACGACGATGAAACGCCCGAGCGCCGGGGGGCCGCCGAGCGCCGCGGGAAAGCCGGGGTTGGCAGCAAACACCCAGCGGCGGTTCGGCTCGTGCGACACGAAGCGGAATGGACCATTACCGACCGGCGTGGTGTTCCACTGGGCCTCCCGGAGACGGGCATGAGGCACCGTGTCGAGCAGATGGGCGGGTAAGATGGCAACGTCGGTCAACAGGTCGGGAAAGCTCGCCTGCGGCTGACGGAACCGCAGGACGACGGTGGAATCGTCCCGCGCGGTAACCGACTCGAGGCCGGCAAGCTCGCTGGTACGAGGGTATCCGGTGGCGGGGTCCCGCGCCGCGTTCAGCGTCCAGACCACATCGCGCGCGGTGGTGGACTGCCCATCGTGCCAACGCACGGCGGTCTCGAGATGGAAGGTCAGCCCCCGGCGCCCGGAGGACCAATCCCAGGTCCGAGCGAGGTAGGGCTGAGGAGTCAGCGTGCTGTCGTAGCGCGCCAGCGTGGTCAGCAGCACATGGCGCTGGACCTGCCGCGCGAGCGGATGGACGGTGAGTAGCGGGTTGATGCTCTGGAGATCCGCGCCGGAAGCAAAGAGCACGGTGTCGCCGCGGCGGTCGGCGTTGGATCCGCAGGCGGAGGCAAGCGCCATACAGAAAGGAAACCAGGCTCGGGTCTGATGCACGGCGAATTCTAGCCCAGACAACGGTCCAACTGCACCCGGCTCCAGAGAAGCGGAGCGTCTCGGGAATAGGAATTTCCGCGGTCCGGAACTACCCGGCTCCACCGCGGCGGCGAGCAGGGACCCTTCCGACCGCTGGAGTGCGCTCTAAAGGTGAGATCACACGGACAGTGGAGTGCGCACAACGCGGCCTCCAGGGTTCCCTGCTCGCCACCGCTCCTCCCCCTCATTAGGAGGTCAAGTGGGAGAGCAGCCATGTCCTGGCGGGTGCAGCGGGAAGAGTGGCCGCCTTTGAGGGCGCGTTGTGCGCACTCAATCGTTGTTGTGACCTCCATGACTCATGCGCACTCCGGCGCCCGAAAGGGTCGGCCACTCTCCCGCTGCGGTGGGTGGTGGGGCCGACGTACATTCCATCCCATGCTCCGAGCATTCATCCGTCGTGCCCTCGCTGGCCTCGCTGTGGTGGTCGGGGTCGTGACGCTCATGTTCTTCCTCATCCGGCTGGCACCCGGTGATCCGGCGCTCTTGCTGGTCGGCCCCACCGCCACTCCGGAGCAGCTCGCCTCCCAGCGGCAGGCGCTGGGTCTCGATCGCCCAATCCCGGAGCAGTACACCGTGTGGCTGGGCCGGTTCGTTCGGGGTGACTGGGGCAGCAGCATCGCTACTGGACGGCCGGTCCGTGGCATGATCTCCGCCGCATGGCCGGCGACGGTCAGCCTGGTGGGACTGTCTCTGGTCTTGAGCTACATCATCGGCATCATCGTGGGGGCAGTCCAGGCCACGCGAGGTGGCCGGCTCGACACCACTCTGTCGGTGGTCACCGTGACCTTGTTCGCCCTCCCCGGTTACTGGCTCGGGCTCATGCTGGTCATGGTCTTTACCTATTGGGCGCGCGCCTTGCCTGCATTTGGCGCGGCTGGGTTCGATGCCGACTTTCTCACTGGATGGGACAAGCTCGCCGACCGGCTACGGCATCTCGCGCTCCCCTTGGCGACCTTGACGCTGATCGGCATCGGTGGCACCGCGCGTTTCGTGCGGGGCGCGATGCTCGACGTCCGCAATGCGCCCCACGTGACCATCGCCCGGGCAAAAGGGTTGTCTCCAGTGCAAGTCACGCTGCGCCACGTGCTACGGAACGCTTTGATCCCGGTGCTCACCTTGCTGGGCCTTTCCCTTCCAGCCCTCTTCTCCGGCGCGGTGTTTATCGAGGCGATCTTCGCCTGGCCCGGCGTCGGACGGATCATGGTGGAGGCGGTAGGAGCGCGGGACTATCCGGTGATCATGGCGGCAACGGCGGTGAGCGCGACGCTGGTGGTCGTAGGCAACCTGCTCGCGGAAGCGATGACCGCCTGGGCCGATCCCCGGCTGCGAGCCCAACCGTCGGGAGCGGCCTAAATTGCGAAGGGGGGATTCGCTGCTGCACGATCCCCGGGCACGATTTGGCCTGGCGGTCCTCCTGCTCGCCATTCTGGCGGCGGTAATGGCACCACTCCTGGCCGTGGACCCCTCGCTGCAACGGGACATTGTCGCCACCCGGTTCCTGCCTCCACTGAGCACCGACTTCCATGGCGCCTTCCATCTGCTCGGCACCGACCGCTTCGGACGCGATGTGTGGGCGCGCCTGCTGTTTGGCGCCCGGGTCTCGCTCGGCGTGGGCGTCCTGGCCGTCCTGCTCTCGGTCGTCATCGGAATGGCGGTGGGAGCCGCGGCCGGATTCTGGCAGGGTCGCACCGGGCTGGTGCTGCTCGGACTCACCGACTTTGCCCTGGCGCTCCCGCGCGTGGTGTTACTGCTGCTGCTCGCTTCGCTGTGGCAGCCGAGCGCGGCGCTGGTGATCGTGGTGCTCGGCCTGACCGGATGGATGACGATCGCTCGCCTGGTTCACGGCGAAGTGCGAGCCCTTGCTGCCCGGCCGTTCGTCGAGAGCGCGGTGGCGTTGGGTGTGCGAAGTCCGCGGGTGTTGGTACGCCACATCCTGCCCAATGCGCTGACCCCGGTAATCGTGGCAGCCGCACTTGGGGTGGGGAACGCAATCATGCTCGAGGCCGGTCTCTCGTTTCTGGGACTTGGCGTGCAGCCACCCACGCCATCCTGGGGGAACCTGATCGCGTCTGGTCGAGACACGCTGGTTAACGCCCCCTGGGTGGCGACCGCGCCGGGCGTGGCGCTGGTACTGGTGGTAGTGGCGGCGACGCTGCTGGGTGATGCGGTGCGGGACCGGCTGGATCCCTCTTATAGGCGGTAGGCGGCAGGCGGGCAGCGGGGCAGCGGGGCAGGAAAAAGCAAATGCCACTTCGTATCCGTCGGCTTACCTCTCACCTCTTACCTCTCACCTCTTACCTCTCACCTCTCACTTCTTACTGCCAATCCATTCGCTTGAGCCCAACACCTCATCGATTCGCTTCTCCAACACCGCGAGCGCGTCGGGTGCCGCTCCGCATCCGTGATCGTGCTCGATGCGCTTGATCCGGCCGCGGAGGCTGACCGTGGTGATCGCCGTGGGCAGATCGGTGACGTAGCGTCCACAGGCGGGCTCGGAGCTGGCGTAGCGGCTGGCAAAGCTGAAATATCCGGCTTTCTCGAGCTCGACCAGCAGAGAGTCGACTCGTGGTGCTGGAATCTGGCCGGTAGCCACGCCGAGGAGGCGAACGTGGGCCCGGCCCTGGAAGGCGACCTTGCCCGAGGCTGAGACGGATATGGTGTACACAGGACAGGTGCCGAAACAGGCCGTGCGTTCAAGGCTGATTGCCGGCGCCGGTCCCGTGGCCTCGCTGGCTTCCTGGGCCGGAGCGCGAGGGGCCCCCGCAGCACAGCCGGTCAATCCCAGCCCCAGGGCCGCGATGGCAAACTTTTTCACGGCGTTACCGGAACCCGCCTGGCGCTGCTGGTAACCCCATTCGAGAGCACGAGGTCTACCTCGTGTCGAGAGCCCGGGAGCTGCACACTCCCCCCGCGGGCCAGGGACAGCACTTCACCGGTGCGGGCGTCACGCACCATCACCATGGGGTGAGCCCCTGCATCCCACTGAATCCCCGTTCCGCCACTCGCCAGCCGTCGCACGCTGGGCGACTGCGGCGTGCCCCCGGTGGTCTGCCGCATGCCCGACATCCCAGCCACCGTAGCCCTGCGAACCGTCTGGCGGCCGGGACCCTTGAGGCGGAGGGTGGCCACCTGCCTGGCTTGAGCCTCCGAAACCGGCACCGCGAAGACAAAGTTCCTCTGCCCGCCCGGCAGGTCGGCGATTTCTTTGGGCGCAAAGGAGAAATTGAACAGCGTAGCTCCGTTCTCCCCGGCGGCCGACACCGAGTACGGGCCCGAACGCCTGGGAAGGCTGGGACGAGTATTCACCTGAAAAGCCGGCTCGAGCACCAGCTCACCGTTGCGAATGTGTCCCCAGATGAGAAGGCAAGGCTGGACTGCTTCACGGACGACGCTCGCCACCAGCGGACTCACCGGGCTCAGATAGTTAAGAATGGCCCTGTAGCTATAGTCACCAATCCATTTTGGATCACAATAGCCCATGATGTCGTTGGTCGTGGGCGGTTTCAGGCTCTGCAGAGCGACGTCCAGGCCATACACGCCGGTTCTACCATCTGGGTGGGGATAGGAAGGATCCACACCCGCCGGGCCTCCGCAGGGAGCATGGTTCCGCCCCCAGTTATGTGCCAGCTCATGGGCGAGAACGGCACTGCCGCTGGGAAGGGCATCCCAGCCGAGTGCCACGCGCTCTGGTGTTCCACCGCTAACGTAGGCCACCCCTGCAACGCCGCTCGGGTAGGAGGTGCTTGCCACACCGTAATAGTACCGGGAGCTGTGCTCAGCAGTCCGAAGCAAGTCGATCTCGTTCAGTATCGTGCCCCACGCGCCGTTGGTGTTATCGTCCTGGAGCGTGTCGGACGTAGTGGTGGTATATGCGGCATGAATCAGGGCGTTGTAGGTATCGAGCGGATGCATCCGCTTGGCAACATCGAGGAAGCCTGCGGTGTTGCCCGCGCTCACCGCACCCTGGGACCCATTCCCCCGCTGAATCACGGGTACGAACGTAATGTTGAGGGCCGGCACGGCGCGTACCGTCATTGCCCGGGGCGCCGCGGCTGGGAATGCGTTGTCCATCTCATCGCTCTCCGCCACCGCGTTCGCTACGTCCACCTCGGCGGTGATGCCGAGGCCGGGTCGGATCAGCGCGCCCGGGACCGGGAGGTTCCACGAGTAGCTCAACGAGCTCTCGTCCGGAGCGGTGGGGACGCTGAGAGCGGCCGCGGACACCGTCGCCTCGGATTGCAGCACAAAATCCCGGTAGAAACGGATCCTGACTGTTGGCTGCGCGGCATTGATGGAGTTGGCGGTGACGAACACCCTCAGAAATCCGTTGCGATTCTCTATCAACGGGACCGCACCAGCATACGTCTGAGTGCTCTGGGTGAGGTACATGCCGTCAACCCGGAGATTGAGCAAGCCGCTGGGTGGAGGACCGTACGTTACGGTCCCGACCGTTGCGGTGCTGGTATTTATCGTGACGCTCTGGCTCGCGGGGGACGCGGTGTACGGCGTCCCGCCTACCATGACGTCCTGGGACGCAATTGTGTACGTCCCTGAGGCAAGGCCGGTGAGAGTCCCTGTGGTCGTGACGGTCTGGTTGTAACCACCCGGACCCGTAACCGCCACAGCCGCCGGTGTACCCGAGGCCAGGCCGTTGATGTTTACCAGGAGACGGGAACCGCCGGCGGAAGTGGTGCTGTACGTCACGACTGCTGCCGCGGAGCCGCCGACGATCAGGGTTTGATTGGCGGGACTACCCGAGTAGGAGGCCGAGCCAACCAACACGGTCGTGGCTATGACCGTGTACGATCCGGCCGTGAGTGGGGTCAGAGTCTGGGTTCCGGTCAGCATCTGACTGTACCCATCCGGGCCGGTGACCATCACCTGAGCTGAGGCCCCGCCTGGCAACCCGGAAACCGTAACCGCCAGGCTTGGGGTTGTGGGGCTGACCGGGTCTCCACCCCCGCCGCAGGCCACCAAGCCGGCCGCAATCAAGAAAGGAAGGAGCCTCGCGTTGTGCATCGCCGGGCGTTGCATTCGAAGTAACCGTGGGGTCAGGGAAACATGGCGCCCGAAGCGGCGCCATGAATCTAAATGCACTCTGGAACGAGTTTTAGACTTGTGTGCCAAGATCGGCATGCTGGCGGGACGGAGCCGTCCGCGCCGCCAGCAACGGATGGTTCGGCAATACACGCGCCAGACGCAGAGCCGGCTGAAATCAGCTCAGGCTCAGCGAACGCCCTCTGGTCGACGGCCGAACAGATTGATCATCAGGTCGGGTGAGTTACAGCCTGAAGTGAAGATCCAGCTTGGAGCATGTCACTCTCGTTCCCGCTGCCGGCAGCAGCGGCGCACCTCCTCGACCAGCCGGTCGGATGGGAATGGCTTAGGGAGGATGGCGCAGGGCGCAGCGATACCCAGCTCGACCAGCGCTTCGGTGGCGTACCCGGACATCAGAATCACCGGAAGATCGGGATGCGAGACAGCAAGTTCTCGCATCAGCTCGACGCCGTTGAGTCGAGGCATCACGATGTCGGACACGACGACATCAAGGGTGATGCTCCCCTGCTTGATCAGCTCGAGTGCTTCCTTTCCATCTTTGGCTTCAACCACTAGATAGCCCTCGCGTTCCAGGACTCGCGTGGCGAAGCGACGGACCGAGGTCTCGTCATCCACCACGAGGACCGTAATTCCAGCAGCGGCCGGCAGGGGACCCCGGGACGAGAGCTCGTCGACTGTCTTCATGCCACTATTCGGTTAAGGGGACTCGACCAAGCTAACACCACCCGCTTCACCAGTCACGGCCTGAATGCGGGTCACGCCGGTCGCCGACCTACTCGCAGGGTTAACGGCCATCGGATCCGCCGACTCGCCGAATCATTCCCCCAGTGCCGTCCCAGGTCGCGTCCGAGTTCATCCACGGGATCATGGCCCACAGCCTCCCTGAACCCCTCGGTGGCAGACCAGGTTCCCACATAGCCCAGCAGCTCGGCCAGAGTCCAGGTCTCCTGCATGACCAGCGCCGGCGGCTGCATTTCGGGAAACGGGAAGGAGAGCGTGCGATAGCCCGCTTCCACATGGCGCCGCTCCGGAGGCCAGTATGGGCCCACGACATCGTCGTAGAAGCGCCGGAGGATCCGGTCCAGTTCCGGCTCATCCAGGTACTGTACTCCATAGGTCCAGACTGCCAGCACCCCTCCGGGCACGAGTACCCGGGCCGCCTCGGCATAAAAGGTCTCAGTGTGCAGCCAGTGCAGCGCCTGAGCCACCGTGACGAGGTCGGCCGTGGCCTCTTGGAGGCCGCTGTTCTCCGCTGGGGCAACCCGGTATTCCACTGCCGGATGACGTGGCGCTTGCCGAAGCATGGCAGGGCTGATGTCGGTGGCGATGACCCGCCTGAAACGGCGGGCAAGGTGGATGGCCGCCTGGCCGCTTCCCGCGGCGCAATCCCAGGCGAGGTCGTGCCGGCTCACCTGCACGTCCAGGTAATCGAACAGCTCGTCAGGGTACCCGGGTCGGCCGGCAGCGTACGCCGGGGCCACGCGGGAGAAGTGGTCGGCCGGCGGCGTCACCGGGCCAGCGCGACGCGATGCGCACGCAGGATGGTGAGGACTTCCGCAACCGGCAGAACCTCCACCGATCCGCCCCGGGAGCTCTGCGCTGTTGCCGCGAAGAGTGAGTTGTAGATCGCCTCCTCGGTGGACTCGACCGTGGCCTGGAAGAGTGCGGTCATCTCATCGTTGGCCAGCTCGGACATCCTGTGGCGCGTCTCGCTCGCGCCGCGCCGGACATCCGGATGGGTCGAAAAGGCAATGACGTAATCACCCGAGCCGTTGGCGGCGACCGACCCGGTCCTTCCCAGCCCGATGATCGCCCGGCTGGCCAGCCGGCGAAGGTTTCGGTCCGAGAGCGGCGCATCGGTCGCGACCACGATCATGATTGAGCCTCGTGGTCCCTGCGGATCGGTCCGGGCCTTCACCCCAGTGCGTCCCAGCTTCCGCCCTACCGGGACTCCGAGAATCTGGAGGTCGCCACCGAAATTCGACTGCACCAGCACGCCCACCGTCCAGCCGCTGTCCGAGGAGGTCAGGCGGGACGAGGTTCCGATTCCCCCCTTCCACCCGAACGCGATCGTGCCGGTCCCCGCCCCGACACTGCCCTCGGTCACTGGACCGGCCGTAGCCCCACTGAGCGCAGCACGCACGTCGCCGGGGGAAATAGGACGGCCCCGAATAGCGTTCAGGACGTAGCCGTCGTTGGTCTCCCCCACTACCGGATTGATCGAGCGTACCGCCTCCATCCCCGGCAGCTCGAGCAGGTAGGCGGTCATAGCATCGGCTGCCTTCCAGACGCACAAGGTACAGGTCAACAGGATGGGCGTCTCCAGCTCACCCAGCTCGGCGACCTGGGTGACGCCGAGCAGCTTGCCGAAGCCGTTGCCGACGTGGATGGCGGCGGGCACTCGATCGAAGAAGAGATTCCCCGGATGTGGCAGAATGGCGGTCACGCCGGTGCGAACCGAGTCGCCCTGGACAACGGTGGCGTGTCCTACTCGGACGCCGCCCACGTCGGTAATGGCGTTGTGAGTACCGGGGGGCATGGTGCCGGGAACGATGCCGAGCGCTCGCGGCCGGGGCCGCTGTTGGGCGGGGCTCGGTGTAACTGAGATCAACAGCAAGCCCGAAAGCACAAGAACGAAAAAGGACACGAGGCGAGGATATCTTCCTACGCCGCGGGCGGCGGCGCTGAAAGGGCCAGCTCCAGCCGGTCGACGAATTCCGCCTGGGCCGGGTTGATCTTCTCTCGGGCAGCCTGGGGGTCGAACCAGGCACAGCGGTCCACCTCGGGGAAGGTGAGCACGCGGCCAGAGCCGCGGGGCCACTCGGTCTGCATGGTGTTACTGGTGACCCGCCCAGGATCCGCGTCTCCCTCCCAGGCCCAGGCATACACCAGCTTTCCCGCTTTCTGCCTGATGCTGCCTAATGAAAGGAATGGTCCCACGGGATGAATGCCGGTCTCTTCCTCGAATTCCCGGCAGGCCGCCGCCAGGATGTCTTCCCCTTGCTCCGCCACGCCTTTGGGAATCGTCCACGCCCCCGCGTCACGCTTGAGCCAGAAGGGACCGCCCGGGTGAGCCAGAAAGACCTCGAGGCTGCCCGCCACGCAGCGGTACAACAGCAGTCCAGCGCTGGGGGTGGAAGGCCTTCCCATCAGGCAGACATTCTACCGGCCGCCCCGCAGGGCGCAGAAGTAGCCGGCCGGATCGGGCAGTACCCGATCGGTACCGGGTTCCGTCTTAACTGCCACTCCCGGGTCCGCCCGCCACCAGCCCCAGAAACCTTCGGGCGCCACCGCGGTGATGGTCAGAACATGGACCAAAGCGTCCGGTTGACCGGCGTGGCCCAGACGCAGATGCTGACCGGTCAGCACCGCGCCGGGACGCTTGGGATCCTGAGAGGCAACGGCCGCCCGCCACTCTGGATCGCCTCCCTCGGCGTCGAGCCAGCCGACGAGGTCTCGCGCCGGGCCGCCTACCGCGCCGGCCTTGGTGGCAGAGTCCATAGGAGCCAGATGGAGACGCCCCGACGTGGCGACTCCGCTTGTTGGCTGACTCTGGACCTGGATCAACTCGTAGTCTCCGGCAAGCAGGGCCGGATGCAGCGCGATCGGGTGCATTGCCGTTTGCGGTACGGCTGGCCCACACCGCGCGGGCCGCGTGGTCGGGGTCGCGGACGGGTGACATGTAGCCAGAACCAGCAGACCTACGGCGGAAAAGCGCCTCATGGGCTCAGGGACGAGGGTCGATTCTCCGCCGCAGGGCGCTGGGCCAGAAGGCGCTCCGCAAAGTCGAGCCGCTCAGTGAGTTCGGCAATCTCGGAGCGTAAGATGGGAAGCTCTTCGAGGACTTCGGCTGAGAGGCTCTCGTCTCCGACCGAGGCCGCTCGGCGACGAAGCCCCAGCCGCTGCGCCCAAAGAGCGAAGCCCACCGCCAGCGCGGCATGGATCGAGGCGTGCAACGGTTCCGCCGGCGCGGCGGCAAACCACACCGCCGCCAGATTGGCGACTGAGAGCACCGCCGAAACCGGTTGCCAGACTTTGGGATTCAGGGACATGGGGGAACCTCTCGGCACGAACGTACGTTCGAATTTTGAATGTGGCAACAGCGTGTCACTTCGTAAGATCGCCCGGTGTTCCGGAGTGGCTCCAACCGTGGTAGGCTTAGGGGCGAACCCCTAAACCCGACAGACTCATGCACTCACGACGCCTTCTAGGCCGCCGCCCATCGACCCCCTCACGAGCCAGTGTGGCCTCCCGGCCCGGCCAGAGCCTGCCCAATGACGTCGTGTGTCAGACCTGCCGGCGGCTCGGGATCGCGGGCATCGTCTTCGCCTCCCTGTGGGTCTTGACCATCTTCATGAACACGGTCGTGGCAGGGTGGTTTGGTGAGATGTCCTTCTTGAAAGACCTCTGGCCTTTCCCCGGACATCTGGTCGCCGCGATAGGAATCGTCAGCTCCATCGCCATGACCGTGCTGGCCAACCGGCTGAGCGGCAAGCCCATACTCATGGATGTGGGAGCCGGCTATCTGGTGCTCCAGTGCCTGCTGGTGTCCATCCTCAGCCAATGGGCGCCGGTACCGATCAGCCCCCGGGTCTCCTGGGTCTGCATCCCAATCCTGTTCTATCCGGCGATCGTGCCTAACGCTCCGAGGAAGACGCTGCTGACGTCGCTGCTGGCGGCCTCCACCGAGCCCCTCGCGCTCTACTTCAGTCATCTCCGCGGGGTCCAGGTCAATCTCAGCCCGTTCTATTTGCTCTGGGCCTTTCTGCCCAATTACGTCTGTGCCTTCATGAGCGTCATACCGGTGAAGATCATTCATCAGCTGGGCCACCAGGTGAGGCGGGCACGCGAGCTCGGCAGCTACCGGCTCGAGGAGGCGCTGGGCAAAGGCGGGATGGGTGAGGTGTTCCGAGCCACCCACCAGATGCTGGCGCGCCCCGCCGCCGTGAAGCTGATCCGCTCGGAGATCCTCGGATCCAGCTCCCCCGCTGCCGCCCGGGTGATCGTCGAGCGGTTCCGGCGGGAGGCCGAGGCGGCCGCATCGCTCAGGTCGCCCCACACGATCAGTCTCTACGATTTCGGCGTCGCGAACGACGGAACCTTTTTCCTGGTGATGGAGCTGCTGGACGGCCTCGACCTGGAAACGCTGGTGGAGCGGTTCGGCCCGCTTCCCCCGGAGCGGGTAGTGCACATCCTGCGGCAAGCCTGCGCATCGTTGGAGGAGGCGCACACCCGTGGCCTGGTCCATCGCGACATCAAGCCATCAAACATCTTTGCCTGTCGCCTCGGCCTGGAGGTGGATTTTGTGAAGGTGCTCGACTTCGGCCTGGTAAAGGCGGTGGACGATGGCGCGCGCGAGGCGACGCTCCTGACTGCGCCCGACAGCACCACGGGCACACCGGCCTACATCGCTCCGGAGATGGTACGAGGCGATCGGGTGGCCGATCATCGGGTGGACATCTACACCCTTGGCTGCGTAGGGTATTGGCTGTTGACCGGGCGACTGGTATTCCAGGCACCCAATGCCATCCAGCTGATGTATCAGCACGCCAACGCCACCCCGGTGCCGCCTTCTCAGCGCAGCGAGCTGGAGATTCCGGCCGCGCTGGACAGCATCATCCTGGCCTGCCTCGCGAAATATCCCGAGGATCGCCCGCAGACAGCGGGCGAGCTCTCGCGGCGGCTCGCCACCGCCGTTTCCATCACCTGGACCGAGGAACACGCCCACCGTTGGTGGGACCGCCACCACCCCGCGTCGGTCCGCACCGAGCCGGCCGATGTCGACAAGAAGATGCTGACCAAGACGATGGACGCGATGTGGGAGTCGGTAGACACGCCGGCGCCTCCGGTGGGCGCCGGGCGGGTATGAGCGCCACGAGCGGTTGGGGGGACCACGAATGACTGCGCGAAGCCAGGCCCGGACCGGGACAAGGGAACGTGCCGGCCCACTGGATCGCGCGTTGAGCCTGTTCACCGACGTTAAACCGGGCGAAGCGGGTACCGCGCTTCTCCTCACGCTCAACATCTTTCTCCTCCTCGCAGCGTACTACATCATCAAACCCTTGCGAGAGGCACTCATCCTGTCGAGTGAGGGTGCCGAGGTGAAGTCGTACGCTGCCGCCGGTCAGGCGATCATGCTTCTCGGCCTTGTACCGGCCTATGGGCTTCTGGCAGATCGGCTGCCACGACGCGGGCTACTCAATGCGGTCACCGCATTCTTCGTGCTGTGTCTGGTCGCCTTCTACGCGCTCACCAAGGCGAGCGTGCCCGTGGGCGTCATTTTTTTCCTCTGGGTGGGCATCTTCAGCTTAATGATCGTGGCGCAGTTCTGGTCGTTCGCCAACGATCTCTACACCAAGGAGCAGGGTGAACGACTGTTCGTCATTGTCGCCTTCGGCATGTCTCTCGGTGCGGTCGTGGGCAGTATCCTCGCCAGCCGGATTATCCCGCTGGTCGGTGTATCGCAGGCGCTGCTGGTTGCGGCGGCGCTCCTCGTCGTAGCGGCCGCGGTCAGCAATGTGGTTGATGCTCGAGAGAGGGGCAGGCACGAGACCCATCTTCCGCCTCACTTGACCACAGCCGAGATACCGGCGGCCACCGGGGAATACCAGATCCAGGCCATGGAGCACAGCCAGCAGCTCACGGTGTCATTGCCTGGCGTAGGCCCCACAAGCCGACCGGGCACCTTTCGCCTCGTGTTCGCCAGCCGGTATCTGCTGCTCATCGCGCTGCTGATGCTGATCGTCAACTGGGTCAACACCACCGGCGAGTACATCCTGGGCCGCACCGTCGCGGGTGCGGCCGAGGCTGCAGTCAGCTCGGGCACAGCTGGTGGACTGGCGGTTCCGGAGTATATCGCGCGGTTCTATTCCGAGTTCTTTCTCATAGTCAACGTGATTGGCCTTCTGGTTCAGCTCTTCGTTGTCTCCCGCATCCTGAAGTACTTTGGCGTGAAGTCAGCTATCCTGGTACTGCCCCTCATCGCGCTGACCGGCTACACCCTGCTGGCTTTCGCACCGATTCTGGCGCTGGTGCGCGCGGTGAAGATCGCGGAGAATGCCACCGACTACTCGATTCAGAATACGGTGCGCAACGTCTTGTTCCTCCCCACCAGCCGAGATGAGAAATACAAGGCCAAACAAGTCATAGACTCGTTTTTCTGGCGCGCGGGTGACGTGATGTCCGCGGCGCTCGTCTTTGTCGGTGTCACCATGCTCGGTCTGGGGACCGCGGGCTTTGCCAGAGTTAATCTGGTGCTCGCTGGGATCTGGCTGCTCCTCGCTGTCGCCGTCGGCCGCGAGTACGCCCGGAAATCGAAGGCGCTCGAGAGCGACGTAGCTGCCCGGTGATCGGACGCTGGAGCGCCCTGGCGCTCGCGGGTGCGCTGGCCTGCGCGGGGCATCAACCACCGCCGTTTGTTCCGGTGCCCGCGATCCCGGCGGAAGAAGTCGCGGTAAGCCTGTATCTCATCGGCGACGCGGGTGAGCCCGATTCCGCCGGCGAGCCGGTGCTTATGGCGTTGCGGCGGGATCTCGCCTCCCGCCACTCCGAGCGGCTGGTGGTCTTCCTGGGAGACAACGCCTATCCGCGGGGGCTGCCCGCGCCGGGCCAGCCCGGCAGACGTGAGGCCGAGCGCCATCTTACCGCGCAGGTGGAGGCCGTCACTTCGAGTGGCGCGGGTGGGTACCTGGTCCCCGGCAATCACGACTGGGCCAAGCACGGCGTGGACGGATGGAAGGCGATCAAGCGGCAGGAACGGTTCGTGGATTCGGTGGGCGCCGGAAGGGTGTTGTTTCGGCCCGGCGGTGGCTGCCCCGGCCCCAGTGTGGTGGATATCGGCGCGCGGCTGCGGCTGATACTACTCGACACCCAGTGGTGGCTGCATCCGGGACCCAAGCCCAGAGATCCCGACTCCAGCTGTGTAGCCGACGCAGAGCAGGAGATTGTGGATTCCCTCCGGGCCGCGCTGATCGGTGCCGGCAGCCGGCTCGTCGTCATGGCGGAGCATCATCCGCTGCGCTCGGGGGGCGAGCATGGCGGGCACTTTGAATTAAAGGATCACCTCTTTCCCTTGACGGCGATCAAGCCCTGGCTCTGGATACCGCTCCCCTGGATTGGCTCGCTGTATCCAGCCGCGCGGCAGCAGGGTATATCCAGTCAGGACATCCCTTCGCGGGCGTACCAGCGCCTCATTGCGGCGTTTCGCCGGGCGATGGCAGCCTCCCCGCCTGCCCTGTACGCGGCGGGGCACGAGCACAACCTTCAGGTAATGTCGGGTGGGTCGGCGCGGATGGAGGTAGTGAGCGGCGCCGGTATCTACGGACACAGCGGGAAAGCCGTGCCGCTGCGTGGGACTCTGTTCGCCAGGCGAGCCAGCGGGTTCGCCCGGCTCGACGTGCCGAAGGCGGGACGGGCCCGGCTGGCTGTCCTGCAGGTGGATGCCGAGGGTGGCAGCCGCGAGGTCTTCTCGACCGCAGTGGAGTGAGGCGCCATGAATGCTACGAGAGCGACAGTGATTGGGCTGGTGCTGATGGCCTCCCCTGGAATGCGGCTCGCCGGACAAGAGCCGGATACCGTTCCTCAGGAACAGAAACTCCAGGCCGCCGCACCGCGTTATAAGGCCAACGGGCTGCACCGCTTTTTGTTCGGCCCGGAATATCGCTCGCTCTGGTCTACACCAATATCCGTACCGGTGCTCGACCTCCGGACCTTCGGCGGCGGTCTCAAGGCAGTGTCGAAAGGGGGTGGGCAGCAGACCAAGTCGCTCCTCCTCACTGCGCGCGACGGACGTGAATTCTTCTTCCGATCGGTGGACAAGGATCCCTCAGCCACTCTGCCGCTAGAGCTCCGTTCCACGGTCGCCGGTGACGTGGTCCGCGACCAGACCAGCTCAGCCCTCCCTACCGCACCGCTCGTGGTGGGCCCGCTGCTCGATGCAGCCGGAATTCTCCACGGGAAGTCGCGATTGTACGTCCTTCCCGACGACTCCCTGTTGGGGGAGTTCCGACCCGAGTTCACCGGGCTTATGGGATTTCTGGAGGACCGGGTGGGCGGGTCGCGGAGCGTCCCGGCGCATTGGGGCGGCGCGACGGAGATCATCGACTCCGACTCGCTGCTGGCCCGGATGGCGCGCGGACCTGACGATCGGGCGGAGGTCCGTCTCTTTCTCACCGCGCGCCTGTTTGACCTGCTGATCGGCGACTGGGACCGGCATGCCGGCCAATGGAGCTGGGCCCGCTTTGGCAACGCGGTGCCACGCCGCTGGGTCCCCATTCCGCAGGATCGCGATCAGGCCTTCGCAAAGTACGACGGTGTCCTCCTGAGTGTCGCGCGCCAGACCGCGCCCCAGCTGACCAATTTCGGCTCCGGGTATCCCTACCTTGCCGGAGCCACGTGGAACGGCCGCGATCTCGATCGGCGGCTACTGGTCGAGCTGGAATGGCCGGTGTGGGAATCGGCGGCGATCGCGCTCCAGTCGGCACTCAACGACCAGGTGATCAACGAGGCGGTACGCGCCCTCCCGCCGGAGCATTATGCGCTGGCCGGAGCCAAGCTGGCCGCCTCGCTTCGTTCCCGGCGGGATCATCTACTCAAAGCCGCCCGCGGCTACTACGACTTGCTGGCCAAGCAGGTGGATGTGCATGCCACGGATGCCGAGGATGAAGCCAGCGTGACTCGGGAGCCCGATGGCACCCTGCAGGTGGCGCTCTCCGGCCCGGGCCAGGGCGGTGATTCCTACTTCCGGCGCCGGTTCGATCCCGCCACCAAGGAGGTGCGTCTCTATCTCGACGGCGGAGACGACCGGGTGATCGTACGCGGCGGAAGCGGTGGTCCTACGCTCCGGGTGCTGGGAGGAGAGGGGCAGGACCGGCTGGTGGATTCAACTCGAAAGGGCTCGGAGCGGTTTTATGACGATGCCGGGGCACCGGCGCGGACGGAGGGCTCTGAGAGCAAGGTCGACCGCCGGCCTTACACTATACCCCGCAAGAACCCGGAGGCGGTACCCGAGCGCGATTGGGGCAAGCGATGGACGACGAGCACTACTCTGAGCTATGGCCCCGATATCGGGGTTCTGATCGGCGGGGGGCGTACCCTGACGGTCTATGGGTTCCGCAAAGACCCCTACGCCAGCCGCCACGAATTTCGGGCCGCCTTCGCGAGCGGACCCGTGAGCTACCGGGTGGAGTATCGGGGA
The DNA here is from genome assembly GCA_035557715.1 of Gemmatimonadales bacterium. GTDB lineage: Bacteria > Gemmatimonadota > Gemmatimonadetes > Gemmatimonadales > GWC2-71-9 > CAVVWJ01. The sequence continues at coordinate 25,118 of DATMDQ010000118.1, forward strand.
GAGTTTCGAAGGGAGAATTCCGGCATCCGGCTCGATCTTCTGGCACGCGCATCGGGTATCGATGTGATCACCTTCAGCGGGTTCGGCAATGACAACCCGGCCCCGGGAAACACTGAGTTCTACCGGGTGACTCAGGACGCGTACCGTCTCCAGCCCTCGGTCGTGTTTGCGCTGGGAAGTCGGGCGACTATGCGGCTGGGGCCGGTCCTCAGGTACGTTTCCACCGACAACCAACCCGACCGCTTCCTGGCGACACTCGGCGATCTCTACGGCACCGGAAATTTCGGGGAGCTCGGCGGCGGCCTCAGTTTGCGCTACGACAGCCGCGACCGGCCGGCCCTCGCCCGCAAGGGACTCCTCCTCGAGCTGGGTGGGGACGCATATCCGGCGATCTGGGACGTAGACAGCGCCTACGGAGAGGTCCGAGGAGAGGCCGTCACGTATCTCTCGATCAACGCGCCGCTGGACCCCACGCTGGCGCTCCGGGTGGGCGGGAGGAAGCTGTGGGGACAGTACCCCTTCTTCGACGCAGCCTTCATCGGCGGCGCTTCGACCGTGCGGCTCGGCCGGGAAAACCGATATGCCGGGGATGCGTCAGCCTACGGATCCACTGAGCTTCGACTTTCCCTCGCGAGGATCAAGCTGGTCCTCCCGGCTCGTATCGGAATTTTTGGTCTCGCGGATGCGGGCCGGGTCTTTCTCGCGGGCGAAACCTCCGACACCTGGCACGCGGCCGGGGGCGGGGGAGTGTCGCTGTCATTCCTCGAGCACGGGTACACCATTTCGCTCGCCATCGCCCAGAGCGAGGAGCGAACCGGGGTCTATCTGCAGGGCGGCTTCGCGTTCTGATGCGCCAGGGTCGGCCTGAAGGGTGACGATCAAGCAATTTCTGTCCACCGCCGACGGTCCCGCCGTGGCAGCCGCGACGGCCGCCGGCACCGTGATGATCGCCTTCCAGATTGCCGGGAAGTCGACCCGGGACGCACTGTTCCTCTCCAGTTTTGGGGTGGACGCTCTCCCGGCGATGGTGATCGCGGCCGCTATAGTCTCTGCCATCGTATCGGTGCTGCTGGCGCGAGTCATGGCCCGAAGCCGTCCCAGCCGGCTGGTCCCCCGCCTGTTCGGGCTGAGCGCCGTGCTTCTCCTGGCCGAGTGGGCGCTGGTGGTCCAGGCCCGCCGTCCGGCCGCCGCCATTCTTTACCTGCACTTCACCGCTCTGGGCGCCCTCCTGGTCTCCGGCTTCTGGGCCATCGTCACCGAACGCTTCGACCCGCGCACCGCTCGGCGCACCATCAGCTACATCACTGCAGGCGGCTCGGTCGGCGGGCTGCTCGGCGGCATCCTGCCTGAGCGGGTAGGGGCGACGCTCTCGCTCACCGCCATGCTGCCGATGCTGGCGGGGCTGCACCTCATCGCCGCCTTGCTGGTGCTCGGTGTGGAGCACGGCGCCACTCATCCGACCCCGGGGCAAGAACCGTTTCTTGGCGACGAGCCCCAGCTTGGTGCCGCGCGGATTCTGCGGGCATCCCCGTATCTCATGGGACTCGCCTTGCTGATGACGCTGACCTCTGCCGCCGAAGGGGTGCTGGATTACGTGTTCAAAGCGCAAGCGTCACTGGCCGCCGCCTCGGGCGAAGAGCTGCTTCGTCTGTTCGCGGTGTTCTACACCGTCACTGCGCTGCTGGGCATTTCCATTCAGGTCACCACGCTCCGGCGAGTTCTCGGCCGCCTCGGCATCGCGCGCAGCGCGGCACTCCTTCCTGCCGGTGTGTCGCTGGGCGCGGTGGGTGCCTTGATCGTGCCCGGCCTCACGTCGGTGCTGCTGGCGAGAGGAGCGGAGGTCGTGCTCCGCAGCTCGATCTTCCGCGCGGCATACGAGCTCCTGTTCACGCCGGTGGCTCCGCGAGAGAAGCGCGCGACCAAGCTCCTCATCGATGTCGTCGCGGCCAGACTGGGCGACATCGCCGGAGGCGTCCTCATTGCAGCCGCGCTGGTCCTCGCCGGAGCGGCGGCCAACAAGATTCTGCTCGGCGTCACCGTCGCACTTGGGCTGGGGGCGCTGGTGGTGGCGCGCCGCCTGCACCTGGGCTACGTCTCGGCCCTGGAGGGGAGCCTGCAACGCCGGGCCGGCGAAGTTCCCGACCCGCTCCAGGACGAGGGATCGGCCTTGCTCCAGACGGTCGGCGGCTTCGATCTCAGCGGGATTCGACACCGCGCCGGGTTCGCCTCCGTCTCTACCAGCGTCCAGCCGGCGGCGGCGTCCGATCCGGTACCCAGCACCCCAGCATCCCCGCTCCGGCAATCGTTCGACAGCGGGAATGCCGAGGAGATTCAGCGCGCGCTTGCAACTCAGCCGATCACCCCGGACCTGGTCGAGCCCGCCATCGAGCTGCTCGCCTGGGACGAGGTGGCGCCCCACGCAATCAAAGCCCTTCGGTCAGTGGCCCGCACCGAGACCGCCGTGTTCGCCCGCCACCTGCTCGATCCAGCGGAAGACTTTGCCATCCGGCGGCGATTGGTGACCGTCCTGGCTGCGTCTCGCCGCACTGAGGCATTCGAGAGTTTGTTCGAGGCCATGCGCGACCGGCGGTTCGAGGTCCGCTACCGTGCCGCACGGGCGCTCAGCTATCTCGCTGGCGAGATCCCGGGGCTCCGGATCGATCGGGACCGGGTGTTCGAGGTGGTGCTTCGGGAGATGGCGGTGGAGCGTAGCATCTGGGAAACCCGGCAGCTCATCGATCTGCCGGACGACGACACGTCGCCGATGGAAGCCGAGGTGCTGCGGGGCCGGGCCAGCCGCAGCCTGGAGCATCTGTTTACCCTGCTCTCGCTGGTGCTGCCGGCCGAGACGGTCCGGCTCGCCTTTCACAGCCTCCACACTGACGACCGTCATCTCCGAGGCACGGCGCTGGAGTACCTGGAGACCGTGCTGCCCGAAGCAGTGTGGCAGAGGCTCCGCCCGTTTCTCGACGAGGGAGAGTTCGAGACGACGCGTCCGGGCAGGACGTCCGGCCAGGCGATGCAGGAACTGCTCGCGTCTCAGGAGTCCATCGTGCTGGCGCTGGCAGACCTCCGGCGGCGCGAAGGTAAATAACAGCGCGAACGCAAGCCCAACGCCGCTTGAATCCGCGCGCGGGTATGGCCAGCCCTCTTGACTTTCGGGTTTTCTTCGGGTAGGCTCACAGGAACTCCAGCCGGACCTGCTCATGCGCAATCCTGACCTCGACCAGAAGCTCGCCATCCTGATGTCATTGGCAGCCGACGACCGGGAAGGCCTGCCTCCCCGCCTCCGGCACACCAAGGACGTAGGCGCGCTCCGGCCGCTCAACATTCGGTATCTCCGGCCCGGCCCCGGCATGCGAATGTCGTTGCTTCGCATTCTCATGACCAATGCGTGCAGCTACAACTGCCACTACTGCCCCATGCGCCGGGACCGGCCCATGCCTCGTACCCTGCTCAAGCCCGATGAGCTGGTTCGCATCTTCCTCGGCGCCCATCAACGAGGGTGGTGTCAGGGCCTGTTCATCACCACCGGCATCCCCGGGCGCCCGGTCAAGGTCATGGACGATCTCATCCAGGTGCTCGAGCTGCTGCGTGAGCGGCACCACTTCGGCGGTTACATTCACGTGAAGCTGGTGGCCGGCTCCGAAACGAGCCAGATCGATCGGCTCACGGCGCTCGCTAGCCGAGTGTCTCTCAACTTCGAGGCTCCCTGCGGCAAGAGCCTGGCGCAGATCGCGCCCGACAAGAGCTTCTCGACCACACTGCACGACTTCGAGCGGGTGCGCTCGCTGGTAGTTCGGGAGCGAGAGGCCCGGGCTCACGGTCGGCCTACCGACCCGCTCCATCCTGGTGGCGCCTCCGGCATGACCATGCAGTTCGTCGTCGGCGCCACTCCCGACACCGACCAGAGCCTGCTCGGCACTATCAGCCGGCTCAAGGCCGCCGGCGGCGTGCATCACCCGCATTTCAGCGCGTTTCGTCCCATCAGCGACACTCCGATGGAAAACGTGCAAGCCACCCCTGCCCTGCGGGAGCACCGTCTCTATCAGGCAGCGCACCTTCTGGATGGCTACGGTTTTTCACCAGATGAGGTCGTGTACGCACCGGATGGCAACCTTCCCCTTGCACTCGACCCGAAAAGCGCCTGGGCGCTGGCGCACCCGGAGCAGTTTCCGCTCGAGGTGCAGCGAGCTTCCTACGAAGAGTTGGTGCGGGTGCCGGGCATCGGGCCAGTCGCCGCTCGACGGATCGTGGACCAGCGCGCGACCGTATCGCTCCGAGGACTCTCTGATCTGAGGAAGCTGGGAGTGGTGACTACACGGGCCGGCGGCTTTCTCACCCTTCGCGGCCGCCGGCTCCAGACCACCCGGTGGACCGAGCAGCTGGGATTCTGGGCGCCCGAGGACGACGTTGGGGCCCAGCACATTGTCTATCAGGTCAGTCCGGGAACGTTCCGCTGAGCTAACGCTCGAAACGCACCAGTACCATCGTCCGACTCTCCGCTGCCCGCTGAGCCGCCGCCCCAAAGGCAGCTCGCACGCGGTCACTATCCGCGTCGGCTGGCACCGTCAGCACCGCGCCCTGGGGCGCGCTCGCCCCCGCCGGAAGGGCGCAGGTCACCCGGATGTCCATGGGTGTGTAGATCCCCAAGGTGAGGATGTGCACGACGCCATTGAGGAAGCTCAGCTGAGTTTCCACCTTTGCTACGCCGTCCGGGCACTTGCTTGCGGTCTCCACGGTCTTCGGCGGCACCAGTCCGTAGATCCAGCTGGACGCCCACTTCTGCTCCAGCACCCTGGTGGAAGG
>DATMDQ010000119.1:0-45112 GCA_035557715.1 Gemmatimonadales bacterium
TCACACGCCGACCCTCCGTAGAACCAGGAGGAAGATCATGGCCGCCAGCGCGAACCGGACCGTCGTCAGGAAGGGTGCGAACCACCGGGTGAGAGCGATGCCGGCCATCAACACCCCGGCGGCCCCTATCCCGGCCGAGAACCCGAATGGCTTCAGGTACCAGGCCGCGACTACGGGAATGGCGGCCCCGATCGCAAACGCAGCAGCCGGGCCCACCCGTTCGATGGCGCGCGGAAGCCAAGAGGTTCCGATGGCTGCCCCGACGCGCATCCCCGACTCCATCCCCGTGCGAAGCGACCAATAACCGGTCCACAGGCGAATGCCGTTGTAGATGAAAAGAAAACCGGCGATGGCCCACCACCCCGCCCCGAGAACCACACCTACCAGCGCCGCCCCGACCAGAGCCGGCACCAGTCCGGCCCAGAAGAGCTCGTCTCCCATAGCGCCCAATGGACTGCAGAGAGCCGTGCGAAGCCGCACGATCTGAGCGCCGGGGAGCGCCTCATATTCTGCCCGAGCAGTGGCCCCGAGCGCCAGGCCGGCCAGGTTCGGGTTGCAGTTGAAGAACTCCGCCGACCGGACGACCGCTTCCCCGTGCCGCACCGGGTCCACCGTCTTCAGGTCCTCCAGCAACGGCTCCGCGGCGTAGCCCATTCCTACCCCGAGCATTCGCTCGTAGTTCCAGGTTCCCTGGACCGCAAACAGCCGGAGCAAGGCCCGCAACCGCCCGGTCACGCGAGTGCCGCCAGAAGGACGCCCGCCCCAGCACCGGCCAGGAGCCATTTGAGTCTGGCCTTGCGGCCGGAGCTGCGAACCGCACCGTTGACGGCGGCCGCGAGCGCGGACCCAATCGCGACCAGCGTAAGAGCCACCGCCGTCTGCCGGTCGAGACGCACGTTGTCCTTGATCACGGAGGCGGCCACAAGGCCCCCGAGCGTGAGGACCAATCCGCGGGCCGCATCGCGCAGCAGCGCGCCATACTGCAGCCGGCGAATGGCGCTGCTCTCGCCCGCGGCCAGCGCGGCGGCGCGGCGCTGAATGGCCCGGGCATTCGACCGGCGGACGATCTGCAGACTCCAGCCACCCAGGAGCGCCATTACCAGGCCCAGGGCCGTGCTAAGGCCGAGGCTGAGCTCCCAGGGCGCGCCGGCGCCGAGCGCTACGGCCGCGACGGTCGCAGGCCCATAATCCGGATACCGCACTGCCCCAACGGGAAGCACATCCAGGGCAAACAGCTCGAAGACGACACCGATTCTGAGCCCCGCCTCGACGTCACCTACCAGCCAGCCGGCCACCGTTCCAGCCACGAGTGGTCTTGAGATCATGGCCTGCGGGACGCTGACCAGATCGAGGCCGACGACCGTTCCCCACATCAGCAGCAGAAGCACGGCGTGCACCGAGAGCTCGCTCATCCCAGGGCCTTCAAGGCAACTGGAACCGTGGTGGGCAGATCCTGCGCCGTGATCACCGCGCCTCCCGCCTCCAGCGCCTGAAGCGCACCCAGCTCCGGATCGGTCAGATAGATGAACGGCAGACGCTCACGGCGGCCAGCCCGGTGGTGGATTCCGCCCAGGTTTATTTTCTGCACCACTTCGGGGTTGGAGGCGCGCAGGGCGGCCATGGTCTCCAAGTCGCCGGTCAGCACCAACCCACGCTTGCCGTTGGCTTGCCATTCCGGCAGCTGCCGGGCCGCGTCCGCCATCGTCACGAAGCTCACCTCGATCTCAGGCGTCACCGCCATCCGGTAGAGCTCCTGCTCCCAGTCGCTGGCCGCGACCTGATCGTCGACCAGGATGATGAGGTCGATACCCATGGCGCGCCCCCAGCCAATTACCACCTGACCGTGGACCAGGCGGTCGTCAATGCGGCACAGGACGATGGCCATCAGGGAATCCTGATCGACTTCTCCCCCGCGGCAGCCGCCCGGGTGGCGGCTTCGTCGGGCGAGAGCGAGCGATGGAAGACGAAGTCCACCAGCATGGCCAGGTTGACGCCGGTGACGACCTTCACCAACTGCTCGCTCCGGAGCCGCTTGAGGACGGCGACAAGGCAAGATCCGCTCGCCAGATCCACAAACACCACCGCCGGCTGGCCGTTCACCGCGGCGCGAACCCGGTCCTCCAGGGTGTCACGATCGCAACCGGTATTCGATACCGGGACCAGGACACCGTTCAAGCCGCTGATCTGCTCCGCCGCCTCCACCAGGGCGCCGGCCAACGCGCCGTGGCAAACCACGACGCCTCGCAGCTCCTCACTCATAGTCTTCCTGCAGATACTCCTTCACCCCGCGTTGCTCCTTCATCCGCTTGATGAGGCGGGCATTGAAGGCGGCCGCCACGTCCACGCCGGAGTAGCGGAGGAGATGCATCATGGCAACCACCTCTGAGATGACCGTGATGTTCTTGCCGGGGTTCAGCGGCACGACGACGCGCGGGACCGCCACTTCGAGAATGGTGGTCTCCTCCCGGGACAGACCGGACCGGTCGCTGTCCTTCGCGGTTTCCCAGTCCTCGAGCTGGACCACGACCTCGATCCGCTTTTGCTGCCGCACCGAGCGCACCCCGAACAGGGCGGGGATGTCGATGAGCCCGATCCCGCGAATTTCCATGTGGTGCGCTGCGAGCTCATGTCCCCGCCCGATGAGCACGTCATGCCCGCGGCGGGTCACCTGCACGACGTCATCGGCGACCAGTCGGTGCCCTCGCTCAACCAGGTCCAGCACACACTCGCTCTTGCCGATTCCAGAGCGGCCCACAAACAACAGGCCCACGCCGTACACGTCGGCCAGGGAGCCGTGCAAGGTGGTGCGGGGAGCGAACGCTTCCTCCACAATCGGCTTGATCCGGCGGTAGAACTCGGCGGTCTTGAGCCGGCTGCGAAGCACCGGAACCCCCTTCGCCCGGGCGAACTCGAGCAGCTCGGCCGGCACCTCCTGGCCTTTGGTGACGAAGATGCAGGGCAAGTCAAAGCCGAAAAACGTGGCCAACGCCTTCTGCCGTTCCTCCGCCGGCAGCGAGTTGAGATAAGTGATTTCGGTTTCGCCCAGCACGTGCAGCCGGTTGGCGGCGAAGCGTCCGATATACCCCGCCAGGGCCAGCCCCGGGCTGGCCACCTCCGCGTCTGGGATCTGGCGGTCGAGCCCCACATCGCCGGTGAGGGCTTCGAGCTGCAGCGGATCGCCGCGCCGGCTGAGAAAGTCGCCCAGCCGCAGCATCAAAGTGGATTGTTGGGCTGGGTCGGCCGGGACCGGCGGCGGTCAGACACGCGCTCCACCTGCCGCCGCAGCTTGTCTTCCGCCCGATCGAGGGCGGTACGGTGGTCGGCACCCTCGCCCTTGGCTATCAGAATCTCGCCGCGGGCTACGTGCAGCCGCAGCTCGACCGTCTGCTGGATGCCGTCGGCGTTGAAAACGACCGTCATCTCCATGGGACGAGAGGCCAGGCTCCCCAGCCGCTCCGTCACGCTGATCGCGCGTTCCCTGAGCGCGTCGGACACTTCACAATGACGGGTGGTGATGGTGGTCTGCATGCACGCTCCTCGGCTCAGCCGGTGGCCGAGCCCCTTATGATATCGCTCAAATGAGCCTCGGTCTCTCTTGCCGTGCGCTCCCAGGTCAGCCCTTCGGCAAAACGCCGCGCATGATCTCCCAGGCGCGCCACCAGCGGCGGCGAGTCGGCCAACTCCAGCATGCGGGCAGCCAGCGCGTCGACGTCGCCGTGGGGGACCAGGAAGCCGGTCTCACCGTGACACACGGAGTCGCGAAGCCCCGGGCTGTCTGATGCGACCGAAGGCGTCGCACAGGCCGCTGCTTCCACGACCGTGATCCCCCATCCTTCCTTGGGCGAGGGAAACAGGTTGGCCCACGCACTCCGCATTAAATCGATTTTCCGCTCCTCGCTCACGAACCCGTGAAAAACGACCGAGCGGTCGAGCTCCAGACTGGCGGCTAACCGCTCCAGGTCGGCCCGATGATCGCCGGTACCCGCTATCTCCAGCCGCAGGTCGGGGCGACGTCGGCGGGCCGCCGCCAGAGCCCGGATGGCGAAATCTATTCCTTTATAACGCTTCAACCGTCCAACATACAAGAAGCTAGGCGTAGCCGAGCGACGCCCCGGTGGCCCGGGCCGGTAATGCTTGCTATCCACCCCAGGATGAATGACGCGGATCCGGTCGGCCGGGACGCCGCGGGCCACCAGATCATCCCGCGTGCTCTCACTGATGGCATGGAAGCCCGCGCGGCGATAGGCCCAGGGCAAGGGACGTTCGGCCGCCCAGACGGTAGCCGCGATCGGCCACGGAGCCTCGGTGAAGGCGGTGGTGCCGAAGAGGTGGGGAACGATGGCGCAGAACGGGAGCCGCCGGCCGAGGGCAAGAAAGAGTGGCAGCTTGTTGATGTCTTCCACCATGATATCGGGCCTCTCGCTTGCCAGAGCCCGGCGTACCGCTCCCCGGCCCAGCAACGCGAAGCTGTCCCGTCCCCCGACCCGCTCGATGTCGATGCCGTCAATCCGGGCCGTCCGGGGGGCGCCGGTCCACCCGGAGCAGACCAGTCGGACCCGGTGACCGGAGGCGGCCAACCGGCTGAAGAGTTCGAAAAGATGAATCTCCGCACCGCCCGCGTGCGGATTTGCGCGATCCTGCCAATTGACCAGGAGGATGTTCACGAGACGAGCATGATGGACAGGGAGGCTCTACAGCCGTCCGAGCGAGTGAGCGACCCCATCCAGTATGCCGTTCACGAAGGCGGGCGCGCGGACACCACCAAACCAGTGGGCCAGTCGCACCGCCTCATTAATCGCTACTTTGGGGTTTACCGCGCCCAGCCGCAGCTCGTGAATGCCGAGCCGCAGGATATTTCGCTCGACCACCGCGATACGGCTCATCCGCCAGTTGTCCGCGGCCTGGGCCACTTCGGCGTCCAGGCTGTCGATCTCCTTGACCACCCCTGATGCCAGCTCTTCGGCGCGGTCGAAGACGAGGGGCTCGGGTCCGGTCAGGTGGGCTACACCGCTCACTACCGCCGGGATGGGCCGTCTCCCACCCTGCAGCTCCCAGGCATACAGGATCTGAAGGGCGCGGGCCCGACCCTTGGTCTCAACCCTGAGCATGCTGCCCCCGCAGCTGGGCCAGAGCGTCTGCCGCCCGGAGTGCCGCCGCCGCCGCCTCGTGACCTTTGTTGCCCGCGCTCCCCCCTGCCCGGTCCGCCGCCTGCTCGAGGGTATCTACCGTCAGCACCCCAAAGCCGACCGGCAGGGCATGCCGCACAGCCACCGCGCTCAGCCCCCGGGTCGCCTCACCCGCGACATAGTCGAAGTGCGGCGTTTCTCCCCGGATGACCGCGCCCAGCGCGACCAGACAGGCATAGCGACCGGTCTCCGCCGCCGCTGCCGCCGCTACCGGAAGCTCGAACGCACCGGGCAGCCACACGACGTCCACGTCCTCGCGCGGAAGCCCTGCTTCCTGACAACAGGCGAGGGCTCCCTCGAGAAGCTTGGTGGTAATCAACTCATTGTAGCGGCTCACCAGGATCGCCACTCGCCCGGAGGCGCGCAGGCGGCCGGAGAAGTCGGGCACAGGATCAGTGGGTGAAGAGGTGGCCGAGCTTGTCGCGCTTGACCTGAAGGTAGGAACGGTTCTCTTGGTCGGCGTCGGCGAGAAGGGGGACACGCTCTACGATCTCCAGGCCATAGCCGTCCAGGCCAACGAGCTTCCGTGGGTTGTTGGTCATGATGCGAATGGATGAGAGTCCCAGGTCTCTCAAGATCTGAGCTCCGATGCCGTAGTTTCGGAGGTCAGGCGCGAAACCCAGGCGCTCATTGGCTTGCACCGTGTCGGCGCCGCTATCCTGAAGCGCATAGGCGCGGAGCTTGTTGAGTAGCCCGATGCCGCGGCCCTCCTGATCGAGGTACACCACCGCACCCTTCCCTTCCTGCGCGATGAGCTGCATGGCTCGGTCGAGCTGAAAGCCACAGTCGCACCGCTGGGAGCCGAACACGTCGCCGGTCAGGCACTTGGAGTGCATGCGAACCAGAATGTTGGACTGGCCGCTGATGTCGCCGTGGACCAGCGCCACATGTTCCGCCGAATCCACGTCGTTGCGGTAGCCGATGATCGTGAAGTCGCCGAAGCTGGTCGGGATGCGTGCCTCGGCCACCCGGTGAACCAGCTGCTCGGTCCGCAGCCGGTACGCCACCAACTGCGACACGGTGACGAACGTCAGACCGTGCTGGCGCGCAATTTCCTGGAGCTCCGGCCGGCGCGCCATGGAACCGTCAGCATTGAGGATCTCGCAGACAACCCCCGCCGGAATGAGGCCGGCCAGCCGGGCCAGATCGACACTCGCTTCGGTCTGCCCCACCCGCTGAAGTACCCCGCCAGGCCGCGCACGAAGCGGAAAGATGTGTCCTGGCCGCCGAAGATCCGACGGAACGGTAGCGGGGTTGATGGCGACATGGATTGTGGTCGCTCGATCAGTGGCCGAGATCCCGGTGGTCACGCCGAACCGGCGCTGGGCGTCGATGCTGATGGTAAAGGCGGTAGACAGCTCTTCGGTGTTGCGCTCGGTCATCTGGGGCAGACCAAGCTGGTCGCAACGCTCGCCGGTGAGGGCCAGGCAGATCAATCCCCGCCCGTGCAGGGTCATGAAGTTGATCATTTCGGGTGTGGCAAGCTCCGCGGCACAAACGAGATCGCCCTCGTTCTCGCGATCCTCGTCGTCGGCCACGATCACGATCTTACCGTTCCGCAGATCGTCGATCGCCTGCTCGATAGTCCCGAAAGTCGTCATGTTTCTCCAAAAACGTGAGCGGTGAGAGGTGAGCGGGATAGAGAGGCCGGGAGTCCCCGCTTACTGGTTACCGCTCACCGCTTACGCTCTTCCTCCAGCAACGCTGCCACGTACTTCCCGATCGCATCCGCCTCGACATGTACCCCATCGCCTGCCACTCGCTCGCCCAGCGTCGTATGCTGTAAAGTAAACGGGATGAGGGAGATCTGGATTACGTCCCGGGCCGGCTTCGCGTTGACGGTAAGGCTCACGCCGTCCACGGTGATCGACCCGAGGTTCACGGTCACCTGAGCCACGTCGTCGGGAACCCGGAGATCGAGCAGCCTGGCGTCCTCCCGCTGGGCCACCAGTTCGACCCGTCCTACCCCATCCACGTGCGCCTGAACGAGATGGCCACTCAGCCGGTCGCCCACCTTCAACGCCCGCTCCAGATTGACTCGCCGTCCGGCGGCGTACTCCCCAAAGCGGGTTCGATCGAGGGTGGTGCGCACCACGTGAACGCTGAAGGCATCAGGGAGAGCGGATTCGACCGTCAGGCAGGCGCCATCAACCGCGACACTCTCACCGGGCTCCAGGCCGCGATAGGGTGACTCGATGGTGATCACCAATCCTCCGGCACGAGTGACGGCCTTCCGTACCGTGCCGATGCCGGTGACGATTCCAGTAAACATCAGCCTCGATCCAGAACCAGCAGGGTGTCGTCTCCCAGAGGCCTGCGCTCCACCACCCGCCAACGGTCAGCCTGGTCCAGGCCACGGGTCGGCAGCCCAGGCAGGCCCGGCACCCCGCCTTCGCCCAGCCAGAAGGGAGCCTGAATCCAGTAATAGCGGTCAATCAGGCCGGCCGCGAGGAAGGCACCGGCCAGCTGGCCGCCGCCTTCCACAAGAAGGGAATTGATTCCCTGCTCTCTCAGCAAGCCGAGCGCCTCGGGGAGGGTCCGGGCCGGGACCAGGGTCACTCCTGCGGCTGCCAGACGCCGGACTCTGTCTTGATCGGCGTCGGGTGAGACCACGACCATGGTTGGGGTTTCGCCGGCGGTGCGGACGAGGGTGAGGTTGGTTCCCAGATCAGCCACCCGATCGAAGACCACGCGGCGGGGCGCCGTTCGGGGGCGAACCGGACCGCGGACCGTGAGCGCGGGGTCGTCGAGCCGCGCGGTGCGGCCACCAATGGCGATGGCATCGAAGCCGGCCCGAAGCCACTGCACGTAGTCCCGCGCCGGCTCTCCGGAGATCCACCGGGACCGGCCGAACCCGTCCGCAATTTTCCCGTCCAGGGTGGTTGCCAGCTTGAGAGCGAGGAATGGACGGGTTCGATCCCGAAGGCCGTGGAAGAAGCTGGCGTTCTGCACCGCGGCGGCGTCCCCCAGGGGGCCGATCTCCACTTCCACACCTGCCTCGCGGAGCCGCTCGGCGCCGCCGGCGGCCAGCGGATTGGGATCCCGCATGGCGGCAACCACCCGAGCCACACCAGCCCGAATGATTGCATCGGTGCAGGCCGGCTGCTTGCCTTGATGCGAGCAGGGCTCGAGGGTGACGACCAGCGTCGCCCCTCGAGCCCGCTCACCGGCGTCGGCTAACGCCACCGTTTCGGCGTGCCGGTCACCGTATTCTGGATGCCATCCTTCCCCTACCGGCTTTCCTTCATTGAGGACCACCGCTCCTACCAGTGGATCCGTCTGGACCTTTCCCCAACCCCGCCACGCGAGGTCGAGAGCGCGGGCCATTGCCTCCCGCTCGTCCACCCAGCGCTAGAAGCCCACTCGCAGGCCGAGGCCGGCGAATAACTTCCCCTTCGTGGTGTCAAAGTCTTCGAAGTCGCTGGACAGGTTCTGATCCTTCCCGCCCTGGTAGCCGATTTCGCCGGTGAGGCGCACGACTGACAGGTTCATCCCCGCATTGAGAAACCCGAGGACCCGGGAGCTATTGAGCTCCACCGGGATTGCGGGCTGAGCCGCATTGGTGATCGGATCCCGAAACTGAATGGTGGCATCACCGGTGTACTTGTCCCAGCCCAGGCCGGCCGCGAGGTCGAGGAATACAATCCGCTTGCTCGCCACCAGCCGGAGATTGGTAGCATGGAGATCGACGCCGTAGCTGAAGCGGTCTCCGGCAGGAACGTTACCGTAGGTGATCTGGGGAATGTTACGCTGCATGACGCTCACCGACACCGCGGGAAGCGGCCCGCTACCGCGTAGAAGCCCCACCCGCGCGCCATATCCCAGCCCGAGCGCCACCCCGCCGACGGTTGTCGCGCTCGGGTCGACCGTCAGGTTGTCGATCTGGTCGGCGGGCAACAGCTGCGCCGAGCCCAGCAGATCTATGGCGAGCAGTCCATTGCCGACTCCTCCAAAGACTCCGAGGGCACCTTCAAACTGAGGAGCCGGGGCCCATAACTTGTCTCCCGCAGGTATGGAAGAAGCGCCGCCGTTGTACGATAGATCCGGAAGCACTAACTCAACTGCATTGGCGCGCAGGGTCAGCGAGGCGTGCCCGAGACCACCAAGCGGGGCGGCTGAGCCCATCACCGGGTTGCCGCCGCTCACCAGCACGCCCATGAGCGGGTGAAGGGCGCGGGTGCCGTCCACCGCCGCAGCACAGACCCGCTGGGCGTTGGAAGCATAGGCCGAGCACTCGGGGGTCTGGGCCAATACGGGCGAGGCTAGTGCGACCAGGAAGATGCCTGAGAGGAGAGGAGCGGCGCGCATCGTATTCTCCGTTACGGACGGGCGAAACGCACGGTGCGGTTGCCACGCTGAATCTCGCCCATCACCCAAGTGGGGACCCCGTCGGCGGCAGCGGCGCTTTGGGCGGCCGCTACGGCACCTGGGGGCAGCACGGCGATGAGGCCAACTCCAAGGTTGAAAACGTCTCGCATTTCCCCGGCGGAGACCCGTCCTGCCTGCTGCAGCGTCGTGAAAAGCGGCGGCAGGTCCCAGCTGTCGGGATCCACTGTCGCCTGACTGTCAGCAGGCAATATCCGCACCAGATTACCCCCTATTCCCCCTCCCGTAATGTGTGCCAGACCGTGCATACGGTCGAGCACCGGAACCACGCTCCGGTAGTAGCTCCGGTGAACCGCCAGCAGTGCCTGGGCGACGGTCTGCCCGGTGTCTCCCAGCCGGTCCGCCAGGTCCAGACCCATCTGCTGGAAAACGATTCGCCGGGCGAGCGTGTAGCCGTTGGTGTGCAGCCCGGTGGACGCATAGCCCAGGAGCACGTCGCCCGGCGTGATGGCATCACCATGGAGCGCGCGATCTTCCTCTACGACTCCAATGATGGTGCCGGCCAGGTCGTACGTCCCAGGCTGGTACAACCCCGGCATCTGTGCCGTCTCACCGCCGGCGAGCGCCATCCCATGGGCACGGCACCCTCGGGCGATCCCCTCCACGATCTGTGCGATCTGCTCCACGCCGAGCCCAGAGCCCGCGATGTAGTCCATGAAGGCAATGGGCGAGGCGCCGTGCACCAGGATGTCGTTGACGCTGTGGTTGACCAGGTCTTCGCCCACTGTATCGAAACGTCCTGCTTGTAACGCCACGAGCACTTTGGTACCGACCCCATCGGTGCTGAGGACCAGGGTGGGGCGCTGCATGTCAGCCGGGATGCGCACCATTCCCCCGAATGCCCCGACCCGTCCAGTAGACAACGCGGTACGGGTGCCCGCTACCAGCTCGCCGATGCGCGCTTTGGCCGCCTCCGCGGTCTCGAGGTCCACACCCGCGGCGGCGTACTCACTCGGTGCGCCCGCCGTTTTCTTCACGCCAGCGCCTGAGCGAGGGGGACATGGGTCAGATCCTGGAAGGCACGAACCCGCGTCTCCACATCGGTCAGCGTAAGCCCATCGAAGGCGCGGATTCCAAACTGCTCGACGGCGTACGATCCCAATGCCGCCCCGTACACCATCGCTCGGCGGATATTGTCTTCGGTCACCATCCGGGTGCGGGCGAGATAGGCCATGAACCCGCCGGCAAAGGCGTCGCCGGCACCGGTCGGGTCGAACACGGTCTCGAGGGGAAACGCCGGCACATAGAAGGTACGGTTCGCTTCGATCAGGAGCGCTCCGTGCTCACCCTGCTTGATGACCACGCGTTTGGGACCGTGGGCCAGGATCCAGCGTCCGGCCCGATGAATGTTCCAGTCGCCACTCAGCTCACGCGCTTCACCGTCGTTCACCATCAGGACGTCCACCCGGCTCAGCAGGCGTAACAGCTCCGCCTTCTTGCTCTGGATCCAGTAGTTCATGGTGTCGCACACCACCAGCTCGGGATTCTTCACCTGGTCCAGCACTCCGAGCTGGAGCTCAGGATCGATGTTGCCCAGGAAAAGGAATCGTGACGACCGGAAGGACGCCGGCAGCTTGGGCTGAAAGTCGGCGAACACGCCCAGCCGTGTCTCCAGTGTCTCGCGGCTCTGCAGGTCGTAGGAGTATTTCCCTTTCCAGCGGAAGCTTTCGCCTTGCGCCCGCTCGACACCAGACCAGTCGATGCCCCGGGGGGCCAGCCGCTCGAGCTCAGCGTACGGGTAATCCTGACCGACCACACCCACTACCTGAACCGGATGAAGAAGGGAGCCGGCAACGCTGAAGTAGACGGCCGATCCACCCAGGGCGTCGGCGGTCTCGCCGAACGGCGTAAAGATGGAGTCGAGCGCGATGCTTCCGACGACGAGCAATGACATCCGATTACATCCTGTCAGGGGCAGAAATGCCGAGCAGACCCAGCGCATTGGCCAGGACGGTTCGGGCGGCCCGGGCCAGCAGTAGCCGGGCCTGCTCGGTGGAAGGACCCTCGGGAGCCCCGACGGCGCGGGTGTGGTGATACCAGCCGTGCACGGTGGTCGCCAGGTCGTGGAGATAGGTGGCGATCCGATGAGGCTCACGCTCGCGCGCCGCAGCCTCCGCCACCTCGGGGAAGGCAGCCAGCTTCTTGAGGAGCTCGACGTCCTGGGGAGCCGGGAGTGCGTCGACGTCGAGATTAGCGATCACCGACTCGGGAGTCCGATCGGCGGTGCGAAAGATTCCGGTCAGCCGGGCATGAGCCATTTGCACGTAGAAGACCGGATTCTTGTCGCTCTGTTCCCGGGCCAGGTCAACATCGAAGATCAGCTGCGAGTCGCCCTTCCGCATGAGGAAGAAGTAGCGCACCGCGTCGATACCGACGTCGTCGATCAGCTCCCGCACGGTGACGTAGCTGCCGGCGCGCTTGGAGATCTTGACCTCGTCGCCACCTTTGGTGACGGTCACCATCTGGTGCAGCACGTATTCCGGATAATCGAGTGGAACACCCATCCCGAGCGCCTGGAGACCGGCGCGCACCCGGGTCACCGTACTGTGGTGATCGGCTCCTTGCACGTTGATGGCGCGGCGGAATCCGCGCTCCCACTTGGTGACATGGTAGGCCACGTCAGGCACGAAGTAGGTGAAGCTCCCGTCCGACTTCCGCATCACCCGGTCCTTATCGTCACCATAGGCGGTAGTGCGAAGCCAGAGCGCCCCGTCGTTCTCGTAGGTCTGGCCCCGTGCACCGAGCGCACCGACCACGGCGTCCACTTTTCCGTCCGAGTAGAGCGAGGACTCCAGGGAGTAGACGTCGAATACCACGCCCAGCGCCTTGAGATCGCGGTCCTGCTCCTCCCGCAGCTCGCGCACCGCTACGCGCTGAACGTCCTCGACCCGCACGGCGCGGGGGTCGTCGGGATGCTCGCGGACATAGGCGGCCGCGATCTCCTTGATGTACTCGCCGTGATATCCGCCTTCGGGAATCGAGGCCGGCTCGCCCCGAGCCTCGCGCACCCGCGCTTGTACGCTCAGGCCCAGGTTGGCAATCTGGACGCCGGCGTCGTTGTAATAAAACTCACGGACCACCTTGTGACCGGTCCACTGGAGCAGAGACGCAATTGCGTCACCCAGGGCCGCCTGCCGGCCGTGCCCGACGTGTAAGGGCCCAGTGGGATTCGCGGAGACGAACTCCACGTTGACCTCGAGCCCCTGGCCGAGGTCGCTGCGTCCGTAGTCGGCTCCCTGGGAGAGGATGCGAGCGTGCACGCTCGCGAGCTGGTCACCGGCCAGCCAGAAGTTGATGAAGCCGGGGCCCGCGATCTCGGTCTTCTCGACCAGATCAGGTGAGAGATGCAGTTCCTGTAGCACCCGCTCGGCCGTCTTGCGCGGGTTGGCGCGCTCCCGCCGCGCGAGCACCATCGCGAGGTTGGTCGCGAGGTCGCCATGCCCCGCGTCCCGCGGGCGCTCCAGCACGAACTCGATGCCGTCAGCACCGAGCCGCGTGGCTACCCGCGACAGCTCGGCGCGAAGCGTGTCGCTCACTCGGGAGCGGCCTTCCCGCGGCTCTTGCTGGGCGGATGCTTGGCGGGCTTGGCTTCGGGTTTGGCGGTGGGTCGGCTCTCCGACTTCGAGGAGGCCTCAGACTTGGACTCGGCTGCGGGCTTGGCTTCCTTGGCGGCTCCGCTGTCGGACTTCTCCGACGGATCCTTGCGCGGACCTTTGCCGTCCTTGCCGTAGTCGGTGATGTAAAAGCCGCTGCCTTTGAATACCAACCCGGCTCCACCGGAGATCTGCCGGACCGCGGTTTTGCCGCACACCGGACACTTGGCGCGGGGCTTCTCGCTCATCTTCTGAAAGAGCTCGAACTCGTGCCCTTCCGGGCACTCGTACTCATAGGTCGGCATGGTCGCCCGCTTGGGGGTAAACGAAATCAGCTGCTAAACTTACCGAGCCGGGAAGAAGCGTACAAGCGCGCTATGATGCCGGCATACCACGGTTGACTCTCACCGGATCATCGCTGCTGTAATCCGCTTTACGCCGGCCGGTAGACCCCCCATACCTCGCGCAGGGTGTCGCTGATCTCGCCGAGGGTCGCACGGGCCCGGACTGCGTCGATGATGGGAGGCATGAGCGGATCAGAGCCCGCCGCGGCGTTGCGCACCTTCTTCAACCCAGCCGAGACTGCGCTGCCACCACGCCGTTGCCTGATCTCCGCCAGCCGGGCGCGTTGTTCGCCCTCCAGCGCGGAGAAATCAGGGGCTTGGATCGAGAGCGGTGGCGAGTCATCGACGTACCGGTTGACCCCCACCACCACCC
This sequence comes from Gemmatimonadales bacterium, assembly GCA_035557715.1. Lineage (GTDB taxonomy): Bacteria > Gemmatimonadota > Gemmatimonadetes > Gemmatimonadales > GWC2-71-9 > CAVVWJ01. The sequence goes on from DATMDQ010000119.1 coordinate 13,883, forward strand.
GTTCACCCGACTCCTGGGCCTTCTGGATCTCATAGGCACTCCGGGCGATGGCCTCCTGGAAAAAACCCTGCTCGATCGCTCGAGCGGCGCCCCCCAATCCATCTACTATGGCAATCAGCTCGCGGGCACCGGTCTCGATCGAATCGGTGAGCGCCTCGACGTAATAGCTGCCGGCGAGCGGATCCACCACATCGGACACGCCGGACTCGAACCCCAGGATCTGCTGGGTGCGAAGCGCCAGCGTTGCCGACTCCGAGCTGGGCAGGGAGAGGGCCTCGTCGTACCCGTTGGTGTGGAGTGACTGGGTGCCACCAAGCACCGCGGCCAGCGCCTGCACCGTCACCCGCACCACGTTGTTGAGCGGTTGCTGCGCCTGCAGGGTGACACCGCCGGTCTGGGTATGGAACCGCATCCGCGCGGTGGCATCGCCGGCGCCGAAGCGCTCGCGTACCAGCCGGGCCCAGAGCCGTCGTGCAGCCCGAAACTTGGCCGCCTCCTCGAGGAGGTTGTTGTGGCTGGCAAAGAAAAACGAGAGCCGCGGACCGAAACTGTCGATGCTGAGTCCGGCCGCCACCGCGACCCGGACATACTCCAGTGCATTGGCCAGCGTAAATCCCACTTCCTGCACTGCCGTAGCGCCGGCCTCCCGCATGTGATAACCGCTGATCGAGATCGGGTTGAAGCTCATCTCCTCGTCCGCGACGAAGCGGAAGATGTCAGCCACCAGACGAAGGGATGGACCGGCGGGATAGATGTACGTGCCCCGCGCGATGTATTCCTTGAGCACGTCATTCTGAACTGTTCCGGTGAGCTTGCTGCGTGGTACCTGTTGCTCTTCGCCGGCCACGACATACATGGCCAGGAGGATGGCGGCGGTCGCGTTAATCGTCATCGACGTCGACACGAGGTCCAGCGGGATCTCCCGAAATAGTGTCTTGATGTCCTCCACCGTGTCGATGGCCACTCCCACCCGGCCGACCTCACCCTGGGCCATCGGATGGTCCGAGTCATAGCCCATCTGCGTAGGCAGATCGAACGCAGTCGAGAGCCCCACCTGGCCGGCGGCGAGGAGCTGCCGGAAGCGTTGGTTAGTCTCCTGCGCCGTCCCAAACCCGGCATACTGGCGCATGGTCCAGAGCCGACCGCCGTACATGTTGGGGTAAGGGCCCCGGGTGAAGGGGAACTCACCGGGACGTCCGAGATCACCGGCGGGGTCGCCGGTCCAGTCTTCCGGCCCGTAGACGGTCTTCACGACGCCGGCTGGGAAACGGCTCCGCTGGAGCGCGTGGCCACCCGCCGCAGTGTGTCGGCGACGAAGCCCACGTCTTCCCTCGAGCCGATCACCAGGGGCGTCCGCTGGTGCAGCTGCTCCGGCATGATATCGAGGATCCGGTTGACCCCGTCGGTGGCCGACCCCTCGGCCTGCTCGGCCAGGAACGCCATGGGGCTGGCCTCGTACAGCAGCCGGAGCTTCCCCCGCGGATTCTTGCTGTCGGCCGGATAGAGGAAAATGCCGCCGGCGACGAGGTTACGGTGAAAATCGCCCACCAGCGAGCCCATGTAGCGACTGTTCTTTGGCGTCACTCCGTCGGGGCCCACCCCGCCGGGCAAGTCGCCCTTGAGCCCGCGCACCGCTGTCTGCATGCCCTTATCCCAGCGGGGGAAGTTGCTCTCGTTCACGCTGTAGTACTTGCCGACGCGGGGTGTGGTGATCTTTGGGTGGGAGAGCAGGAACTCACCGATCGTTGGGTCGAGCGTGAAGCCATGCACCCCCTGCCCCGTGGTATACACCAGCATCGTGCTCGAGCCGTACATGATGTAGCCGGACGCCACCTGCTTGCAGCCCGGTTGGAGGACATCGGCTGACGTGCCTCGCCCATGCATGCTGACCCGCCGATAGATGCTGAAGATGGTACCGACTGCGGAGTTGACGTCGATGTTGGAGGAACCGTCGAGCGGGTCGAAGAGGACGGCGTACTTACCGACCGGGTATTCTGGGGGAACGGGAATGATGTCGTCGTCTTCCTCCGAGCCCATCACACAGACCCGTCCGGTATGCTTGAGGCAGTTCTTCAGCGTCTCGTTGGCAAAGATGTCGAGCTTCTGCTGCTCCTCGCCCTGAATGTTCTGCATGCCGGCCGCGCCCAGAATGTTGACCAGCCCTGCCCGCCTGATGGACGCGGCGATGATCTTGGCCGCAAGACAGATGTCGTAGAGGAGGTTGGACAGCTCTCCGGTAGCCTCGGGGTAGCGGTCTTCCTGGTCCAGGATGAAGCGCTCGATGGTCGTGACGTGCGTATTCAAAGGGATCTCCTGATAAGAGCATATACGGTAAACAGTAAACGGTGAACAGGATGCCTCGATGGCTGGTGACCGCCCGTTCACTTTTTACTGTTCACTGTTCACCCTGTCTACCTCACGTTGTACGTGGTGGAGCGACTCTCGGACTGGACCGTCATTTCCGCTCCATCGGTTGTGACGGTTATGGCGCCGTCACGATCGGTACGCCATACCTGCACCCGGTGGCGTCGCAACCGGGCGAGCGTCGGTGGCGAGGGGTGGCCATACTTGTTCCGCCCTACCGATATCACCGCGGCACTGGGCCGCAGCGAATCGAGCCACTCGTCGCTCGTGCTTCCGCGGCTTCCGTGATGCCCGACCTTGAGCAGGTCGACCGCCCGCGTTCGGTTCCGCATCTCGGTCTCCGCTGGAAATCCCGCATCACCGGCGAACAGCGCCTGAAAGTGGCCGTACTCCACCAGCAGGACGAGCGAGTCCTCGTTGACGTCCTCCCCCCATCCCTGCCACGCTGGATCGGGGTGCAGAACCGTGAACGCAACGCCGTCCAGAACGAAGCGCTCATCACGGCGGGCGACGTGCCACCGGACGGCGTCGGCAGCGAGCTCATCGAGGAAGGCATAGTAGAGCGGATCGGCCACCCGCTCGCCCGGCTCGAGCACCAGCTGGGCGTCGAACCGATCCAACACGCTGGGAATGCCGCCGAGATGGTCGGCATGTGCGTGGGAAACGATGACGATCGCCAGCTGCCGGGCTCCCTGACCGGCCAGAAATGGAGCTACCACCCGGCGGCCGGCATCGCTCTGGCCGCTCCGCGGGCCCGCGTCGATCAGGACCCAACGCCCGCCAGGCGTCCGCAGCACCGCACCATCTCCCTGGCCGACGTCGAGAAAATGTAACGCGAGTCCTGGGCCGCTGTTAGCCATGTGGTGGGGCCAGGACCAGAACAGGCTGACCCAGAGTCCCACGACTGCGGCCCATCCCCACCTCCGGAAGGCCTCCCCGAGCGTATTGCGCCTACCGATGCACCAGAGGCCGAGAGCGAGGGCGAGGATCCAGGGCAACCCGGAGCGGATCTCCGCGGGCTCGATGACATGACCACCCGGCACGGCAGCGCCCACGGTGGCCAGCATCTCAAGCAGAGAGAGAGCCAGGCCAGCGCCACCCGCAAGAGACCCGGCCACTCCGGCCGACAACGGGAAGACCAGCAGACTGGCCAGCACCCCGGGCACCGCGACCGCCGCGAGGGGAATAGCGAAGAAGTTGAGGACGATACCGATCACCGCCACAGCTCCGAGCATTGTGGCCGTTATTGGCGCGGTGGCGAGAGTCGCGCCGACTGACGAGCCGAGGGTCCTCCACCAGGCCGTCTCGCCCAGGGTCCGATCGGTCCATTGGCTAAAGGTGGTGGCGCCCCAGAGTGCGGCCGCGGATAACCAAGCCCCCAAATCGAGAACCGCCCACGGATCGACGAGAAGAACACAGAGGCAGGTTGCCGACAAAAGGGAGTTGGTCTCGACTTGTCGCTGACGTACCCGGCTCACGGCCAGGAGCACGGCGAGTGCGGCTGCCCGGGTGGCCGGTGCGGGCCAGCCAAGGAAGGCCACGTAGGCGACGCTGGCGCCAGCAGCCAGCGCCAGGGCGCGCCCTCTTCCCAGGCGGAGCATTCGGCACAAAAGGAAGACCCAGCCGGTGATCACTCCGACATGGAACCCCGAAATCGAGAGGAGGTGAACCAATCCGGACTGCGCGAACCGATCCTGGAGCGCCCGGTCGATGCCGCCACGCCGACCCAGAATGAGCGCGTCCACCATCGGCGCACGCTCGCCATACAGCGTCCGGCTGCTGTGTGACAGCGCGGTCCGGAGCCGCGCTCCCGCACCCGGGTGCCCGGCTCCGCCGCTTGCAGCGTTGACCACGAGGATACCGGACGGCCGTCCGCCCACGGCTGGCCGCGGAATCCACTGCCCGGTCACCTGCGCTACCAGACCCGCGTCCATCCGACGCCCGGCAGGCCAGCGGCCGGGGACGGGTCCGCTGCACCCGGCCTGCTCTGGTTGTATCGCCACCAGACCCCCGGTCGAGTCCGCCGGCTCGAGCAGACGAACGGAGAGGCGCAGTCGCGCCGCCGGCAGCCGCACAGCACACTGCTGGGCTTCTCGGAGCCAGGCGAGCTCACCGCTCAAACGACCGAGCAGAGCGGCGCAGATCAGCAGAGTCCCCAACTGCTGCCTCACCAGGACGGCCGCCACGGCGGTAACCACCACTACGCCGAGTGGGGCGCCAAAATGCAGAAGGCCGGTCGCGAGACCGGCCCCGTAGGCGGTGGTAAACAGAATGGCGGGCCGCAGTCTCATCGCGGCCATCCGATTAGCCGGGGGTGGTGCCTCCCCGCCGGCCACAACGGGGCGCCACCGAGATCTTGCGCAGCGCTTCCATCACGACCACCTCGATGGCCGCACGACTCTGTTCCTTCTCCAGGTTCACTTCCGTCACCACCGCGCCTTCCCGTCTCGAGACGTAGCGCGGCGGGACCCGATTCAGCGCAAAGGTCAGCACGTCGTCGCGGCAGAGATCGCAACCGCAGTACGCCGGGAACAGCGGTCGCAGCGTATCGTATGCGGCCACGACGTGGTCTTCGACCAGGTTCTTGATCACAGGACCGCCAGGGGAGAGCTGGCCCTGAGGCCGGCGAGGGGGAGAAGCACGGCCCCGGTAAAGGTCGATCCGGTAGTACCGGTAAGGCGAACGCTATGGTATTCCCCAATGGCGGTAGCGGGGAGATCCAGCAGAACCAGCTGGTTGGTGCGGGTGCGTGCCAGCATGAGATCGCCGCGGCGGGCCGGACGCTCCACGAGGACCTCGTGCGTCTCCCCGATCCGGGCCATGTTCTTCCGGCGTACGTTACTTCGCACCGTCTCGATGAGCCGGGCAAGCCGCACCGAGGCAACCTCATCGGCCACGTGGTCGGCGAGGCGAACCGCCGGGGTGCCTTCCCGGACCGAATATTTGAAGGTGTAGGCGTCGTCGAAATCGGCTTGAGTGACGAGGTTGAGGGTCGCCTCGAACTGCTCCTCGGTCTCGCCCGGAAACCCGACGATGATATCCGTCGAGAGGGTGATGCCCGGTACCGCGCGGCGCAACTCCTCAACGACCTCCAGATATCGCTCGCGGGTATAGCGCCGGAGCATTCGTCTGAGTACCGCATTCGAGCCGCTCTGCGCCGGCAGGTGGATGTGCTCGCAGACCGCCGAGGTCGTTGCGATCGCCTCGATGACCCGGGGCGTGAAATCGGTGGGGTATGGGCTGGTAAAGCGGATCCGACGCAGCCCCTCGACACCGCCTACGGCGCGCAGCAGGTCGGCGAAATCGTGGTCGCCGTCGTGATAGCTATTGACCGTCTGCCCCAGCAACGTGACCTCGGTAGTACCCTGCTCCACCAGAGCGCGCACTTCTCGTTGCACATCTGCGAGCAGCCGGCTCCGCTCCGGTCCCCGGGTCTGAGGAACGATGCAAAAGGTGCAGCGGTAATCGCAGCCCCGCTGTACCGTGACAAATGCGGTCGGGCCCTTTTCCCGCACCGCCGGCACGTCTTCGTAGTGCTCCCAGGAGCGGAATTCCGTGTCGCTGACCCGCTGACCGCTATGGGCCATACCGATGAGCTCGGGAAGGTTGCGGTATGCGTCGGGGCCCACCACCAGGTCGACCCGGGGCACCTGGGCGAGGAGCGCCGGGCCCAACCGCTGAGCCATGCATCCCACCACGCCCAGCACGTCGCCGGGCCGTTTGTGTCGCTGCAGCTCACCCACCCGGCCGATCACGCGCTGCTCCGCGTTGTCACGCACGGCGCAGGTGTTGACCAGCATGACATCGGCGTCCTCCGGCTTCTCGGCCCGGAGGTACCCCTCGCGACCGAGAACCCCGAACATCAGTTCAGAGTCGGCCACGTTCATCTGGCAGCCGTAGGTCTCGATGTAGACGCGCTTCAGCATGGGGAAATAATAGCCGGTCCGCCCGCTCATGGCCTCACCAACACTCCGAGCGAGAGACTGAACCCGTTCTCGGAATAGACCCCCTCAGAGCGCCACACGTGTTCGAGCGCAACATCCAGACCGGCCCGCTGCTGCGCGAGCCGCACGCCGCTTCCCACCGACAGGCCGAATTGCTGGCCCTGCTCCCCGGGCACCAGGGGAAACGGCAACGTGGCGTAGTGAGCCCCAATTCGAAGCGGGCGATGGAATGGCTGCTTCGAATCGGTAGTGTATTCCGCACCCACCGCAGCCTCGACCGTGTTCTGCGCCCCGGTTCCGCCCAGCGCAAGCAGATCGCTGTTCGCGCCCGACCAGGTCCGGAACAGGGCCTGTCCCCCAAAGTCGAGCCTTGGCGACAGGCGCCAGCGGAGACCCAGTCCCGCCGAATAGGGCAGGTCGATGGTGCCGACTCTGGCGGAATCGCGGTCCATGTTGACGTGCCCGTCAGACCGCGCCATCGCGGAGACGGCGAAGTTGGGGCCGAACTGGCGTGTCACTCCAACCGAGAGGCCTACTCCGGCGAATGACAGCTCGGTCCTCTGTCGGCTGGCCAGGAGGTTGGGATCATCGAATCTCCGGGTCAAGCTGAGCCGGTTGGATCCGGTGAGAATATGGAAACCGCCGCCGACCGCCCATCGAGTTCCGAAACGGTAGGAGCCCGCAATCCGGAGATCACTGAGGCCGCCCCGCGAGGAGAGCGTGTCGCTCACGTTCACCGGAACTCCGCGCAAGTCGATAGTCCCCGAGCTCGCCAGCGAGAAATCTCGGGTGGTGTAGTTGGAAAAACTGATCCCGACGACCATCGGAAGCGGCCGCACCCCTCCCGCAACCATGAGCTGAGGAAATCGAGTGTCTTGCACCGAGGCGGTTCCGGCGGGATTCTCTACGGTCCGGCGGCCGTGAGTGATCGTGAACACCGCCGTGACGTTTTGCACGCTGGCCAGCGCGGCCGGGTTCTGGCTCGACTCCGGATCCATCAGTCCAAACCCACCACCGGTCCCGATCGCACGCACCGCCAACGCTCGCCCCGGGTAACCCAACCCGCGGACACCAAACTGGGAGGACTGCGCTTCGACTGCACCCGGAAGGCTCATCAAGGCCAGAAAGAGAAGAGCTCGGCGCACCTAAGGAGTCTCGAATGGGAATGAAAGCAGATAACTGATCCGGAGCTGCGGCCGGAGTGCCGGGTCCGCGGCGCGGGTGGAGTAGAAGACCGGTCGGGTAAAGCTGGCTGCCTCCGGCGTGAGCGATAGCATGAGCGCTGAAGGCCGCGTTGTCCGGCCCAACCACAGCTCGACCAGGCGAACGGCCTCGAGACTGACCGTAGTGGTCCCGACCTCGAGCGTATCTGCCGGTGGTGCGAGCAGGCCCGTGAGGCCCACCGTCGGGTTCACCGGTGACTTCGCGCCCACATCGGCTAACACGGGTCGGCTCAGCAGGATGCCCGGGTCGGTCGGCAGTCCCGTAATGGGTGCAACCGGGGTCAACTCGAGGGTGGCGCGAATTATCGTGGCCGAGTCGCGGATCCGCGAGGGGAGACTAAACCGGAGCAACGCGCGCGACGATACTGACCCGCCTACCGTCAGCAATGTCGTGTCAATGACCGGGGGCACTTCCTCGACGTACGTCGTCAACGCGGGGCCCAGCGGGATCGTCCTGAGCCTGGCCGTCCCGGTGTCGGGAACGTCCAGCGTTGCGTAGGTCGTAAAAATCGGACCCGATCCACTGGCGAGCGCCCCTACCCGTATGCCAGTCGGCACCGGTGAGTCAATCCGAATGCCCAGGGCCAGCCGCCCGCTATCGGCAGCCGGAATCTCCACCCTGCTGAGGTCCGCACCCTGCAAGACCGTCCGTACGACGCCGGCGTTGAGGGTGTCCGCCACGTCCACGGTGGCGACGAGATTCTCCGGAACGAAGGCAGGAGCAACGGAACCGAAGGTCGCGCTGGAATCGAACGAGGGGGGGAGCCGGTACAGCTCGAGCTGGAGACCGGTCTGGTTGGTGTCGCGAGCGACGACGCTGAAGCTCAGCGCTACTGAGTCGATAGTGTAGGTGCGCGCCGTGTCGCGCACCGTGACCGTGCTCGCGCGGGCCAGGAACCGCACCAGCCCGCGGTCCTCGAAGCCTTGAAGGCCGTTGGAGACCAGCATTGCCGGGGCCTGGTACGGCTGGACGTATCCGACGTAGCTGCTGTCCGCCCCGGTGACGGCGGGAAATACCTCGTCGAAGACCTCAGGCTGTCCGCCGGGGCAAAGGGCGGGACAGTCCGCCGGAGCGGTCAGCTCTTCCTGACAGCCCGCGATGGTGATGACAGCCAGTAGTCCACCAATCCACCACTTCACCGAAGCTGCTCCGGGCCGAACGCCACCGGCAGCAGATCGGAAAGCCGCCAGCGCACCGTCTTCCGCGACCCGACCCCTTCGATCGGGAGGTCCAGGCCAAATTCCGCCAGGACCTGACGGCAGGCCCCACACGGGGCTGCCGGCGGGTCGACATCGGACACCACCACGGCCCGCTTGAAGCGGGTCACGCCCGCACTTACGGCAGCGCAGATAGCCGCCCGCTCGGCGCAGATGGTGAGTCCGTAGGACGCGTTTTCGACGTTGCACCCACTGAAGACCGCCCCGTCAAGGCTCTCGAGCGCCGCGCCCACCCGGAAGTTCGAATATGGGGCATAGGCGCGCGCCTGAGCCGTTCGTGCGGCAGATATCAGAGAATCAGTCAAGCCAAACCTCGGGTAGAAACGAGGTGCCAGCACCCAATGCCGGAACCCCGAGAAACTCGGCCACGGTCTGGCCGATGTCGGCAAAGGTGCGACGGCGACCTAGATCCGCCGGACGGACCTTAGGGCCAAACACCAGCAGTGGAACGATCTCGCGTGAGTGATCGGTGGACGGCGTGGTCGGGTCATTGCCATGATCGGCCGTAAAGATAACGAGGTCATCCTCGCGCACCCCGTTCAACAGCCGGGGTACGCTGCGGTCCAGCTCCACCAGCCCGCGGCGGAAGCCTTCAACGTCGTTCCGGTGACCCCAGCTCTGATCAAACTCGATCACATTGGCCAGCAGCAATCCACGGTGCATCGCGGCCAAAGCCCCCTCGATCAATGCGTAGGCCTCCGCGTTAGTCTCGGTGTGGATGCTGGTGATGCCACGGCCGGCAAACAGATCGTCTACCTTGCCGACCCCTACCCTTGGTACCTGCCGCTCGGCCAGCCGGTCCAACAGCGTGGGGCCGGGCGGGGGCAGGCTGAAGTCCCGCCTTCCGGCAGTCCGCTTCCAGGCACCGGGCTCACCCACGAAGGGTCGGGCGATAACTCTGGAGACCCCGTGCTGCCCCCGGAGAAGCTCCCGGGCGGTCAGGCAGGCAGCATAGAGCTCCGCCAGGGGTACCGTTTCCTCGTGGGCGGCGATCTGGAAGACGCTGTCCGCCGAGGTGTAGACGATCCAGCTCCCGGTCCGGCGGTGCTCCGCTCCATACTCGTCCAGCACCGCCGTGCCCGAGGCCGGCTTGTTGCCCAGCACCGCTCGCCCCGTCTGGCGTGCGAAGTCGTCCACCACTTCCGAAGGGAAGCCACGTGGGTAGGTGGGGAACGGCGCCTCCAGCAACAGGCCGCAGATTTCCCAGTGTCCCGTCGTACTGTCCTTGCCTGGACTCGCGGGCTCACAGACTCCATGGGCCGCTGTGGGCGCTGCCACCGGCGCCACCCCCGCCAATTCCGCGCATCGGCCCAGTCCCAGGGTCTCGAGCCGTGGGACCGAAAGTCCTCCCACTGCCCGAGCCACATTGCCCAGGGTGTTGCTGCCGCCATCCCCGTAGTCCGCGGCATCGTGGGCGGGGCCGACGCCGACGCCATCGAGAACGATGATTGCCGCGCGTCGCATCAGGCCTTCGGCATGGTCTGCACGAAACGGAACCGGAGCGCAGTCAGCGCCTGATCCAGCAGCTGCTTTTCGTCGGGATCGAGGCGGTCCGAGGTCTTATCGGCCAGCATCCCAAGCGTATCGATCAGCGTCTGCGCCAGCTGGCGCGCGCTGCCGATTCCTTCCGCGCCCGGCGGGAGCTCCCCGCTGAGAGCCGCTTCTGCCTGGTGGGACAATCCCAGAATGAGCGACGCGAAGTGAGGGTTCACGGCGATCTCCCGTAACGGCGTGCGACTCGGGGGCCCAACCGGGTCAAGAGCTCGTAGGAGATCGTCCCTGCTGCTTCCGCCTGCTGGTCGAGCGAGATCAGCCCGCCGAACACCGTCGCCACGTCGCCCACTGCCACGTCCTCTCTCACTGCGGCCATACACATGTCCATGGTGACTCGACCGACCAGCGGTGCCATCTTGCCGCTCAACTCGATGTGGCGCGGCAACGGATAGGGTCCCGCGGCAGGACTGGCACGTGGAAATCCGTCCGCGTAGCCCACCCCGACCGTGGCCACCCTTGTCGGCCGCTCTGCGCGCCAGGTCGCTCCGTACCCGACCGTGTCGCCGGCGGCAATCGACCGGATGGCCACGACCCGAGCCCGCAACGCTGCGACCGCTTTCGGTGATTGCGACCCGGCGGCGCCACCATACAGATAGATACCGGGGCGTACCAGATCACCGGCGAAGAGCTTCCCCCGGAGCGCCCCCGCGCTGTTGGACGCATGAATCAAGGGCGGCCGTCCCGGTAAGACGCGGAGCACCTCTTGGAAGCGATCCCACTGGCGCTTGCTGCCGTCAAGATCCGACTCCGCGGCAAGAAAGTGGGTGAATGCGCCTTCCCAGCCTTTCGCGGCGGGCAATAAAGTGGCTAAGTGGCTGACGCTCGCCCGATCATCCCACCGGACGCCTGCCCGGCTCATGCCGGTATCAATTTCGACGTGGAACGGTTTGCTACCAGTGGCAATCCAGCTCTCGAGGGCCGGGACATCGCCAATGGATGGCCGCAAATCGAGATCGAGGTATTGTCGGATGGCCTGCGGCTGCAACGGGGTCATCACCAGGATCGGCCGCACGATGCCGGAGGCTCGCAGCACCCGGGCCTCATCAATCGAGGCCACACCAAAGCCCCATGGATCGAGTGCCTCGAGCGCGCGAGCCACCTCCGTTGCGCCCAGCCCATAGCCGTTAGCTTTAACCATTGGCAACAACCGGCTGCCCGAAACCGCGGCCACCGTGCGCGCGTTGGCTACCAGCGCTGCCAGGTCGACGTCCACCCAGGCGCGTGTCGTCTCGGGGGAAAAGGTCATGGGCGAGCCGGGCGGTATGATATTCGCCACGAGGGATAAATGCAAGACAATTCAGCGCTTGGACGCGCGATGACGATGGTTCGCGACCTTCGCAAACGGTGCGCCTGGGATCGGGCACAAACGCGAGAGACGCTTCGTCCCTATCTGGTCGAAGAAGCGCTGGAGCTGGATCACGCACTCGGGGAAGGACAGCCCGAGGAGATCCGGGGCGAGGTCAGTGATCTGTTGCTTCATCTGGCCTTTCAGCTCGTTATCGCCGAGGAGCTCGGCGAGTTTACCGGCGGTGACGTAGCGGACCAGCTGGAGAGCAAGATGCGCCGGCGGCATCCACACCTGTTCGAGCTGGGCGATGCTGAGCCCTGGGAGCACATCAAGCGCCGGGAACGAAAGGGCCACGTGCTCGGCGGGCTCATCCCTACCCTGCCATCGCTCTTGATGGCGTACCGGCTTCAGGAACGAGCCGCGTCGGTGGGCTTCGATTGGCCAGGCGTGGAAGGCCCACTGGACAAGGTTCGCGAGGAGCTGGACGAGGTGGAGGAGGAGTTGCGAAGCGTCACCAGTCCCTCCGCTGCCCCCCGGGACGTGGATCCCAACGCTCCCGGACTTGCCCCGAGCCAGCAGCTGGTGGACGAGGTAGGTGACCTTTTGTTCGCGGTGGTCAATCTGGCGCGGAAGGCAGGGGTTCCGCCCGGCCTGGCGCTGGATCGAGCCAATCGAAAGTTTCGTCAGCGTTTCGAGGGAATCGAGCGGCTGGCTGCCGAACGAGGGATAGACGTGCAGTCAGCGGGTCTAGACGTCTTGGATGGACTGTGGAACGAGGTGAAATCAGCGGGTCAGCGGGTCAGCGGGTCAGTGAGTCCGGCTGTAACTCGTACTTCTCAGCGGTAGCCCTACCGTCCCGCTGTCCCGCTGTCCCGCCGATTACGGGTAAAGCCGATGGATCTGGCGGGGAAACGCAATCGCCTCCCGAATGTGGGGAATCCCGCAGATCCAGGCCACAGTGCGCTCCACGCCGAGCCCGAAGCCCGAATGAACGAACGTCCCGTACTTGCGTAGGTCGAGGTACCAGCGATACACCTCGGGGTCGAGTCCCTGTTCCATGATCCGGGCAAGCAGTTTATCGTAATTGTCCTCGCGCTGAGACCCGCCGATGATCTCCCCGTACCCTTCGGGCGCCAGGCAGTCGTTGTTGAGCACCGTTCGCGGGTCGTCGGGGTTCTCCTTCATGTAGAACGCCTTTACCTGCCTCGGATAGTTATATACGAAGACGGGACGATCGAACTCCTTGGCCAGCAAAGTCTCGTCATCTCCGCCGAGGTCACCGCCCCAGGTGATGTCGGACCCCAGGCTGTTGAGCCTGGACACCGCGTCCGAATAAGAGATACGGGGAAAGGGAGGGAGAACCCGCTCGAGTGGCGCGACGTCCCGTTCCAGCTCCTTCAGCTCTTCCTTCCGCCGGTCGAGCGCCCGGGCCACGATGTAGCTCACGAACTCTTCCTGGAGCCGCATGTTGGCGTCCGAGTCGTTGAACGCAACCTCGGGCTCCACCATCCAGAATTCGGTGAGGTGGCGCCTGGTCTTCGACTTCTCGGCGCGAAAGGTGGGACCGAAGCAGTAGACCTTGCCGTGGGCCGCGGCCGCGGCTTCCACGTAGAGCTGGCCGGTCTGAGCCAGGTAGGCGTTGCCGAGGTCGAAGTACGGCGTGGCAAAGAGATTCCCGGCTTCCTCGCCGATGGCTCCGGTCAGGATTGGGGTGTCGACCAGAATGAAGTCACGCTGGTAGAAAAAGTCGCGGATTCCCTGGACCACCTCGTGGCGCACCCGGGCCACAGCCGCCTGACGGCGGGTTCGGAGCCACAGGTGTCTATGCTCGAAGAGGAAAGTCGTCCCATGCTCTTTAGGGGTGATCGGGTAGTCCTGGCTGGCGCCCAGTACCTCTACATTCTGTAGGGCCAGCTCGAAACCACCCGGGGACCGCGCCTCTTCCCGTACTACGCCGGTAAGGGCGACACTGGTCTCCTGAGTCAGCGATCCAAACTCCGCCCAGGTCGACTCGGGCACCTCTTTCTTGGACAGGACCCCTTGCACCGTTCCCGAGCCGTCTCGTACCACGACAAACGCGATCTTACCGCTCGACCGGGTAGTGACCACCCAGCCGCGAACCGTGATGGTCTCGCCGACGTGTGCGCGGAGTCCGCTGATCTGTACTGCCGCCATGCCATATCCGATGGGAAAATGAGGCTGAGCCGAGGAGCGTTGAGTCTAGCCCTCCTCGTGGGAAGCGTCAACGCGGGCTGCGTGAATTTTCGGCCGCCCCCGACCCCGCTCGCCGCCGCGGCCGCGGGTAACGCCCCGACCCCCGTCTGGACCACACGCGCCGGCAAGAGGGTCACCGGACTGATGGGAGTACGGGACAGCACCCTCTACGTCGGGGGTATGGACCGGAAGGTCTACGCGGTGGATCTGGCGAGCGGCAAGGTACGCTGGTCGGCCCGGGTGTCTGGGATAATCACCGGAGGTGTACTTCTTCAGGGTGACACGATCTACGTGGCGACCTCACGCCCCGACGGCAAGGTTCAGGCGCTACATCGAAAGGATGGCAAGAAGATCTGGCGCGTCTCCACGGGCGCGATCGCGGCCCCGCTGGCGATGGTAGGGGGAGTGCTCGTGGCGGAGACCCAGAAGGGCGAGGTGGTCGCGCTGGAGCCCACCAGCGGGAAGATTCGTTGGCACCGCCGGGTGGGAGTCGCTCGCACCCCGGCCGACGCGGCTGGTGACGGGGCGATCCTGGTCTCTACCACCGATTCACTCTTTCGAGTGGCGGTCTCCGACGGACAGGTCATGCAGCGGGCAGCGTCACCCGGCAGCGTCGTCGCTCCCTGGCTAGCCTGGAATGGAGCGTTGCTGGCCGGAACCACCGATTCGCAGGTGGTGGCTATCCGCCCGACTGACCTGCGGCGCCTGTGGACTGTCTCGGTGGATGCCCCCGTACTCGGCTCGCTCGCGGCGATCGGAGATACCCTGTTCGTGGCTACCAAAGTTGGCTCCGTCTACCGAATCGATCCCGGGCCCGAGCCGAAGGCGGAGCGGATCGCCAGTCTCGACTGGCCGGTTACCGCACCGGTCACGGTCCTGAAAGGGCAGATCATCCTCGGTGGCGCCGACGGGACGATACGCGCCCTTCGGCCTGACGGCACCGAGGTCTGGCGGCTGCGGGTCTGGCGTCCAGTCGAGCTCGGCCCCATTCCGCTGGCCGACGGCCTGCTGGCCATCGGCGGCAACGGCGACCTCCACCGCTACCGTCGATGATGCTCCGGGTTTACTCCACTCTTTTCCTGCTCTCGCTTCTCGCGGGGCGGGTCGAGGCTCAGGATCTCAACCCCGCCGTCAAGGGTCTCAGCCCCGCCGTCAAGTATGGAAAGTGGGTTCTTCTGGCCGGCTCGCTCGGCATGAACTATCTGGCGGTTCTGGCTCACAACCGGGCGGAGGACACCTTTGACATTCTGGAAGCAAGTTGCAGTGTAGACAATCAGCGGTGCGCGCTGGGACCAGACCGGACCTATGCCGATCCCGAGATCGAGGCCCTCTATCAGACCTCGCTGCAGTACGACAGCGAGGCCCGCCTATGGCTCATCGGCGGCGAGACCGCGCTGGCTGGTGCCACGGTGCTGTTCGTCTGGGAGCTGACCCGGCCCAAAGGTCGACCGGACAACATCCCGTTTGAGCCCGAGGTGCGCAGTCTGCGTGCGGGTGGGACAGGATTGGGGTTGCGCCTGGCGTTTTAGCGCGGAAAGACGATCCCTCTGTGCCTCTGTGGTGAAGCATTCTTCAATGATGCTGACGACAGCGCCGGTCGAGTAACCGAAAGCGCGCGCGGAGTTCCCGGTTAACCCACCCGGAACAACTCCACCGCCCGCGGGTACCGTGCCACCGCTCGCTCCCGCACCGGCTGGTTCTCCCGCCGCTGCAACGCCGGATCTGCCTCGATAATCCTCATGGCCAGCTCCCGCGCCCGTGCCAGGAGGTCGGCGTCGGCCGGGAGCTGCGCATGGCGGACCTCGAACCCACCCGATTGCCGCGCCCCGATGAGGTCACCCATCCCCCGCTCCGCCAGATCCAGCTCCGCGATCTTGAAGCCGTCCAGCGTAGCCGCGAAGCCGTTCAGCCGGTCAGGTGCGCCTCCCTCCGCCAGGAGAATGCAGTAGCTCTCCTCCGCGCCTCGCCCGATCCGGCCGCGCAGCTGGTGGAGTTGGGCAAGTCCGAACCGCTCGGGATGCTCGACCAGCATGATGGTGGCGTCGGGCACGTCGATCCCGACCTCGATGACGGTCGTGGCCACCAGAACCTTCAGCTCGCCGCTCCGGAACCGGCGCATCACGGCGTCCCGCTCTTCGGCCTTGAGCCGGCCGTGCACCAGGCCCACCTCCAGCTCGGGCCAGCGGGCCGCAAGACTCTGCGCCATCGTCGTCGCGGCGCGCAGGTCGGCGCGCTCCGACTCTTCGATGACGGGCAGGACGATGTACGCCTGCCTCCCCTGCCCGCATTCGCCACGGACGAACTCGAGTACCCGCTCCCGCTGGCCGCTGCTCCGCACCGCCGTGCGCACCGCACCGCGCCCCGGGGGACGCTGCCTGAGCGTGGAAACGTCGAGATCGCCGTACAGCGTCAGGGCCAGTGAGCGCGGGATCGGCGTGGCAGTCAGGAGCAGGACGTCGGGCGCCGCCCCTTTCCCGATCAAGGCGGCCCGCTGCTCGACCCCGAAGCGATGCTGCTCGTCGATCACCACAAGTCCGAGCCGCTGAAACGAAACGCTCTCCTGCAGCAGCGCGTGGGTTCCCACAATGACTCGCGCCTGGCCGCTGGCAATCCGCTTCCGCACCGCGGCCTTTTGCGCCGCGGTCTGCCGCCCGAGGAGAAGCTCCGGCTTGAGATTGAGCGGAGCCAGCAGCGTTTCCAGCGTGGCTCCATGCTGCTCAGCCAGCAGCTCGGTGGGCGCCATGAGTGCCGCCTGGAAATCGTTCTCCACCGCCAGCAGCATGGCGAACAGCGCCACCACCGTCTTTCCCGTCCCCACATCCCCCATCAGCAGCCGGTGCATGCGCTCCGGAGCGGTCATGTCGGCGGTGATCTCGCGCAGCGCCTGCTGCTGGTCGCCGGTGAGCTCCCAGGGCAGCTGCTCCTTGAGCTGAGTAGTGAGCTGCCGCTTGACGGTGAAGGCCACTCCGCTCCGGTGCCGCTTGGCAACGGCACGGGCCCGGATCAGCATCAACTGAAGATCGAACAGCTCATCGAACGCGAGCCGTCGTCTTCCCTGCTCTGCTTCCTCCGCCGAACCCGGGCGATGCACCGCGCGTAGCGCATCGGGCAGGGTCGGCAGGTCCAGACTCTGCCGTAGCGCCGGGGGGAGCCCGTCGTGGGACAGAGCGATCAGCTGATCCAGGTGCCGGTCGATGAGCGACCGGATGACCTTGTGACTCAGGCCTTCGGTGGCGGGATAGACCGGCAGCACCTTTCCCGCGGTGAGGGGGTCGGCATCGCTGTCGGCGTCGGCAAGGATCACGTATTCCCGCGGTGCCATCTGTCGCCCGTGATAGAACCGGACCGGGCCCGAGACCAGTAGGGTCTGGCCGACGGCAATGGTGCGATCGAGAAATGGCTGCCCCGGCCACACGCATTCCAGCACGCCGCTTTCATCTCGCAGCACGGCATGAAAGATCCGAAGCCCGCGCCGGGTCGGCAGGACCCCTTTGGCGACGACTCTACCGACGCAGGCTACCTCGTGACCGAGCTCGGCCTTGGCCAGCGGGGTCACGGTGGATGCGTCTACATAGCGATGGGGAAGGTGCCACAGCAGGTCGCGCGCGGTGCGAATGCCCAATCGCTCCAATGACTCGGCGCGCCGCTCTCCGACTCCCTTGAGAAACTTGACGGGCGTGTCGAGGCGCACGGCGGCCGGCGCGGCGCGGGGAGGCATCCGCGGCTAGGAAGCCTCGACCGGTGTTTCTGCCAGCAGATTCTCGGCGAAGCGCTCCGGGTCGAACGGCTCCAGGTCGTCCAGTGCTTCGCCCAGCCCGATGAACCGGACCGGTAGCCCGAGCTCCCGGCGGAGCGCGGCGATTGCGCCACCACGGGCACTGCCGTCGAGCTTGGTGACCACGATGCCGGTTGGAGAGACCGCCTGGGAGAAGAGCTTGCCCTGCTGGATGGCATTTTGGCCCACGGTCCCGTCCAAGACCAGAAAGGTCTCGTGAGGGGCGCCGGGTAGCCGCCGGCCGATCACTCGAGTGACCTTTCGCAGCTCCTCCATCAGCCCTTCCTGGGTGTGAAGGCGGCCTGCGGTGTCAATGATGACGGTATCGATCCCCCGGGACACGGCCGCGTCGATCGCGTCGAAGGCCACCGCCGCAGGATCGCCGCCCGGCGCCCCGGCCACACAAGGCAGATCCAGACGGTCGGCCCAGACCTGCAGCTGAGCAATGGCCCCGGCGCGATACGTGTCTGCCGCCGCCAGCAGGACTGTTCGGCCCTCCTGCTGAAGCCGGGCCGCGAGCTTGGCCGCAGTGGTGGTTTTCCCAGTCCCGTTCACGCCCACCAGGAGGATGACCGTGGGGCCCGGCTCGACTCGAGCTATGGCGCCGGGATTCTCGGGTCCCGCGAGCATTGCGCTGAGACGCTCCCGAAGGGCGCGCTTCAGATCCCCCTCGGTCTTGAGCTTGCCGCGCCGGACCTCGTCTTCCAGCGCACTGGTGAGCTCGACCGTGGCGGAGACTCCGAAGTCAGCCTCGATCAGGACCCGCTCCAGGTTCTCGAGATCGGCGGCGTTGAGTCCGCGCATGAGCGCGCCCACGTCGGTCAGCGCAATCTGCTTGATGCGCGACCAGAGGCTCTGCCGCTCGTTGCTCCCCAGTCTGCTTGGCTTCATGATCGAAATCTACCACCTCAGCGAAGCCCGAGACGCCGGCGAGCCAGCCATTCTCCCGAGAGCGCCAGCACGCAGATACCGAACAGCCAGAGCCAATCGCGGGCGGCGGTGCGCCCCGCCGAGCGTGTGTTCCGGCCGTCGTGGGTGATCAGCGTGACTGTCCGGGGGAGGAGCTCGTCGGAGTATTCCTCCACCGCTACAATCCCACCGCCGCCGGCCGGGAGCCGGTATCGATACTCTCCCGGTTGGAGCCAAACGGAGGCCCGGCCGTCTCCATCGAAGTGGAGCGTATCGGTCCGCTGTCCGGCAGTGCTCGAGAACGCCACAGACTGCGGGCTAGCCTGGCCCGGACCCAGCCACTCGAAGATGATCGGCCGGCCGTTCTGCACCACCGCCTGAACCGGACTGGCTACCCCTCTCGCCGAGTCCACCCCGCCGAGCAGCCAGCTCGTCGTTGCCGCCACCCAGGAGCGATAAGTCTGTTCGCTCGATGCTCCGCGGAAGGGCCAGCGCCAGAGACCCTCGACCGCCACGGTGATCCGGCGCACCCGTCCCTCCTGGCGGCCGAAGACGGCGGGGCGCTGGGGGCCACGGCGACCCAGTTGGGCATAGAGAGCCACCCAATCGCGTGGGCCGCTCTCCATGGGAGTGAGCAGAAACGCAGGAGGAAACGAGTCCACCGGCTGACCGAGAAATGCTCCAGCTACCGGCGACGCGTCGGCTTGAGAGAGATACCAGTCACCCGGCACTTGAGTCTCGCCGCCTTCACCGCTGGGCCAGCTCCAGATGCCCCGGGCAGTGGTTCCTTTGGCGAGGTCGCTGGCTCCGCCCTTGATGATCAGCAGATCCGCCCGTCGCACCGCTCGCCGCACGACGTCTCCCGGAACCCGGCGGAGATTCGCCATCGAACGCCAGCGGTCACCGTCCAGACGGACATACCCCTGGATCGGGAGCTGACCAACCTCGCGCAGGGTCCGATAGAGAAACCGGCTGTCCCAGTCCGCGGGCGCCGCCAGGAGCACGACCCCCGGAGTGGGTGCAACGGTGACCAGATGCAGCCGGGCATCGGTGCGAGGCTCCGCATCGCCGCCGCCGGCGAGAGCAACTCGCAGCAGGTGGCCGCCGGAGGAGAGAGAGCCAGCCGGGACGAGGATCCGGGCCCGGCCCCCCGATTCTCCTCGAAGCCTCACGTTTCTGAAGGCCAGCCGGCGTGTCCCGGAGAGCACCTCGACTCGAACGCCGTCAGCGGCGTTCCCACCGGTCGGCTGGATCTCAACCTCTAGTAGCACCGAATCCGTCTCGCTCACTCTGCTCGGGCCCGTTACCCGTGTGACCGCCAGATCCGGTCGAGCAGCGCGGAGAAACAGGCGGACACCACTACGCGCGAGAAGATCCGGAGGGATCTCGCGCACGTCTTCGACTTCACCATCGGTTACTACGATCAGTGGCCGGTCGGAGACCGAGCCGGCGAGCAGCGCCGGCCCCAGCAACGAACGTCCTCGACTGGGAGTCGAGTCCGGGCTGGATCGGGCATCACCGAAGAGTCGAACCTCGCCCCAGCGTGCTGCCGAATCCCTTGCCTCGGCCCAGCGGCCACCGGCCCCGCCCATGCTGAGCGAGCCATCGAGCAGCACGAGAGGCCGCAAGGGCGCGCGGGAAACCGGGCAGCTCACGTTGACCAGCAGGAGTCCGAGTGCGGACCACGCAATCGCGCGGCAGGCGAGCGGAATCCAGGCGCGACGCCCCATCCGCTCGAGACCGAGATAGGTGAATGCGGCCAGCGCACAGGCCGCGAGGATTACGAAGGCGGCGAGCATGCCGCCGCCAGCAGCGCTTCGGGGAGTGTCAGCCGTCCCTCATACAGGGCGCGCCCCACGATGGCGCCGTCGAGCCCGGCCTCACAGGCGGCGCGAATATCGCTGCTCCCGGCGATGCCGCCGCTCACAATCACCCGTGCGCCCAGTGGTCTCAACGACACCGCGCCAGCCAGGTCGGGCCCGGTGAGCATGCCGTCCCGGCTGATATCGGTATAGATCACCGTCTCCATGCCGTCCTGCACCACCCGTCGTGCCAGATCCTCGGCGCGAGTGGTAGATGTCTCCGTCCACCCTCGTACCGCGACCAGACCGTTCCTGGCATCGATGCCCACGGCGAGGTGTGCCGCACCCAACTCGGCCAGCATCTCGGGGACAAAATCGGGCTCGATCGCCGCCGCGGTACCGATCACCGCGCGGGCAAAGCCCAGGTCGAGCGCTTCGCGGATCAGGTCCTTACTCCGTAATCCACCGCCGAGTTCGAGCCGGAGCTTCGTCGCCATCCGGCCGGCGATCAGATGGACGACCGCCAGGTTCTCTCCGGTCCCGAATGCCCGGTCCAGGTCCACCACGTGAATCCACCTCGCGCCCTCCTCCAGAAAGCGCTCCGCAACCGCCACGGGATCGTCCCCATAAACGGTTTGCCGCGCCCGCTCGCCCTGGCTCAGGCGAACGACGCGGCCATTTCGAATGTCGATGGCGGGAAGGAGATCCACTACTCGGGCGTTACGGCAGCCACCGTTGGGAGGTTTCAGCCCCCTGCCGGGCGATCGCGTCGGGCCGAGCCAGGGTGCCGCTGGAATCGCGGAGGAGGAGCATCAGGCGATCGCGCTCCTGCTCGAAGGCGGCGCGATCCGATTTTGGTACCGGCGCGCCCCCGCCGATCTTGACCCGTCTGGAGTCTTTGGCCACACCGTTCATCCGGAACTCGTAATGAAGGTGAGGACCGCTTGCGAGGCCGGTAGAGCCGACATACCCGATGACCTGTCCTTGCTCGACCCGGGCTCCTCGACGGACCTTGCGCGCGAGCCCACGGAGATGTCCGTAGCGGGTAGTGATGCCGTTCAGGTGCCGAAGCTCGACCAGATTGCCGTAGCCTCCTGCCCACCCGGCTCGAAGCACGACGCCATCCCCGGCCGCGAGCACCGGCGTTCCGGACCGGGCCGCGTAGTCGGTCCCCTCGTGCCGGCGAGTGCGGCCCAGCACTGGATGAAACCGGCGGTAGGCGAAGTTCGAGGATATTCGGCGAAACTCCACCGGAGCCCGGAGGAAGGCGCGACGAAGTGAGCCCCCATCCGCATCGAAGTAGAGCGCACTGCGTGAGCTGGACGGGGAGAACCGGACTGCCGTCAAGCTCTTGCCCGATATCGTCAGGTCGCTGGCGAGCACCCGGCCAAAGCGAGCTTCCCCGTCTTCGGAGACCAGTCGTTCGAACACCACCTGAAAGCGGTCTCCAGGGCGGATGTCCCGGGTAAAGTCGATCTCCCAGGCATAGACATCGGCCAGGTCCCAGGCGAGCCGTTGACGGTTGCCGCTGTCGAGCTGCTTATCACTCACGCCTGCGTCGAGCGCTTCGTAGAGCGAGCTGTTGATCGGACCTTCGATGCGCATCTCCTGCGGGCTCCACCGGATCGGCTCTGCCTCGGCATTCCAACCCTCGGAAATCCGGCGGAAGGTGACGCGCTGTTCCGGCGTGGTGCGCACCACGATATGGCTCGGGATGGAGTCACTCACGGTCTGGCGGAAGCTGAAGATCAGGCCAGGGCGCAACCGGCGGGGATTGAGCGCGAGCGAAGGATCCAGCCGCTGGAAATCGATCCCCGAGACCTTGTTGCGAGCGAAGAGATCGGACAGCGTTTCGCCCCGCTGGAGCGTATCGATTGTCTCGGTGAAGCTGGCAGGGGGAGGTTCGGTGGTGGCCGGGGCAGCGGGAGTCGAGGACAGCCGATGCCAGGGCCACGACCCACTCAGGCCAAGAAACGCCGCGGCCCCACACACCAGGGCGGCGAGAGAGAGGCCCAGTCCCCGGAGCATCAGTCCATCTGCCGTCGGATGAACGTCGGGATTTCCATCTCGGGCACGTCGGTGGGCGTTCCGGCTGCCGGGGTCTGATGAATCCGAGGCTGCGACCGGGTGATGGCCGGGGCCGCCGCCGGAACCGGGGTCAAAGGCCGCTGTTGCCGCTGCGAGGGGAAATTGATCACGCCCGCGGCGCCGGATGCGCGTCCGATCGGCTGGTCCGCTGAGGCGGGCCGGTCGAAGCCGGTGGCGATCACAGTGACTCGCACCTCGCCGTGCATGGCGGGATCGTTCCCTGCCCCGAAAATGATCTCCGCGTCGTCGCCCACCGCGTCGTGAATGATGTCGTTGATCTGGGTCGTCTCGCCCAGGGTCAGGTCGTCACCACCGATGATGTTGATGAGAACGCCCATGGCGCCGGCGATGGAGATGTTGTCCAGCAGAGGGCTGGAGATGGCCTGCTGGGCCGCCTCGAGCGCGCGGTTCTCGCCCCGGCCGATGCCGGTGCCCATCAACGCCGCGCCCCCATTTTGCATGACGGTCCGGACGTCGGCGAAGTCTACATTGATGATGCCGGTGGAGGTGATGAGGCTGGCGATACCCTGGGTGGCGTGGAGCAGGACTTCGTCGGCCTTCTTCAGCGCTTCCTGAAAGGGAATCCCTTTTCCTACCACAGCCAGAAGCCGCTCGTTGGGCACTACGATCATGGTATCGACGTTCTTCCGCATTTCCGCGATGCCGCCCTCCGCCTGCTTCATCCGGCGGCGGCCCTCGAACAGGAAGGGCTTGGTGACGATACCGACGGTGAGCGCTCCGGCCTCGCGGGCCATCTGGGCCACGACCGGCGCGGCGCCGGTTCCGGTTCCTCCCCCCATGCCGCAGGTGACGAAGACCATGTCGGCCCCCTGGACCGCATGGAGGACCTCGTCCCGATTTTCCTCGATAGCCTGCCGGCCGAT
Source organism: Gemmatimonadales bacterium (assembly GCA_035557715.1). Lineage (GTDB taxonomy): Bacteria > Gemmatimonadota > Gemmatimonadetes > Gemmatimonadales > GWC2-71-9 > CAVVWJ01. Next base: position 37,146 of record DATMDQ010000119.1, read on the forward strand.
CTCGGGCCGGGCACCGGCACCGAGCCCGCGTGTCAACTTACGCCCGATCTGGATCTTCACGTCGGACTTCGACATCGCGAGCGCCTGCGAATCGGTGTTCACCGAAATGAACTCGACTCCGCCCAGCTGATCCTCGATCATCCGGTTGACGGCGTTGCCACCGCCACCACCGACGCCGACCACCTTCATCCGCGCGGTCTGCGCCGCGCCCTCTTCCAGCTCAAAGATCATGGTCATGTCCTCGGCCCGACTCAGAAGAAGTCTTGAAGCCACCGCCGCACTGGAGCAAGCACTTTCTCCACCGCTGGTGACTTCCGGTTACCCGTACCCAACCCGCCGCTGACCGCGACCTGGCGGGCTCCGTAGAGCACCAGGCCTGCCGGTACTGCCATGCGGGGTGATTCGACACTGTCCGCGAGACCCCGCAAGCGTTGCCCGGGAACGCCGCACCGGGCCGGCATCGCGAACACTTCGCGAGCCAGCTCCACGATGCCCGGGGCCAACGCCCCACCACCGGTAATGATCACGCCTGCTGGTAAGCGTTGATGATACCCAGCCCGGGTGATCTCGTCGAGCGCGTATTCCAGGACCTCCTGAAGCCGCATGTGCATGATATGCGCCAGCACCCGTCGCTGCGCGTTACGCGCACCCTGACCCGGCGTGCTGGGGAGGTCGAACACGTCGCTCTCGGGAATCAGCGGCTCGAAGGCGGCGCCGAAACGCTCCTTCAGCCGCTCAGCGTCGTGCTGGGTGACCTGAAGTCCATGTACGATGTCACCGGTCACGTGCCCTCCGGCGCAGAGCAGCGAGCCCGTGTGCCGGATCTTCCCGCTCTGGAAGATCGACACGTTGGTCGAGCCCCCACCCAGCTCAATGATGGCGCAGCCGAGCTCGATCTCGTCAGGGGTGAGCACCGCCAGCGACGCGGCCAGCGGCTCCAGCACAAACTCGGCGACATGATAGCCGGCCCGCTCCACGCATTTCCGGAGGTTCTGGATCACGCTCGAGAGCACCGTCACCAGATAGACCTCCGCTTCGAGCCGGGATCCGGTCATCCCGATTGGCTCGCTGATCCCCCCTTGCTGGTCGATGAGGTAGTCCTGGGGGATGGCGTGCAGCAGCTCGTGGTCCCGGCCGAAGCTGACGTTGCTGGCCATGTCGTTGACCCGGGCCACGTCGCTGGTGCGAATCTCTTCGCCGGTCACGGACACCATACCATGGGAACTCCGGCCCGCGACGTGCTCCCCGGCGATGCCGCAGTAGATCGCCCCGACCTCGACTCCTGCCATGCGCTGGGCGCTCTTCATGGCCTTGTCGATCGCCCGAGTGGTCTCTTCGATGTCGCGCACCACCCCGCGCCGGATGCCCGCACTACGCTCCACGCCCAATCCGAGGATCTTGGCACCGGGGTCGCGTGCATCGCCGGTCACTTCGGCGATCACGGCAACGACCTTGGTAGAGCCGATGTCCAGCGCGGCCACAAGCCGCTGGGGCTGGCTGCTCATGCTCCGGTCCAACGGACGACCACTTGGCCAGCGTAGCGTCCATCGAGCTCGTGATATTTCCGCCCCTGCCGGGCGAGATCCTGCGCGACGGCCATCACCGCTCGTATGTCCTCCGCCGTGACCTTCGAGCCGAACCAGAACCGACGCCCGTCCACATCGAGTAGCACGTCATCCTGTACCCGCCAGGCCGTTCGAACCCGCGCGAACAGGACCGGGTCATGTTCGCGCACGCTAGCGAGCACCCGTGCCACCCGGGAATCAGCACTGGCCGCCACCGGCAGGTCGGGCGCGGATGCGCTCGGGTCGAAGGGGAGGACCCTCCCGCCCGAATCCAGCAGCGCCATTCCGCCAGTGCGTGGGGCCAGCGCCACCGGAACGGCCTCCACCAGTATGATCTCGAGCGTGCCCGGAAGCCGGCGTCTTACCACCGCGGATACCACTCCAGGCAGGGAGCGCACCTGGCCACCCGCGGCCGAGAGGTCGTCGAAAACGCTGGCTCCGGAGCCCAGCTCCAGCGCCGAAATCACCTTTGCCGGTGGAAGATACCGAAGTCCGGCAATTTCCACCCGTCTGATCCGGAAGAAGTCGAGCCGGCGGAGAATCCCCGGTGCGCCGAGCCAGACCAGAGCGACGACGAGCAAGGCACCCAGTAACTGCAGCCCGAGCAGAAGGCGGGGGTGGCGCGGCCAGCCGCGCCTCAGGCGGCGCTTAGCCAACGCACCAGCTCTGGAGCCACCCGGGTGATATCGCCGGCACCGAGGGTCAGCACCACATCACCCGACCGGAGCTCCTGAAACACATTGCGGCCCACGTCGGCCCGGGTTGCCTCGAACCGCGTGTCGGCGCCGGCCCCTTCGGCCGCGGCGGCCACCTGGCGGCCGCTCACGCCCGCAATCGGCTGTTCCCGTGCCGGGTAGATCTCGGTTACGAAAACCACATCCGCCGCCGCGAGCGCCTCGCCCATCGCCTGCCCGTGAGCCGCTGTCCGGGAGAAGAGATGCGGCTGAAAGACCGCCACCAGGCGCCGCCCGGGAAACGCCTGTCGGGCAGCCGACAGGGTGGCCGCGAGCTCCGAAGGATGATGAGCGTAGTCGTCCACCACGGCCACGCCGGCGAACTCTCCCAGACGCTCGAACCGGCGACCCACGCCCTGAAAATCACCGAGCGCCCGGGCGGCCGGCTCGAGGTCCCCGCCGAGAGCATCCACGGCGGCCAGCGCCGCCACGGCATTCCGCAGGTTGTGGAGACCCGGCACCTTGAGTCGAAGCCTGATGGAGCGGCCGTCGCCCCATGCGATACGAGCCTCGGTGGAGTCGGCCAGCTGGATCACCTCGCCGATCCGGATATCCGCGTCGCTGGCACAGCCGAACCGGCGGACCGTCGTCCCCACGCGCTCACCGATTCGCCGGGCCCCCGAGTCGTCGGCGTTGATGATGGCGATGCGCGCCCGACCGGCGAACTCAGCGAAGGCGTCCTCGAGGGCCGACATGGAGCCGTAGCACTCGAGATGATCCGGCTCCACGTTGTTCACCACCGCCACCGTCGGATACAGCGTCAGGAAGGCCTTGTCGTACTCGTCCGCTTCGACCACGAAAAGATCGTCTCCCGCCACCCGGGCGTTGCCGCCCCAGGTGCTCACCCGTCCACCGGCAATCCCGGTCGGGTTCAGCCCGGCAGCGGTCAACGCCTCCGTCGTCATGACCGTCGTGGTGGTTTTGCCATGAGTGCCCGAGATGCCGACGGCGCGGGCACCCTCGATCAGCTCGGCCAGCGCCACCTTGCGGGGAACGATCGGAAGACCCAGCTCCCGTGCCCGCTCCAGCTCGGGATGCCCGGCGGCAACCGCGGCAGTGACCACGATAGCCCGGACTCCAGACAGGTGGGCCGGGTCGTGACCCTGCGCGATCCGAACTCCAAGGGCGGCCAGGTCGGCAGCACCGGTGGGATCCATATCGCAGCCACTCACGGCAACCCCACGGCGACACGCGATGAGTGCCAGCGCACTCATCCCGGCTCCGCCGATTCCCATGAAGTGGACAGTACGCGTATCCGAGGGATTAAACAAAGCCATGTTTGATACGCTAATGTAAGGTGTCGCTATAGGTTCTGAAAGTGCGCGGCTCAGGAAATTAGTGTCAACAACTTCGACACTATCTCTTGAGCCGCATACGGTCTACCTCGCGCCAAGGCCCGCTCGCCCATCTGCTTCCTACGAGCCGGATCGCTCAACAGATCCGTGATGACATCCCGCAATCGATCCGGTGTCACCTCCGCCTGCGGCAACATGAGCGAGGCGCCCGACGCGGCGAGGACCCTGGCGTTGTAGGTCTGGTGGTCGGCTGCGGCCGTTGGCAGTGGCACCAGGACGTTGGGCAGCCCCCAGGCGCACAACTCGGCCACGGTGATCATCCCCGCCCGGGACACTACCAGGTCAGCCACTGCGTACCCATCACCCATCGGATCCAGGAAGTCGAGGACCTGCACCTGGGGAGGCCGGTGATAGCGGGCGAATTCATCATACGTGCCCCGCCCTGTCACCCAGATGAGGACCGCGTTCCCTGGTCCGCCCCCTTCGAGCCACCCGGCCACCGCCTGATTGATGGCCCGGGCCCCCTGACTCCCCCCGGTCACGAGAACGACGGGGCGGGAGCCGTCGAGCCCGAACTTGGCAGTGGCCGCGCCCCTCCGGCCGGCCAGTGGAGCAGTGATGGGGTTGCCGGTATCAAAGACCTGGGTGTGCGGACCGAAGCGGAGCAGCCGCTGTGCTTCCGGCAGACCCAGGTACACGTGGCGCACCCGGCGGCTCAGCCATCGGCTCACCAGGCCCGGATACGCGTTCTGTTCCTGAATGGCGGTTGGAATTCCATGGCGTGCCGCCCACCAGACCACCGGTCCCGACGCATATCCTCCGGTTCCCAGTACCGCAGCCGGGCGCTCGGCATCGAAGACGCGACCGATTTCACGAAGTAACCGTCCTGCCACGAACGGCCAGCGAAGATTTTTCCACCAGGTCCGCCGGTAGATCGGCTCGGTGGGCAGCAAGTGGAACCGAAAATCGCGGCTGGGAAGTATTCTGGCCTCGACCCCCCGGCTGGCCCCGATCAGGACCGGCTCCACGTCCGGCGCCAGCTCCAGGAGAGCTGTGGCGATGGCGAGAGCCGGCATGAGATGACCGCCGGTGCCACCGCCGGCGATTAGGACGGTACGACGGAACGGCGGTACGGCGCTCACCCTCGACTGCCGCCTCGGCGCCGGCTGGTCTCGTCGTCCGGCTGCCGTCGTTCGGCTCCCTCGTACCGCCCTACCGCCTTACCGCCTGTCCGGCCGTCCGCCTGTCCGGCCGTCCGCCGTTCCGCCCGCACCGCCCCACGCGGGCTCCCCCGTAATCGACCGATGTTGATCAGGATCCCGGTGCCGAGAAGTGAAATGACCTGGCTGGACCGACCGTACGACATGAACGGGAGCGTCAGCCCCGTCGTTGGCATCAGGCCCAGCGACACCGCCATATGCATGAATGCTGTGAGTCCGATAGTCGCGGTGAGTCCCACGGCCAGATACTGCCCGAAGGGATCGGTGGAGGTCTTGGCGATGCGGAATCCCAGCCAGCAAAATAGGGAGAACAGGGCGACCACCACCACCACCCCAAGAAATCCCCACTCCTCGCCGATAGTGCTGAACAGGAAATCGGAGTAGGCATACGGCAGATACCCCAGCTTCTGCTGCCCTTCGCCGAATCCGACCCCGAAGATCTGCCCCGACCCGATACCCACGAGCGACTGTTTGATCTGGAAGCTAGCATCGCTGGTGGCGTCGCCCGGGTTCATGAACGTTACCAGGCGAGCCAGGCGATACTGGGCATCACGGATCTGGTGGAAGACCAGGATCATGCCCGCGCCGCCCAGGAGCAGGAAGTGGCCGATCTTCGCTCCCGAGGTGAAGAGCACCAGACCGCCGAGCAACGCCACAAGCACAGCCATCGAGAGATTCGGCTCGAGGAGAATCAGGACGGACACGAGGCCCAGAATCAGCATGAAAGGCAGCACGCCTTTCTTGAACTCGCGAACCTGGGGGCCCTTCTTCGAGGCGAGCATTGCGCACCAGATCACCACCACCATCCGCGCCAGCTCGGAGGGCTGGAAGTTGACCAGACCTAAATCGATCCAGCGCCGCGCGCCATTCACCGGCGGAGCGATCGCGAGCGTGAATGGAAGGAGCGGGATGAGCAGAAGAATCAGGGTGAGCAAGAGGAGCGGCCATGCCAGCAGACGCCATCGGTGATAATCGAGTCGCGAGGCCAGGAGGAGCAGAATCCCTCCCATTGCGGCTCCGGAGAGCTGGCGCAGCGCTAAGCCGAATCCCGCGTTCTGTCCTTGCAGGGTTACCAGGCTCGCGGCGCCATACGTTGCCGCAATGCCGAACACCACAAGAACGGCCGTAACCATGCCCAGGAGCCGTGTCTCCCACCTCATCTCGCCGGGATGGCGGACGGCCCGGGGACTCAGAGCGCCTCCACCGCGGCGCGGAAACGATCTCCCCGCTCCTCGTAGTTCCGAAACATGTCGTAGCTGGAGCAGGCCGGCGACAACAGCACGGCATCACCCGGCTGCGCCAGATCCCGCGCCACCGTGAGTACGTCAGCGAAGGTGCCCGCCGGCACCACATTGAGACTCGGGCCCAGATCCTTCACGATCAGGGGACCCGCCTCGCCATACGCGACTACGGCACGGCACCGATCCTGGAGCCGTTGCGCCAGGCGGGTGTAGGGTTCGCCTTTGTGCCGCCCACCCAACAGGAGCACGAACCTCCGGTCGAGCGCGGCCACGGCGACCTCGGTAGAGGTGATGTTGGTGGACTTCGAGTCGTTGATCCAGAGTACGCCGTTCACTTCACGAACCGGCTCGACCCGGTGCGGGATGGCCCGGAACGAGCGCAACCCCTCGGCAATGCGCTCGGTAGAGCAGCCTGTGCGGGCAGCCACCAGCACCGTGGCCAGCGCATTGGCCACGTTGTGGTCGCCCAGCAAGGGAAGCTCGCTGCGCGGCGAGACCGCCGCGTCGCCCAGCATCAGCCGTCGGCCCGTACGGTCATACCAGGCATCGGACCGGCGGTCGATCGAGAATCGAACCCTGGTGCCGGGAAGAGATCGCGTCATCTCCTCGACGGCAGGGTCATCCGCGTTAGTCACCCAGAAAGAAGTGGAATCCGCGTTGCGGAAGAGCAACGCCTTGTCGCCGTAATACTCATCGAGGGTGGTGTAGCGGTCGAGGTGGTTGGGCGCCAGGTTGGTCAGCACGCCTATGGCCGGCTTGAGATTGGGCGCGTCATGCAGCTGAAAGGACGAGAGCTCCAGTGCCAGCCACTCCGGCCGGTTGCTCGACCGGGCCACCTCACACAGCGGCCGTCCGATATTGCCGGCGCTCTCGGCGCGCACCCCCGCAGTTACGAGCACATGGGCGATCAACGACGTGGTGGTCGTCTTTCCGTTGGTGCCGGTGATGCCGATGCAGCGGGTCCCCCGCAGTGCGAGAAAGCCGATGTCTATCTCGGCATGAATCTCGAGCCCCGCGCGGCGCGCAGCTTGGAGAGCGGGGACGTCAGGCGGCACTCCTGGCGCCACAACCACCGCCACCGACCGGGCGATTCGCTCCAGGTCGTGTCCGCCAACCTGGACTACGGCATCCGCCTCGCGCAGGGTGCGCGCCCAGCCGTCGAACACCGGGCCGACCCCGGTATCGGAGGCGTACACAGGAATGTCCACTGAACGGAGCAGCAGCGTCGCGGACACTCCGCTCTTTCCCAACCCTACTACCGCTACTTCCCGGCCACTGGCCCGCCAGCGATCGAAGAGGCTGGCACCGGTCGCCGCCGTCATCGCACCTTGAGGGTGGAGAGGGCCACGAGCGCGCACAACAGCCCGAGGATATAGAAGCGGGTGACCACGGTGGTCTCGGCCCACCCGAGCTTCTCGAAGTGGTGATGGAGGGGGGCCATTCGGAAGACCCGGTGGGCATCGGCGAACTCCTTCCCTCTCGTGCGCTTGAACCATTTATAGGTGCCGGTCTGGAGTAGCACCGACATCGCCTCCGCGGCGAATACTCCGCCAATCACCAGCAGAAGAAATTCGGCCTTAAGCAGGATGGCCACGGTCCCGAGCGCACCGCCGATCGCAAGGCTGCCGGTGTCACCCATAAAGACCTCGGCCGGATGCGCGTTGAACCAGAGAAAGCCGATCGTTGCGCCCATGAGCGCCGCACAGAAGACCGCCAGCTCCCCCGCCCCGGGAAGGTAGAAAACGTTGAGATAGGTGGTGACGTCCACCCGGCCGAACAGGTAGGCGAACACGGCAAACGCAGCAGCGGCGATGCCCGCGAGTCCGGTGGCCAGGCCGTCCAGGCCGTCGGTCAGGTTGACCGCGTTGCTGGCGCCGGTGATGACAACAGTCACAAACACCACGAACAGCCA
>DATMDQ010000120.1:0-4381 GCA_035557715.1 Gemmatimonadales bacterium
ACCGAGTGGGCGAAAGACATGGTCACGCACGAAATCGCCCCAGAACACGCCGGTCACCCGGTGAATGATGACGCCCAGCAAGGCATAGCCGGTGCTACTGTAGCTTTCGAGCTCTCCGGGCTCGAATTGGAGCGGCTGAGCAGCGGAGCGGACCAGCTCGCTCTCCGAATAATCGCGGCTCCAATCGAGCGTCGTGTCCTGGGGGATGCCTGACGTGTGGGTGAGCAGATGCCGAATGGTCACCCGTGACCACACGGCCGATCCTTCGGGCAGGTACCGGCTGATCGGATCGCTGAGTCGGAGCCGACCCTGCTCCGACAACAGCACGATGCCTGCCGCGGTGAACATCTTACTGAGCGAGCCCACCGCATACACGGTGCTGTCGGTGGCCGGAACGCGGTGCTCCATGTTGGCAAAGCCGTACCCACGCGCCAGGAGCACGCTGTCGCCGCGCAGAATGGCGACCGACATTCCAGGGATCCGCTGGCGGGCCAGCTCGGCCCGGATGAACCGGTCCACAGCGTCGGTCGGAGTTGGCTTCTGGGCCGCCAGCCCACTGACGCAGAAGAACAGGGGAAGGAGTTGATAGCGCAGTGTTCGCGTCCGCAGCTTGGAATGCGTAGTCTCGACTTCGCCAAGATGTCTCATTGGGCGATCCCTCGCTACACTCGGGATGACTCGCTTGACCGGGCGCCCCCGCTCACCGCTTACCGCTTACCGCTCACACTTCCCCCTCACCTCTCCTTCCGATACATCCGCATCGCAATCGGCGACGCCACCAGCACGATGACCGCCGACGCGACCAGCACCCACATCACGTCGGTCCCAGCCGCGTTCCCATGCATGAGCCCGCGAGACGCGTTGGCCAGGTAGGTCACCGGATTCCGGCCCACCACGGCCTGGAGCCATCCGGGCATCGTCCCCAGCTCCACGAAGATGTTGCTCGCGAAGGTGAGCGGCATGAGGAAGATGAAGCTCGTCGTCATGACCGACTCCGGCGTCCGCACCAGCATGCCCACGATGATCCAGAGCCAGGACAGCGCGAAGCAGAACGTCAGCACCAGCGCCACGGCCAGCAGCACCCCCACGGCGCCGCCCTGCGGCCGGAAGCCAAGGATTAGGCCCATGATGAGGATCAGTGCCGACGCGACCGAGTAGCGGAACAGGTCGCCCGCCAGCGCGCCGAGGATGGGAGATGCCTGCCACATCGGAAGTGAGCGAAAGCGATCGAAGAGGCCCTTCTGGATGTCGGTATTGAGTCCCATGCCGGTGTAGACGGTGATGAATATGACGGTCTGCACCAGCACGCCGGGCAGCAGGTACTGGATGTACTCGCGGGGCGAGCCGGCGAGCGCCCCGCCGAAGATGTAGGTGAACAGCAGCGTGAACATGATGGGCATCACGGTCACGTCGAAGAGCTGGAAGGGCACGTGCTTGATCTTGAGCATCGCGCGCCAGGCCAGCGTCGTCACCGAGGACGCGGCCGACGCGGGCCGTGGGCGGGGCTGGGTCCCAAGCACCCGGTGAGTCCGCTCGCCCGTGGTGAGAAGCGCGTCGGTGGTCATGGCTTGTCCTCCGTCGCCGCCGCTTCCGCGGGGCGGCCGGTGAGCGCAAAGAAGACCTCGTCCAGCGTGGGATTCCCGACCGAGAACTCGGCGACGTCCACGCTGTCCTGAGTGAGCGCAGTGAGGACGGCGGCGGCCTGGGCGGGGCTCGCGAGCCGCGCGGTCAACGCCGTCGGATCGGACACCGGCACCACGCCGTCGCCCAGCACCCCTGCGACCAGCTTCTGGGCCCGGTCGCGCTGGTCCGCGCTGGCGAGGCGGACGTGCAGGGCGCTGGAGCCGACCGATGCCTTGAGCTCGCGGCTGGTGCCCTCGGCGATGACCCGGCCGTGGTCGATCACGGCGAGGCGCTCCGCCAGCCGGTCGGCCTCGTCGAGATTCTGGGTGGTGAGCAGCACGGTGGTTCCCTCGTCGGCGATGCGGCGGACCAGGTCCCAGACCTGGTTCCGGCTCCGCGGGTCGAGGCCGGTGGTGGGCTCGTCGAGAAAGAGCACATCCGGAATGGTCACCAGGCTGGCCGCGATGTCGATCCGGCGGCGCATGCCACCGGAGTAGGTCTGCACCTGTCTCCCGCCGGCCTCGGCCAGGCCGAAGGCCTCGAGCAGCTCCGCGGCGCGGCGGCGGGCATCGCGCCAGGAGAGCCCCAGCAGCCGCCCCACCAGCACCATGTTCTCGGTGCCGGTGAGGTCTTCGTCTACCGAGGCGTACTGCCCGGTCAGGCTCACCTTCTGGCGGACCGTCCTGGCATCGCGCACGACGTCGTGACCCAGCACGGTGGCCGTGCCGGCGTCGGGCCGGAGGAGGGTAGCGAGAATGCGGATGGTGGTGGTCTTGCCGGCGCCGTTGGGGCCCAGCAGGCCGTAGACCGACCCCTCCCGGATCTGGAGGTCCACGCCGTCCAGGGCGCGGGTGGTGCCGAAGGTTTTGATGAGACCGCGGGTTTCGATCGCGTTGGGCACTGGCTTACCTCACTACAAGGCGGTACGGCGGTTCGGAAATATCCGCGGACTCATGGCTGTTCCGGCACCCACTTGGCGTCGCAGTCACTCGCCGGATTGCTGGTCAGGTTGGTGGGGTTGGAGCCGTCGGCACCCATGACGAAGATCTCCCGATCGCCGGTGCGGTCGCTACAAAAGGCGAGTCTATCCCCGTCGGGCGACCACGTTTCGCCGTAGTCGTCGGCGACATTGTTGGTCAGCCTGGTTTGGGCGGTTCCATCGGCGTTCATCACGTACACCTCGAAGAAGTTGGTACCGTCGCGGAGGGTCACGAATGCGATCCGACCGCCGTCCGGTGACCAGGCGGGGCCCCCGTTAGTCCCGAGGTCCGGGGTCAGGTTCACCCGACCGCTGCCGTCCGCGTTGCTGACCAAGATGGAAGGGCCCATGAGTCCCGGTGCATTACTGGTGAATGACAACCTCGACCCATCGGCTGACCAGGCTGGCTCGAGATCGCTGATTGCCAGTGCTGCAAACGGCGCCTGATTGGATCCGTTCGCCTGCATGATATAGGGCTGAAAGCTGCCCTGACGGTTGCTCGAGAACGCGATCTGGCTCCCATCGAAAGACCAAACGGGGCTAAAGTCTTCGGAGCCCACCGAATTGGTCAGGTTCACCTGCCCGGTCCCGTCGGCGTTCATGGCGTAAATGTCGTACTCCCCATTCCGAAAGGACACGAAGGCGATCCTGGAGCCATCGGGAGACACGGCGGGGGTGGCGTCGATCACGGCGTTATTGGTGAGCCGGACTTGGTTCGAGCCATCCGGGTCCATCACGTAGATCTCCTCGTTGCCGTCGCGGTCACTGGAGAAGACGATCTGGTTGCTGAGCGGTGGCGGCGGGATAGGTGCCGTGCCTCCATCACCGCAGCCGAAACCGCCAGAGAGGAGAGTACCAGCCAGCACTACAGCTGCGAGCCGCTGTCCTGACTCAGCCATGCGAGGACCCACTTTCAGGGGGGTGGGTTGCTCCAAGAATGTTCGGCGGGCAGTCTAGTCGCAGAGGGCCGCGAGGTCCAGCAAGGAAGCAGGGAAGCAGGGAAGGAGGGAAGGAGGGAAGGAGGGAAGGAGAGCGGTTAGCGGGCAGCGCCCGATAACGGACTCTGACGCACCGCCTGAAACGAGCCGCCGGTGTAGGGGCCGGTGATAATCGAGTGTGCCCAGGCGCCTTCCAGATCCCCCTCCTTAGCCTCGGCAATGAGGTCGACGTTGTTGTCGGCCCAGCCGGGGGTCAGGGTCAGATGCCATCGGTCGCCGGCGGGGGCCCCGTGGACGCTCCCGGAGCCGAGCTGAGGTCCGACAGTCCGGGTGGTGTCGGCGCCGGGGGCCCAGTGGATCACCCAAGTCCCGGTAAGCGTAGACCCATCGACCTGCGCCAGCACGAGCTGGCCTTCGAGCAGCAGGGTGCCGGCACTGTCATAAGCGAGATACCGGTAGGAACCGCTGAGGTCCCTGACTGCAACATCCCCGGGCGAGATGGGAGTGCCGGTCCCACCGAAGCAGGCGCCGCCCAGTCCGGTCGCCGTCGCGAGGAGGATAACTGTGGCGAGGTGCATGGGTTCCTCCAAATGCAGGTACCTCGGCAATGGAGACGAGCGCGCCCCGGCGAATACACACAAAGAGGGGGAGCCGGCGAGTCAGGCGACGGACAGCGACACCCGAACACCGAGAAACCGCCCGTAGCGTGCCGCGGCCTGGGTCAGCCCACGCCGCTCGGCCGGGGTGAGCCGCCTCAGCGGTGTCACGTTTACCACCAGCCCCTTCGGACCAGGAACCGTTCTCCACGTGCCCGCCACCTGCCCGGCGATCACGAGGGCAT
>DATMDQ010000121.1:0-86073 GCA_035557715.1 Gemmatimonadales bacterium
GCGCCCGGTGACCGCGGCGAGCGGGAGGCCACCAGCCAGAGACTTGGCTGTAATGATGATGTCGGGCACCAGGCCGTAGTGCTCCGATGCGAAGAGCTTGCCGGTGCGGCCGAAGCCAGTCTGAATCTCATCGGCGACGAAAAGGATGCCGTGGTCGCGGGCAAACCCCGCCAGCTCGTCTAGGTACTCCCTCGGCGCGGGAACGAAGCCGCCTTCACCCAGCTCGACTTCCATGATGATGGCTGCAACGGAGTCGGGGTCGACCGTGGAGGCGAAGATCTGCTCCAGCCGCTCGCGGCTCGCCATGCAGCAGCCCCCTGCTTCCCCGCTTCCCTGCTTCCCCGCTTCCCCGCACCTATAACAATAAGGAAACGGAATCCGGTACACCTCAGGCGCAAACGGGCCAAACCCCTTCTTGTAGGGCATCACCTTCGAGGTGAGCGCCATGGCGAGATTGGTCCGGCCGTGGAAGCCGTGCTCGAAACAGACGACTGCCTGCCTGCCGGTATAGAACCGCGCCACCTTGACCGCGTTCTCCACCGCCTCAGCGCCGCTATTGAGGAAGAAGGTCTTCTTTTCGTGGGTGCCTGGAGTGAGGCGATTGAGGCGTTCAGCCAGCTCGACGTAGGGCTCGTAGGTGGAAACCGGGAAACAGACGTGGGCGAAGCGATCGAGCTGCTGCCGCACCGCCTGCACCACTCCCGGATGCCGATGGCCGGTGTTGACCACGCCGATTCCGCCGGCGAAGTCGATCAGCCGGTTGCCGTCGGCGTCGGTGAGCACCGCCCCATCCGCGTGCACAACCGCTATTGGAGTCACCGCCGGCACTCCCCGCGGCACGGCCTTGCCCCGCCGGGCCAGCAGGGCACGGCTGTTGGGACCGGGGATCTCGGTCTGGAGATGAATGACGCCTGACATCGGTTCCTCGATATGGAAGCAGAGAATAAAGGAGTCAGAGCGTCGTTCCGCCACCCCGGTCAGTTCTGGCGCAGACGGCATTTAGGCCGTGGGCTCGATTCCAGCCGAGTTGGGTTTGGCGGCTCCGAGTACCGGCCAAAACGCTGCATAAACATGCACTCTGTCGAGCCGGGATTCCTGCCGAAGCGTAAGGTAGATATACACTTGAGTGAGGTCCCGCGGACTTGGGTGGGGTAGATCACGGGTCAGAGGTGGGTAGGGGGGCTGGACACGGGGTGGGGGGGCGGTGGTACACTGGCTATGTAGCCGCCTCCCAGTGAGGAGCGGGGTTACGTTTGCATCCTCCGACAAAGCGGAGGGTCCACTCTCGCAGCTGACCATCTCCTTGAGCTGCGAGCCCCCATCAGCGGCGGGGGCGAGGTTGCAGAGGCCGGCCATACGGCCGAGCAGCCAGACCGAGTGCCGCACCAACAATGAAAAGAGGAGTTTGTGAAAGCCCTGGTCATGGGTGCCGGCGCGGTGGGGACCGTGTCCGCCCTAAAATTCGCGCAACACGCGATGCTCGAGAAGCTCGTCATCGCCGACGCGGTATCCGCCCGCGCTTCCCTCCTTGCGGACAGGCTTGGCGATCCACGGGTCACTGCGATCAGCCTGAATGCCAGCGATCGCGCCGCAGTTGTGGGTGCGCTACGCCAATTCGGTATCACTGTTGTCCTTAACGCGGCACTTCCTGCGACCAATATCGACGTAATGCGTGCCTGCCTCGAGGCCGGCTGCGATTACATCGACCTTGCCAGCGCAGGGACAGATGCGGACGGCATCCCCAAGATGGATGACCAGTTCGCGCTGGATGCCGAGTTCAAGGCAGCCGGCCGACTTGCCCTCCTCGGAATGGGGGCAGATCCCGGCACCACCAACGTCTACGCCGCCTATGCGGCAAAACACCTGCTCGATGTCGTGACCGAGTTACGGGTTCGCGACGGGGACAATTCCATCTGTACTGGGCACGACGGCTTTATTGCCGCCTTCAGCCCCTGGGTCATGATCGACGAGTGTCTCTGCAAGGCCGTCTCCTATCGGGGCGGTCGCTACCATCTGGAAGAGCCGCTCACGGGGCTGGAGCCGTTCGATTTCCCCGAGCTCGGGGTGCTCAACTGCTACTACGTCGATCACGAGGAGTCGAGGACGCTGCCCCGTTTCTTTCCTGCGGCGCAGACGGTCGATTTCAAGCTGTGCATGGACGATGTGACGGTCGAGACACTGCGGGTCATGAAGCGCCTGGGCCTGTCCAGAACGGACCAGGTGCAGGTGGGGCACCAATCAATCTCACCCCGGGACCTCGTCGTGTCGCTCCTGCCCGATCCACGGGACCTGGCGGGGCGGATGCGGGGCAAGACCTGCGTCGGGACGCTCGCCAAGGGGCTGAAGAACGGCGAGCCAAAGTCGTACTACATCTACAACGTCACCGACCACGAGACCGTCTTTAATGAGCTCGGGGTGCAGGCGACGGCCTATCAGACCGGGATTCCTCCGGTCATCGCTGCCCGCTTGATCGCCAAGGGAATCTGGCGTGGTACGGGGGTGATGTCGCCCGAGCAGTTCAATCCAGACCCGTTCCTCGAGCAGCTTGTCCGTGAGGGCATGCCGTGGCGAATCCGGGACGATTCCGCCCGCATGGCGCTCACCCGGGGGGTACCTCGGCAATCACGAGAGACTGTCGCCGCCGCCTAGCCTCCGGTAGGGGTAATGGTTGCCACCAAAGGCACGAAGCACAGAAGCTGTGCCCTTCGTGCCTTTGTGCTATGTTCTGCGATATTTCCCATCCAACTGATGGACCTTCGAATGCGGAGTGGAGGAGCCGATGACGAGCACGGCGAGAGCGTCGAATAAGCCCCGGAAATCAGCGGTAGCCCGCTACCAGATGTATATCGATGGCCGGCTCGTCGACGCCAAGGGCGGCAAGACCTTCGAGGTATACGACCCCTCGACGGAAGAGGCCATTGCGACCGTACCCGCGGGCGGCGCTGCCGATGTGGATATGGCAGCCAAGGCGGCGACAAAAGCCTTCTACGATGGTTGGAAAGCGGTGACCGCCCAGGAGCGTGGCCGGATTCTGCTGCGGCTCGCCGACCGGGTCCGCGCCCGACGGGCCGAGCTGGCCGAGATGGAGACGCGAAACACGGGCAAGCCGATCGCCGAATCCGAGTACGACATGGACGACACTGCCACCTGTTTCGAGTATTACGGCGGCCTGGCCACCAAGATCAACGGTGAGGTGCTTCCGGTGCCGGCGGACGCAGTGGCCTTTGCCATGCGGGAGCCGATGGGGGTGGCGGGCCAGATCATACCATGGAACTACCCCCTCATGATGGCCGCGTGGAAGATCGCGCCCGCGCTCGCCGCCGGGTGCGCCGTGGTGCTCAAGCCGGCGGAGCAGACGCCCCTTTCCATCCTCGAGCTGGCTAAGGACTTCGAGGCCGTGGGTCTGCCGCCCGGTGTGGTCAACATCGTCACCGGCGATGGCCCGGGCGCAGGAGCGCCGATCGTCGCCCATCCCGCCATCCGGAAGATCGCGTTCACCGGTAGCGCCGAGGTGGGCAAGACCATCATGCGCAACGCTGCCGACCAGCTGAAGCGGGTGTCGCTCGAGCTGGGAGGCAAGTCACCCAACATCTTCTTCAGCGACGCCGATTTCGAGAATGCGGTGGACGGAGCCCTCTTCGGGACCTTCATCAACCAGGGCGAGGTCTGCTCGGCGGGAAGCCGGGTGCTGGTGCAGCGGGACATCTATAAGAAGTTCGTGGATGCCGCTGCGGCCAAGGCGAAAACGATCAAGCTGGGTCCGGGTATGGATCGGGAGAACAAGATGGGCCCGCTGGTGAGCGCGGAGCAGCGCGATCGGGTGGACAACTACCTCAAGATTGGCCGGGGCGAGGCGAAAGTCGCCGTTGGTGGAGGCCGCCCCAAGCAATATGAGAAGGGTTGGTATATCGAGCCGACCATCTTCTACGACGTGGACAACTCAGCCCGGATCGCGCAGGAGGAGATCTTTGGGCCGGTCATGAGCGTCATCCCGTTCAAGGACGAGGCCGAGGCGATTCGGATCGCCAACGAGACCCCGTATGGCCTCGCCGCGGCGGTCTGGACCCGGGACATCTTCAAGGCGTTCCGCGTGGTAAAGGCACTGGAGGCAGGCATTGTCTGGGTTAACCACATGCAGCCGACCTTTGTCGAGGCGCCCTGGGGTGGCTACAAGGCGTCCGGGTTTGGCCGCGAGCTCGGTCATTGGGGAGTCGAGGAATATCTGGAGACGAAACAGGTGTTCATCAATCTGGATGAGAAGCCGATCGGCTGGTACTGAAGTACAAGTGTAAGCGGTGAACGGTGGGCGGTTAGCGGGTTGTTATACGAGCTCCCGCTCACCGTTGACCACTCACCGCTCACGCTTTTTGTTGTATATCAGTTGCACCCACGCAACGACGAGTTGCAACTCCCTTCCGTGCAAATGTTTTCATTCCCCCCTTAGTCGCTTGATCCGCAAGGCTTTCCGCGTGCCCAGTTCGGGCACGAACCTCGCATTCCCGCACCTCAGAACCAATAAAACACACGCAACATCCTGCACATTGTCGATTTCAGGGGGACAAATGGCCGCGACTCTCTCGGTCCCGCTCGGGTTAGCGGCGGTGACTGCGCGGACCAGTCCTGACATTTCCGTTTCCTCACTACCCAGTCGTTGACCCGTGGATCGTAATCTGGCACCAGCCACGACTGAATTGCGTGGCGGCTCTGGCATCGAAAGCTGGAGCCGGCGCAAAAGCTTTCTGCTCTTCTCTAAGCCCGCCGTGGGCGAGGAGGAGATGCTGGAAGTTGCCGACACGCTCCGGTCCGGCTGGATCACAACGGGGCCCAAGACCCAGCAGTTCGAGTCTGCGTTCCGAGAGAGGGTGGGGGCCTCCGCCGCGCTGGGGCTGAACTCGTGCACCGCGGGCCTGCACATCGGGCTGCTGGCGCTCGGCATACGGCCCGGAGACGAGGTGATCACCACACCGATGACGTTCTGCGCCTGTGCCAACGTCATTGAGCATCTGGGCGCCGTCCCGGTGCTGGCCGATGTGGAGCCGGACACGCTGAACCTGTCCCCCAAGGCGGTGGAAGCAGCGGTCACGCCGCGGACCCGGGCGATTCTCGCGGTTCACTATGCCGGTCACCCGGTGGACCTCGATCCGATCGAGGACATCGCGAAGCAACAGAATGCCGTCGTCATCGAGGATGCGGCACACGCCCTCCCCGCGAGCTACAAGGGCAGAATGATCGGCGCGGGCGACAACCCCGTGGCCTTCAGTTTTTATGCGACCAAGAATCTGACTACTGGCGAAGGGGGCATGCTCACCGGGTCGCCCGAACTGCTTGCCCGGGCCCGCACCCTTGGCCTCCATGGCATGAGCCGGGATGCGTGGAAGCGATATGGTCAGGGCGGGAGCTGGTTCTATCGGGTGGATGAACCGGGCTTCAAGTACAACATGACCGATGTCCAGGCAGCCATGGGCGTGGCCCAGCTGCGGAAGCTCGACCGCTTCCAGGCCCGGCGCCGAGAAATTGTGGCTGCCTACAACCAGGCCTTTCAGGACGTGGACGCTCTGGAGATCCCGGTCGAGCGCCCAGAGGTGGAGCATGCCTGGCACCTGTACGTGCTACGCCTCAGGTTTGGCGCCCTGCGGATCGGCCGCGACCAGTTCATCGATGAGCTGACGGCCCTCAACATCGGCACTTCGGTGCACTTTATTCCCATTCACGTGCACCCTTTCTACCAGGAAAAGTACCGGTACACCCCCAGCCAATTTCCTGTCGCGTACCAGGCATATGAGCGGATGCTCAGCCTCCCCCTTCACCCGATGCTGAGCGATGCCGACGTGGGGGACGTCATCAGCGCGGTGCTCGACGTGACCCTGAGGTTTGCCCGATGAGCGCCGGCACTGCGGGAATGGTGCGACCGGTGCTGCGGGCCCGGGTGCTGACCGCTGAATGGCTGGTCAGGCAGATTGTCTACTGGCGCGAGCCCGCGCTGCATCTGCTCCTCATTGTGGTTGGCTACCGGCTCGCGTACGAGCTGCGGTTCGATTTCGCCACTCCGCCCGAAGACGCGCACCTGTTTTGGCTCTCCTTGCCGCTGCTGATCATCCTGCGGCTCGCCATCTACGCGACGACCGGAGTCTTCCGGGCCTACTGGCTCCACTTTGGGCTCCAGGACCTGCTCACGCTGGCCTTGGCAGTCACCATCAGCTCGCTGGCCTTCGTGCTGGTGCTGTTCCTGGGCGGCCTGTTTCCGGGGGTGCCCCGGTCCGTGCTCCTGCTGGATTGGGCCAGCGCCATCTTCTTTGCCGGGGGCATCCCGTTCATCGTCCGCTCGGTGCAGGAAGGCCCGGTCCCGTTCGCTACTCCGAGGGGGCGCCGTACGGTCATCATTGGGGCCGGCGAGCGAGCCGAGCAAGTTCTCCGCGAGGCACGCCGTGCCGAAATGCGCGCGCTCCATCCCGTCGGGCTGGTGGACCTCACCGGCGCCCGGCAGGGCCGCACCATCCGCGGAGTCAGAGTTCTCGGAATGGTGGAGGATTTGCCGAGATTGAGTAAGGATCTCCGGGCCGAGTTTGCCATCATTGCGCTGGAGCCGGGCGAGCTGGCGGACATGCGGCGGGTAGTGGACCAGTGCATCGCGAGCGGACTCGAGTTCAAGACACTGCCTTCACTGCACGAGCTGCTCGAGGGCACCTCTGGCGTGAATCAGCTCCGCAATGTCCGGATAGAGGACTTGCTCGGCCGGCCGCCGGTCAACCTCGACCTCGCGACGGTGGCGGCCGATCTGCGCAACCGCGTGATTCTTCTGACTGGGGCGGCTGGCTCCATTGGCTCCGAGCTGGCGCGCCAGATCGCGCCTTTCGGGCCCGCTCGTCTCGTGCTCCTCGACCAAGCGGAGAGCGACCTCTACTTCGTGCATATGGAGCTGAGCGAGGCCCATCCCACCCTGGATCTGGTGCCGGTGATCTGCGACATCACCAACGCAACCCGCCTGGCGCAGGTGTACGCCCAACACCGCCCCGACTACGTCGTGCACGCCGCCGCCTATAAGCACGTGCCGTTGATGGAAACCAATGTCCTGGAAGCGGTGCGGAACAACGTCCTGGGGACCTTGCTCGTGGCCACGACGGCGGTGCGTTATGGTGCCACTAAAGTGCTGGTGGTCTCGACCGACAAGGCGATCCGACCTTCCAGCGTCATGGGTGCCACCAAACGGGTTGCCGAGCGGATCATCTTTGGTCTGCCCAACTTGCACCGCTCCGGCACGGACTTCCGGGCCGTCAGATTCGGAAACGTGCTGGCCTCCAAGGGCAGCGTCATTCCGCTGTTCGAGCGACAGCTCGCGGCGGGTGGACCCATCACCGTTACCCACCCGCTCGTGCAGCGCTACTTCATGACCATACCGGAGGCCGCTCAGCTGGTCTTGCAGTCCGGCTCACTTCCGGAAACGGCAGGGGCTATCGCGATGCTGGAGATGGGTGAGCCGGTACGAATCCTGGACCTGGCCGAGAAGCTGATCCGGTTCTCCGGGCGGGTGCCCGGCCGGGACGTACAGATCGTCTTCACCGGCCTGAGGCCGGGTGAAAAGCTGACCGAGGATCTGGTCTCCGCCCTCGAGGCGACGGTACCGACGTCGAGCCAGAAGATCCGGATCAGCCAGACCGCCGAAAGCGCCAGCTCCGAGCTGGTTCAGACCCTCAGCCGGCTGCTCGCCTTCCTGGACGCGGGCGATCGCGATGGCCTGCTCGCAACCCTGTGTGAGCTGGTGCCGGAATGCGTTTCCCCCCTGCGGGACCATCAGGCGGCGTCGGCCTTCCTGGCCGAGCCGCTGCCGAACGGACGCGCGTCCGGAGCGTGGTACCCAATCCTGGACTCGGGTCAGCCGACCTGGCAGGAGCGCCGCCGCGCGAACGCGCGCCTCAGTCTGCCGGTCGCGCTGCATGTCCAGGAGCGAAGGGGCGAAATCATCTGCCGTCGCAAGGACGCCCGTGCCGGAGGACGCCGCCGGACCGACGTGGGCGTCCTGCAGTCCACCGCTTAGTACTCCACGATGTAGCGTCGCGGCTACCGGAGAAAGCGCGCTTCCAGCTGCGCTGGGGAGAAACGCGGGGAGCTTCTCAACAGAACCGCGGTGATCGTCAGCAGCAGCAGGGCCAGCGTGGTCCGGAACGGCCGGGATTGCAGATCGAGCCAGCACCGCTCATCCAGGAGCAGTTTGGTGGGCAGCAGCTCCTTGATGTACCGGCTCTCGAAATCGGCCGCCGGAGCATTCCGCTCAGCCGAGAAGAAATAGAGTGCGCCGTAACCGGTGATTCCGGGCTTGGCCTCGAGAGACCGGAGACCCTCTGGCGTGTAATGGGGCAGGTAGACCGGAGCCTCGGGACGGGGACCTGCTATAGACATCCGCCCCGACAGGACGTGCAGGAACTGAGGAAGCTCATCCAGCTTGGTGCGGCGGAGAAGTGCGCCGACGCGGGTGATGCGGGGATCGACGCCGGTGGAGACCGCAGGGCCTACTCGGTCGGCGTCACGAACCATGGTGCGAAGCTTGAGCATGCGGAAGATCGTGCCGCCCCGACCGAGGCGCTCGGCGGGATAGAACACCGGCGGCCCTTGCAGCAGCGCCGCGGCGATGACGCCGACCAGCAGCAGCGGAGCCCAGATCGGGGCCAACAGCAGGGTAAAGCCCACGTCGACCACCCGTAGCAGAACAGTGCGAGCCGGCGCGAGGCTCACTCGCGCGTCCGAAGCAGCATCAGGAGTTGGCCACGCAGAGGGAAGCGAAGAACCGTTCGGAGGAATCTGTGTCAAAAGGTACGAGCAGCCCCCTGAAGAACACAACCCGGCGCCCGCTGATCGCGAGCCTGGGCTACCACGACGTGACCGATAACCCCAGCGACTCGGGATTTCAGCGGAATGGTGCCCGGCCATTCAAGCTTGGCGTTCGACTTTTTTGTGATCACCTGGACCGCATCACTGAGGCTGGCCGGTCGCCAGGGTTGGTGACGGACATCGACCTCATGAAACCTGGCCGCCACATACTGCTGACCTTCGACGATGGCGGCAAGAGTGCGCTGAGGGCCGCATCCGAGCTCGATCGGAGGGGATGGCGGGGTCACTTCTTCATTACCACCAGCCTGATCGGAACCCGCACCTTCCTCGATGCTCGCGGGATCCGGGAGCTGCGAGCCGCGGGGCATCTCGTCGGAACTCACTCCCACACCCACCCCGACATTTATCGGGAGCTCGACTGGGAACGGATGCTGGTGGAATGGCGCCAGAGCAGCGACATACTGGCTCAGATTCTAGGCGAGCCGTGCCTGGCTGGGGCCGTTCCTGGAGGCGAGATCTCCACCGTGGTACTCCGGAGCGCCGCCACCGCTGGTCTGCGTCATCTCTTCACCTCTGAGCCATGGCTGACGCCCCGCGTCGTGGGTGGATGCTGGATTCTGGGACGGTACTGTCCCAAGGGGTCGACGACCGCGGATGAGATCGGCGATCTGGTCCACTTCGAGGGCTGGGCCAAAAAACTGGTGGTCCGGCGGCTCAAGAGTCTGGCATCCCGCAGCCTGCCATCGCTGTACCGGCGGTACGTTCGCCGGTCCAGCCGTGAGTGGCAGGGGCAGACTCAATGATCAGCCTGGTGTCGTCCGTCCGACTTCAACTCAGGGAAGCCTCATCCGAGGAAGCGGCCGGCTGGGACGAACTGGTCCGCCGCTTCGCCAACCATCGGGTCGTTCACACTCTGGCGTGGATCCGCTCGCTGGAAGGCTCTGGATTCGGGCGTCCACGTTTCCTGGTTCTCGAGAGGAACGGTGAGATCGTTGGCTGCCTGCCTGGCCTGGTTGCCGAGATGGGGCCGCTGCGGCTCTTCGGGTCACCACCGCCGGCGAGCCAGACGGCCAGCATGGGCCCGGCCTTTGACGAGCAGCGCGTGGGCACCGCCGAGCTGATGGATGCGGTGATTCCCTACCTCGAGCAGCGGCTGGGGATCCATCACACGGAGATCATGAGTCCTGACCTCGATCCCGCGGCGATGCTCGCGGTGGGCTTTCGAGCGGAGTCCTGGCCCACCTACCGCGTCCGTCTGGTTCCCGGTGATGAGGCCCGGGCGCTCAAGGGGCTCAAGGACAGCGCCCGCCGCAACGTTG
This sequence comes from Gemmatimonadales bacterium, assembly GCA_035557715.1. Taxonomy (GTDB): domain Bacteria; phylum Gemmatimonadota; class Gemmatimonadetes; order Gemmatimonadales; family GWC2-71-9; genus CAVVWJ01. The sequence continues at coordinate 10,143 of DATMDQ010000121.1, forward strand.
CCCGGGGCAAGAAGCTGGGATTGATAGTCCGGTTCGAACAGGAGGAAAGCTTTGTTGATGAGCACTATAGCCAGGTCAAAGAGGTGTACGTGCGCCGCGGTCACGCCATCAACTTCGACCGCCGGCGGGTCCTGGAGTGCTTCCGCCACACCCGCGATTCGGGCAGCCTGATCGCCGTCTCGGTCTACCTGCCTGACGGCCAGACCAACATCGCCACGGGCATGTTCACGATCGAAGGAACCGAGTTGCTGCTGTGGACCTGGGCACACCGGGCCGAGTTTCGCTGGCACCGTCCTACGGAACTGATGACCTGGACCGTGATGCAGAAAGCCATCGCGGCCGGTTGTGACTCGTTCGACCTGATGGGGCTGGGCGACTTCAAGATGAAGTTCGGTGCCGAGCGGGACGACCGTAAATACCGCTGGGTCCGGAGCCGGTACCGATGGCTGGGCAGGATGCGGGATCTCGCCGCTACCGGGATGCAATGGCAGATGGCCGTGCGGGGACGGGTGGCGAAGTGGAGCTCCTCTCGACTGAGGGTAAGCGAGGGAGCCGGAAACCACAGCAACGGTGGAGATCGCGTATGAGAGCAGCGCTGGTATGCCTTGCCCTGGCTGCATGTGGAGGAGCGGACTCGGCTGGCCCATCCCTCGAGCCTTCACTACATCTGCCGCCGGAAACCGTCCTGGCAGCCAGCAACGTTGCCAGTTGCGGCAGCCCTAACGACGAGGCAACCGCATCGCTCCTGGATAGCCTCCCCGGGACGGTCTTTGCTGTGGGAGACAATGCCTTCCCCGATGGATCGGGAACGGCTTACACCAACTGCTACGCGCCGAGCTGGGGCCGACACCTGGCCCGCACCTACGCGGTGCTGGGCAACCGTGAATACGCCACCGGTACCTCGACACCGGCCTTCGACTACTTCGGGGATCATGTGGGTCCGCCCGGTCTGGGCTACTACAGCCTCAACCTGGGCAACTGGCACGTCATCGTGCTCAATGTGAGCGACTCCTCGGCTTTTATCGCGGGCTCGGCGCAAAGCAAGTGGCTGGCTGCGGATTTGGCCGCGAACAGGAAACTCTGTACCCTGGCCATGTGGCACAAACCCCGGTTCTTCTCATCCAATATTCCGGGCTGGACCAGCAACGCCTCGATACTCGGCCTCTGGAATCAACTCTATGCCGCTGGGGTTGATGTAGTGCTGAACGGCCAGCAGCACCATTACGAGCGCCTGCGCCCTTTGACCCCGACAGGCGCCACGGGCGGCGGCCGGGGAATCCGCCAATTCAGTGTAGGGACCGGAGGCGAGAGCACCGAGATGCCGATTGCCATCGCGGCGGGCAGCGAGGCCCTATCGGATGCATTCGGCGTACTCAAGCTCACCCTCGACGATGGCTCCTATACCTGGGAGTTCGTCCCGACGATCCCGGGGCAGTTTGCTGATGTGGGGACGGGCATGTGCCACTGAGCTCGCCCACGGTGTTCCGTACGACCGCACCGGACCTCCCCGCCGTAACCCATGTGCACCGGCCGCTCCGACTAGAGCTGGTTGGGCCGGCAGGCGCGGGCAAGAGCACTCTGTCGGTGTCCCTCATCAGCCAGCTCCAAGGCGCGCCCAGAGAGATCTGGGGTCTCCCGGTGCTGCCGCTACTCCTGAACGGCACGCAGCTGATTCCGACCTTCACCGGCCTCTGGCTGCATTCCAGGTCTCCGCTGTGGCACGAAACCAGGCACATGGTCCGGCTTCGGACCTTGCAGCGCGTGCTCTCTCTGCCTGGGTCGGGTGACAACGACGTCCTCATCTTCGACGAAGGGCCCATCTTCGCGTTGGCGTGGCTCCGAGGCTTCGGCCATGAGACACTCCGGCAGCAGCCATCGGCCGAATGGTGGGGGAGGACGTTGAGAGAGTGGGCCTCGCTGGTGGACGCGGTCGTTGTCCTGGACGCCCCGAACCACGTGCTGGCGACCCGGATTCGCGCCCGGCCGCAGCCGCATGAGGTGAAGGAGTATCCCGACGCCGAGATCGCCCGCTGGATGGCACGTTTTCGCCAGGCGCTCGAATGGGTACTCACCCAAATGGCCGGCCATGGCGGCCCGGCGGTGGTGCGGCTCTCCTCGCAGGAAGAACCAGCCGACCGGATCGCCGAGAGGGTAGTGAACCAGCTCCGCGGAATGCCACATGCCCGCTGAGACCCTGGAGATCCTCTCGACAACGCGAGTGGAGGCCCCCGAAGGTCAGCGCGACAGCAGCCTGACCCATCGCGCATCACTCAACGTGGCCCAGACACTTCTGGACTACAGCGTGAAGCTCGCGGTCGGCCTGGTGATCGTTCCCATTCTGGTGACCGGGTTGGGACGAACACTGTTCGGCGTCTGGGAGATGCTCGGTCGGTTGGCCGGATACATCGAATCGGCGGACGGCCGCTCGACTCACGCACTTCGCCTGGTCATCTCGAACCAGCAGTCCTCCGATGATCACGCGGCCAAGCGCCGTTGGGTCGGTAGCGCCCTGGCCGTCTGGCTGTGTTTTCTCCCGCTCTGGGGCACAGCCGGGGCCTTGCTCATCTGGCTTGCGCCGATCATTACCAAGGTCCCGCCGGAATTCCATTCCACAGTCCGTATCGCCTGTGGGCTCATGATGGGGGCGGTGATTCTGGGCGGCCTGGCGTCACTGCCCGAATCCGTTCTTCGGGGCATGAACCTGGGCTACAAGCGTATGGGATTCCAGGCCGGAGTCAGCCTGGTTGGCGGCGTCCTCATGGCGGCGGCAGTGTACGCTGGCGCCGGCCTGATTGGTGTCGCCGCAGCCGGATTGGTACTCGCCGCCCTGACGGGATTGTGTTTCCTGGCGCTCGTGCGCCGGCAGGTGCCCTGGTTTGGAGCCGAGCGCCCCGGCCGCATCGAGGTCGGATCCCTGCTCGGCATGAGCGTGTGGATCACGCTGGGCGACATGGTGTCCAAGCTGATGGCAAGCGACGTCCTGGTGCTGGGCCTGGTACTCTCCGCGCCCGCCGTGACGACGTATGTCCTCACCGGATATGCCGCCCGGCTGGCGCTTAACCTCCACTCACTTTCGGCTGAGGCGGTGATGCCGGGAGTGGCGGGCATCATCGGACGGCAGAGCTTCGAGCAGGCTGCGCGTCTCCGGCGCGAGATGCTTGCGGTCACGGGCATCTTCCTCAGCGTTGTCGGCGCCACGATTCTGTTGTGGAACCGCTCCTTCGTCCATCTCTGGGTGGGCACCGAAAATTACGCCGGGGTCTGGACCAACCTGCTCATTGTGCTGATCGCGGTGCAGTCCGCATTCATTCGGTGCGACGCCTATCTCATCGACGCGGCGTTGCAGCCGGCCCGGCGGGTCAGGGTAGGCATCGTAGCCGGCGTGCTCACGCTGGTGCTATCGCTCGGTCTCACCTACTTGGCCGGGATGATAGGGCTGTGCGTCGGCATCCTTGTCGGCCGGTCGGTCCAGTCCATCGGGTATCCTCTGTTGGTGCGGGAATGCCTCAAGCAGAGCCCCGGCCTCTCCATGATCTGGCTGGTGCGCCCCCTGGCCGTCATGGGTCTGCTCTTCACCGCCGCTACCTATCTGGGCCAGCAGGTCGTGATTCAGGACCGGCTGATCTGGCTGGTGGCCGTTGCCGGCACCCTCACCGCGGTATTCGCACTTGCGCTGGGACTCGGACTGCCGGCCAGCCTCCGAGCACCCGTGATGGAGCGGATGCGGCACATGACCCGCCGTCTTGGTGGGGGCCGCACATGAGTCGGGCTCCGGTGCAGGACGAGCCGCTACGGACCAGCCTGGTGCTCCAGGGGGGCCTCCTCCTCCTGGTAGCATCGATTCCGTTCGAGTATCCCGAACGCACGATTCCACTGGAGATCCCGACTCTCACTGGGGCGGTATTTCTGCTGGTTACGCTGTTTCATCCCAAGAGGTGCTATGGGCGGCTGCCGGCTCCGGCCTTCTGGTTCGGTGCATATCTGGTCGCCCTTTTGCTCGCCATCCTGCTGGGTCAGCGTGAGCGGGCATCGGCGGCCTTGTCGGACTACGTGGTGCTGCTCCAGGGAATCCTCGTGTTCTTGGCAGCCGGCAATCTCATGCGAGACGAACGGGTGGCACGACGAGCCTTGATGACCCTGGTAGCGGCGTGTTCGGTCCGGGCGGCATTGCCGTTCCTGGGGTACAGCCGGACCACCAGCGCGGTTTGGACCGGAGGCGAGAGAATTTCGGCGCTGGGACAGAACGCGAACAGCGCGGCCATGATCCTCGCCGCCGGCCTGGTCACCCTGATCGGCCTGACCCTGATGCGCCGCCGGAAGCGGGTGCCGGGGCTCATGCTGGCAGGCGGGCTCGGCGTGCTCCTGGGGCTGGCCATACTGGAGACCGGGTCGCGGGGAGGCCTCGCCTCATTGCTCGGGGGCGTCGTGGTGCTAGCCCTCGCGGCCGATAGCTGGCGGCACCGGCTGCGCAATGGAGCCATCGCCCTTGTCGCGGTCTCATCGCTGACCTTCGCCGCGCTACAGCTTCCGGTCATGAAGAACCGTCTGCGCGACGCCGCCACCACCGGAAACCTGGCGGGAAGGGAGCAGCTCTACCCGGCGCTCTGGACCATGTTCCTCGAGAAGCCGGTCCTGGGGTGGGGGCCCGTCACCAACAATTACGAGCTGGCCCTCCGGGTCGGTACCCGCGACCGGGGCAGCCGAGCAACCCACAACCTGATCCTGGAGCTGCTCACGGCCGGAGGCCTGGTGACCGCTATTCCATTCTTCGTTGGGGCCTGGCTTTCGGTTCGGGGTGCGTGGCAGGCTCGGAGTGGAGAGCATGGGGTGCTCCCTTTGGCGCTCTGCTGTTCGCTATTCCTCGCCAACATGAGTGGCGAGTGGGGTGCCTCCAAGCTGCTCTGGCTGGTTCTGGCATACGCCTTCGTGAGCGGCAAGTGGCACGTAGCGCTACTCCGGTCCGTGCCAATTCGATCCCGGCGCTGGGTCATGGCGTTGCCGTCCGGGGCGAGGAGCTAACCCATGTGCGGTCTCGCTGGACGCTTTCACCCGGTTGCCCTCCCGCCAGACCCAGGTTGGGCGGCACGCGCAGACGTCTTGCTTGCGCACCGCGGCCCGGACGGAAAGGGGCACTATGCCGATACCCGGTGCGAGCTGGTCCACCGCCGGCTTGCCCTGCTGGACCTTTCGCCCACCGGCTCACAGCCGATGCCTAATGAAGACGGACGCATCCAGGTGGTGTTTAATGGGGAGATCTACAATCACGGAGAGCTTCGGGACGAGCTGAGAGGCCGGGGACACCAGTTCCGCGGCAGCTCGGACACCGAGGTCCTGGCCCATCTCTACGAGGAGCACGGGGCGGCGATGGCCACCCGGCTGCGCGGCATGTTCGCATTCGCGATCCTCGACCGCGCCCGCAACCAGGTCCTTCTCGTCCGCGACCGGTTCGGCATCAAGCCGCTCTTCTATGCAATGCACCGCGGTCAGTGGATCTTCGCGAGCGAGATGAAGGCGATCCTTGCCGTCCAGGGCTTTCGTCCCCAGTTGGACCGGCAGGCCTGCTACGACTTCCTGGGGCTGAGTTACATCCCGGAGCCGGCCACCGGTTTCGCCAACATCGCCGCCGTTCCCAAAGGCACGACTCTCCTGCTCGGTGAACGGGGCGCGCACGCAACCACGTTCGCAACCGTAACTCCACAGCCCGATCCGAACGCATCCCGGGCTCACCTCGCCGAAAGAACCGCGGAGCTCCTGCGCGGAGGGGTGAGGCGCCAGGTGGTCGCGGACGTCCCGGTGGCCGCGTTGCTCAGCGGCGGGATCGACTCTTCGCTTGTTGTGTCGGCCTATGCCCAATCCAGCGAGCGCCCGATTACCACGTTCAACGTGGGCTTCCCCGACCGGGCACACGACGAAACGGCCATGGCCGTGGCTACCGCTAAACGCTACGGCACTCACCACGAAACGGTTCACATCGACGCGCGGGATATAACTGCCGACTCGGTATTCACCCTGCTTCGGCACTTCGACCAGCCCTTTGCCGACCCGAGCCTGGTCCCCACCTACCGGGTAGCCCGCGCGGTACGCGAGCATGGAATCATCTGCACCCTCACGGGCGACGGAGGAGACGAGGCGTTCGGTGGCTACTCTGAGTTCTGGCGGGCGGAGCGCCTGAATCGGCTCGCCTTGACCCCTCCCTGGATGCTGGCCACCGCAGGGAGCATCGCTGCCCCGTTTACGGACTGGACTCACGATCGCGGCCGGCAAGCCGTCAAAGCCGTACGACTGGCGCAGGCGGGACGCACCGACAGCTCGGCGCTCCTGGCCGGGTTGTGCAGCTACCTGAGCGAGCAGGAGAAGGAGCAGCTGGTCAGACCCGCTGCGCGCCAGGGATTGCTTAACGGTTATCGTCACTTCGGGGCGGCTAACGGCGGAGTGGCGGAGCTGGAAGCCTTGTCGGGGCAGCTTACCGGCAGGCATTTCGGCGTGAGTCTGCCTTCGGACATGCTGCGCAAGGTGGACATGATGAGCATGCTCGCCGGCATCGAGGTCAGGGTGCCGATGCTCGACGAGGAGCTTGTGAGCCTGGCCCTCTCGCTGCCTCATCACCTAAAGACCGATGGACGGATTGGGAAGCTGGTACTGAGAGACGTGGCCCGTCAGTGGCTACCGCCCGAGGTGGCCAGCCACCCGAAGCACGGCTTCAGCATCCCTCTGGACGTGATGGTGCATGGGGATTTTCACGACGCTCTGACCGATCTCCTCGGAGGGGGCGCTGCTCGTACCGGCGCCTTCCTCGACCGAGCCCTGGTGAGTGGGTGGCTCCGCCAGTTCAGAGCCGCTATGCACGGATCGGCTGGTGGGGCCGTCAGCCGCGAGGGGCTGTACCTGCGGGTACTCATGCTGGTAGCGCTCGAATTGTGGATGCGAGATCAGGGGCTGACATGGTAACGGCCCCCACGATCACCCGGCCGTTCGTCTCAATCGCAATCCCTTGCCGAAACGAGGCCCGGTATATCGCCGGCTGCCTTGGGTCGATTCTGGCCGGCGATTATCCCCTGGGCCGGCTCGAGATTCTCGTAGCGGACGGCCTGAGCGACGACGGGACCCGGGAGATCCTCCGCACCTACGCAGCCGAACACTCCTGCATCACCGTGCTCGATAACCACGAGCGGAGCACTCCGGCCGCGCTGAACCTGGCGATCCGCTCCGCATCCGGAAGCGTAGTCGTCCGCATGGACGCGCACGTCCTCTATCCAGAGGACTACGTCCGCCGGCTGGTCGAAGCGCTGGAGGAGACCGGCGCGGACAACGTCGGAGGCGTGCTCGAGACCGTTCCCGCCGACGACACGCCCACCGCCCGGGCAATAGCTATGGGATTGTCCCATCCGTTCGGAGTGGGCAATTCCCATTTCCGCACCGGGACCCGTCAGCGCCGGGAAGTGGACACGGTTCCCTTCGGCTGTTACCGACGGGAGACCTTCGACCGCATCGGCCTATTCGACGAGGAGCTGGTCAGAAACCAGGACGACGAGCTCAACTTCAGACTGATAGCTAGCGGCGGACGGATTCTGTTGCTGCCGGAGGTTACCTGCCGGTACTTTGCCCGCCGCTCGTTCGGTCAGGTCGCCAGCATGTACTACCAGTACGGGTACTTCAAGCCGCTGGTGGCCCGCAAACTTGGCCGGGTCATGACCGTGCGGCAGCTGGTGCCGTCGATGCTGATCGCCACGCTCCTCGGCTCGGCTTCGCTCAGCACGTGGGTACCGGGAGCGGGCGCGGCCTTTGCTGTCATCACGGCCATCTACGGCGGCTTCGTGCTCGTCTGCTCCGCCGCCGCCACCGGCTCCGATCTGCGCTGCGGACTGGCCCTGGCGGCCGTGTTCCCGACGCTCCACTTCAGCTACGGATTGGGGTTCATCCGCGGCATCTACGACCACGTTCTCGCCCGCGGTCTTCCGAAAGCGCGCGAAATCGGCTTTTCCCGGTAGGTGAGGACATGGCTTACGACTCGGAATGGCCACGTGACCAGTAACCTCAAGGTACTGATGGTCACCAGCGACTGGCTGTGGAACAGCTGGGGGGGACCGGCGGTATTCGTCGCCCGGCAGGCCGAGTTCCTCCGGCGGGCGGGAGTCGACGTCGACCTCTTCCCGTTTCGCGGTTCACGCCGGCTGGGGAACTACGCGGCAGCGTGGCGGGAGGTACAGCGCCGCCTTCGGCACGGCTCTTACGATCTGGTGCATGCACAGTTCGGCCAGAGTGGGCTTACCGCTTTACCCAAGCGGATTCCTCTGGTGGTGACGTTTCGCGGTGACGACCTCGAGGGGATCATCGGGGAGAACGGCCGCTATATCCCGGCGGGATGGCTGCTGCGGTTGGTTTCCAGAACCGTCTCGCGCCAGGCCGACGCGGCGATTGTGGTGTCGGCCCACATGAAGCGGCATCTGCCTCCTTCGGTTGACGCCCACGTTATCCCATCCGGGCTCGACCTCGATCAGTTCCGACCCGAGCCTCAGGAACCGGCACGTGCCAGGCTGGGGCTCCCGCTCGAGAGCAAGATGGTCGCGTTCGTGGGCAACCCCGATCTGGCCCGGAAGCGCTACGCGCTGGCGCAGGAAGCCGTCGCCATCGTAAACCGGTCGATACCCACCCAGTTGCTGGTAGGCTGGGGAAAGCCGCACCACGAAATTGTCTCCCTTCTCAACGCCTGCGACGCGATGGTGTTTACGTCGATGCAGGAAGGCTCGCCCAACGCCGTCAAGGAGGCGCTGGCCTGTAACCTGCCTGTGGTTTCAGTAGGCGTGGGAGATGTTGCCTTGCGCCTCGAGGGGGTGAAAGGCTGCGAGCTCTGTCGAGACGACCGGCCCGACACCATTGCGGCGGCGCTGGAGCGGGTCCTCCGGCATGGCGGACGGAGCGAGGGCCGTGCGGCGGTGCAGGACCTCGACGAGCGCTTCCTCACCGAGCGCTTGATCGACATCTATCGATCGGTCCTTCCTCAATCGAAGTCTCTGGCCAAGCGACCCGACCTCGACCTAATGGGCAGCGGGGTATAACCGGATGTGCGGTATTACAGGCATAGTGGCTCTGAACGGACGCCCGGTGGACCTTCGCGTCTTGCAGCGGATGAACGACGTGCAGGCCCACCGGGGCCCGGACGGCGAGGGCTTCATCGTAAGTTGGCCCGAGTCCAACGGCTACTGTTCCGCCTTCCTTAGGAACACCAGCCAGGAACGCTCCACCCCCCCGGCTCGCGTCGCCCTGGGCCACCGCCGGCTGGCAATCCTGGATCTCTCAGACCGTGGGCTGCAGCCGATGTCGGCCGGGGCCAGCGGCGCCTGGATCGTATTCAACGGCGAGATCTACAATCACCAGGAGCTCCGCTCGGAGCTCGAAAGTCGGGGCCGCTACTTCAGCACCCGCACCGACACCGAGGTTCTCCTCCAGAGCTACCTCGAGTGGGGCGAGGAGTGTCTCCAGCGGCTGGATGGGATGTTCGCTTTCGCGATCTGGGATGGTGCCCGTGGCCGGCTATTCTGCGCCCGGGACCGGCTCGGCATCAAGCCGTTCTACTACGCCACCCCTGAGGACCACTTCATCTTTGCGTCGGAGATCAAGGGCCTGCTTCCATTTCCCGGCCTGAGGGCTGCGGCGGACGACGAGGCCGTGCTCGGGTTCCTGATGCACGGCAACTGCGACTTCCGCGAGCGCACCATCTTCCGGGACGTGATTGCACTGCCGGCCGCGCATGCCCTGACGATCGACGTTAACAGCCGCAAGGTTACCCGCTGGTGTTATTGGAAGCCAGTTCCGGGACCTCTCAACCTCGGTGTGGAAGACAGCACCAGGGTAGCTACGCTGCGAGATATGCTGGTGGCCACCACCCGTTCCCACCTGATCAGCGACGTGCGCGCGGGCAGCTGTCTCAGTGGAGGGCTCGATTCCTCCGCAGTGGTGGGACTGATAGGCAAGATCTGGCGGGAGCAGCCATCTGAGGCGTCCGCGCTGGGCGATGAGTTCAACACCTTTACCTCGTGTTATGAGTATGCCGAGCTGGACGAACGGGAATACGCACTCCAGGTGGCCAACTCGGCCGGGGCCACGCCTCATCTGGTCTTCCCGTCTGCTTCGGATTTCTGGGAGTCCTTCGGCCGGATGGCGTGGCACCAGGACATGCCGTTTTCCAGCCTGAGCTTTTACGCCCAATGGCGGGTCATGCGGGCCGCCAGGGAGGCGGGGGTGAAGGTGTTGCTCGATGGGCAGGGAGGCGACGAGGTGTTCGGTGGCTACGCCAAGTTCCGCTACGCCTATCTCGCTTCGCTCGCTCGGACTGGCCGAGTCGGCACCATGGCCCGGGAGGCATGGGCCAGTGTATTACAGCGGGATCTGTATCTGCTCGACGTGAGGAAAGGATATCGCTACCTCCCAAACCGGCTGCGTTCCCTGCTCGGCGTAGACACCCTGCTCCAGCGGGTGCTCCGGGCCGATTGGGACAGCGCCATCGACCATGAGAGCACCCCGGCCACCCGGTGGTGGAAGCATGCGACCGGTGGGTCGCGGCCGGATGGCTGGACTACCATGCAGGCGGTTCAGGTGGAAGACATCCTGGTAGACACGCTCCCACTGCTGCTCCGAATGGAAGACCGTTCGTCGATGGCATTCTCCATCGAGGCCAGGGTGCCATTGCTCGACCACAAGCTGGTCGAGTACGGCCTGTCTCTGCCGGATCATCTGAAGATTCAGGGCGGGGTCAGCAAATTCGCCGTCCGGGAAGCTACCCGAGGCCTCATGCCGGAGGCGGTGCGGCTCCGACGGACCAAGCTGGGATTTGCGGCGCCCGACAGCCGCTGGCTGGATGGCGAGCTGCGGCCGATGGTGACCGAGCTTATCGAAGGCAGCCTCCGATGCGAGCGGTTCGTGGATCCCGAGCCACTACGCCAGTGGTACCGATCTCCCGCGGCCGCCTCCGCCAACCCCGAAGCGTATGGCAGCCTCTTTCGGGTCCTGGCACTTGAAATGTGGATGCGTGCATTCGATGTGAACTAGCGCTCGTAGGCCCCGAGATCGTACCCGGCACCCCGCGGACGTGTTACACCATCCGCATCCACCGGCACCTCTGCCAGCGGGAGTCCGGCATCGATCGCCGGGCTATCGTACCGCAACCTGAAATCGGGAAATTCCCTCAGCCTGGGGTCGGTTCTCTCCCAGTTCCGGGAGAAGGTCACGCCCAGAGGCCTGCCCACCTTCATGACACCCCCGGAAACCATATTGTGCCGCACCGAGGCGCCGGGAAATCGCAGGTTCTCGAAGTAGAGCGCGGCGGTGTTCGGGCCATGAAAGATGTTGTTCTCGATCTTGAGGCCCTCGGTGGGGCTGGCCAGAATGATCTGACCCTCACGATAGGGGTTCTGTCCCGCGAATGTGTTGTTGACGATGGTGAGGCCGCGAGTGACGGCGTTGCGTGACGAATAGCGGTGGACCGCCCAGCCGCGTCCGAACCCGTAGAAGATGTTGTTCTTGATTGTGACTCCATCGGCATCCGCCACATAGATACCATGATCGTGGTTCTTGTAGTACCCGGTTCGTGGGGAACAGCCCTGCTCCCCAAGCGCGAACCGGCCGATATGATGCCAGACATTTCCGTCGAAGGTCACCCGGCGGGCGCCGGCTCCGAGAGAGGCGCCGGTTCGGCCATTGTTCGTATCGGTGCAGTACCGCCCGACATGATGCACGTGGTTTCGTGCGATGGTGATGTCGTGCACGCCGCCGCCATAAAAGTCGAATCCATGCTCCCGAAGGCTCCGGATCTCGAACCCCTCGACCCTGATGTAGCTGACGCCGGCGTCGAAGTACCACGCCACGAGACTCCGATCCCGGCCATCCAGAATGGCGCCCCAGCGCCGCTCCGAAAGGAAGGTGATAGGGTTGCCGGGCGCACCCCCTCGGCTAAGCGAGACCATGCGGCTGCCGCCGGTATAGGTGCCTGGCCGCACCACGACCGTGTCTCCCGGTCCTGCCACCTCGGCAGCCTTCTGTAGGGTTCTGAAGGGGGAGCCGGCGCTCCCGGGATTGGTATCCGACCCCCCGGGAGCCACGTAATAGCGCTCCGGCGTAAAGGTGACCGACGCCGACCACGGCCCCGAATCGGAGGAGGTGACCGACGCCGGCGGTGCCGGATCGGAGCATGTCAGCGGCATGAGCGATGCAATGAGAGTCGCCCAATGTTTGATGGCCATTCTGGCTTCAGCCTCCCAAGGGAACGGCGCCATTGGATTCGAGTGATCGCCTCTGGGAAACAACATATCACGTGACATGGAGCATCCGAGAGTGCAAGGACTTGCAGTTCTCGATGTAGCCGACCCTGGCCATACGGTCCCGGTTGTTGTGGGATCCGCCCGACATCTCTAACTGAGAGTCCACACGATGCGTGACCGCCGCTCCGGAACTCGCTCCCAGGATTATTCCGCCGCGGACCCGAGGCCCAGCTCCCCGACTCCGGCAATGACGGACCCCGCCCTCCAGGGCGACGGCATCACCCCGTCCCATCTGCTCCGCGCCGTCCGCGAGAACCTCGCCCTGTTCCTCGTGGTGACAGGATTGACCCTGGCCGTCACGGCTCTCCTGGTCATGCGGACCCCGGCGCAATATGGGGCCCGATCGGTGATCCGGATCGCCGGTGAGCGCCGCATCGTCACAAGCGGAGTGGAGAACGCCCCCGAGCCGCAGGACCGCCAGGCCGACCCCCTGCTGTCGGCAGTACAGGTCCTCTCCAGCCGAACGCTGGTCGGCGCCGTAGTCGACTCCCTCGGTCTCCGGCTACAACCCGTCGCACACTACACCCCGGGTGCCCCACTCATCGGTCGGCGCTTTCCGAGTGGCGCATTTCGGCAGGTGACCGTAGCAGCCGGCGCTCCAGTCGATACGCTCCTCTTTCAGTTCTCGAACTACGGCGTATTCGCCCGCTCCCGTGGCGGCGAGGCAGATGCCGGGTTCGGAGAACGCCTGCGTCTCGGGCCGATCGGGGTAACGGTGCCCGAGGTTCCGCCCGTAGGCTACACCATTGCCGTGGTGCAGTCGCGCGACGTTGCGATCGACAACGCGCTCGAGCGGCTGAAGGTGGTACCGCGGCCTGGCACCGACGTGATCGATGTCAAATATGTCGACTCCGATCCTGCCCGCGCCCAGCAGTTCGCCAATCATCTCGCCCGGCTCTTTCAGGTGGCGAATGGTCATTCGGCCCAGGAACAGTCGGGCCGGCGACGGGAGTTTCTGGCCGATCAGCTGCGGGTTACCGACTCGATGCTGGTCCTGGCTGAAGCGGAGCTCAGCGCCTTCCGCGGCACCCAGCAGATGGGAAGCTCGAAGGACAACCTCTCCACCGAGCAGGCCGGCGCGGCGGCACGGGGAACACGGCGGGGAGAGCTGATGGCCGATCGCCGGGTGCTGGCCGCGCTGCTGCAGCGTGCCAGGCGAACTGGACCGGATGAACCAGACGCCGCGTTCCAGGCGCTGGCGTTCTCACCCGAGGTGGCGTCTGACTCGACCCTGAGCCAGCTTCAGCGCCGCCTGATCGATTATCGCGGCCGGCTCGACTCGCTGACCACCGGCCCCTGGCGGAGCCGGGCCACAAATCCTGATGTGGTGCAGCTGACCACCTTGCTCGAGACGACCCAGAATCAATTGACCTCGGCGATCAGGGCTCGCATCGCGGCGCTGGACTCGCGCATCGCTGTCCTGTCGGATCAACAGAAGAGCGGCGCTCGGTCGATCCAGGGCTTACCGGCTCAACAGGCAGTTGAGGCAACCCTGGATCGCCGGGTCGAGGTATTGCGGACCACCACTGACGCCCTTCGTCAGGCATACCAGAAGGCACGCATCTCGGAGGCGCTTGGCGCCGCCGACATCGAGATCCTCGACTTCGCCCCTCTTCCCTATCGCCCAACCGGTGTTCCCCTATCAGGCGCGCTGATCCTCGGACTCCTCTTCGGTATGCTGCTTGGAGGCGCGGCCACGGTGCTGGCAGACGTTGCCAACAGCGCAGTCAGGCGTCCGAAGGAACTGCACGATATGACCGGAACTACGGAGCTGGGAATCATTCCGCGGATCCAAGGTCTCACCCACGCTGGTGTCGCCATGCCGAGGCTCCTGGCGGGGATCGGCCACGATGGGAAGGGGAGCAACGGCAACGGGAACGGCTTTTCCCCGGAGGTCCTGTTCTCGCCGCCCGGAACACTCTCCAATGAGGCGGAAGCGTTCCGGATGTTGCGGATCACGCTGGCCTTCTCCTGGGGCGAAGGTCCCTGCACGATGGTGGTGACCAGTGCCGCCCCTCAGGAGGGCAAGACGCTGATCGCCACCAACCTGGCGGTCACGTTCGCCCGGGGAGGAGCCCGAGTCCTACTAGTGGATTGTGACATCCATCGGCCCCGGCTGCACCGGGTGTTCCGGGCTTCCCGGTCTCCAGGACTGATGGACCTGCTGCGCTCCGGCTCTGCCGACTCCCCGCTGCCCGCGGCGGTGAATCACCGCCTGGCAGCAATACGCGGAACAGGCATCGAGCGACTCTCATTGCTACCCTGCGGAGCAGACGCGCACCAGACGCCGGAGTTGCTGGAGCCGGCGACCCTGCGTGGACTGTTGAAGCAGCTTCGGGTGGATTTTGATGTGATCCTGCTCGATACCCCGCCGGTCCTGGTCAGCGCCGATGCCGCGACGCTCGCCGCATCGGCAGACGGGGTGATAATGGTGGTGAGAGCGGGTCAGACGGATCGGCGAGCGGCGGAGCTCGCGCGCCAGCGGGTGGTATCCGCCGGCGGGCGAGTGCTGGGAGCCGTTCTTAACGACCCTGACGGGGTCCTCGGGCGGCTGGGCGAGCCTTCCTACGCGTACGACTACCCCGCCACGGTCGACTAGTTCTGGATCCGCACAGCCGACTTCATGCAGGCCTTTTACAACGAGCTGCACGCCGGAGTGCCGCCAGCACAAGCATTGATGGTGGTGCGGCGCCGGTGGGTGGTGACCGGCGGAGCCCAGGCTCACCCATCGCACTGGGCCTACAAAGCTGGCCCTCCGTCCTTTCCCAGCATGGCTCGTCGGACCAGCGGAATCGGTGGCCCTCCATAAGACAGGAAGCCGTCGTGGAAGCGCTTCCAGGCCTCCTGGCCGCCCCGAGCCTGGGTCCAGTCCTCTCGCAGCTTTCGGATCATCAACTTGCCCATGGTGTAATTCAGGTATGCGGGGTCATACGTGCCCCGTGCCGCTTGCTGCCTCGAATTGCCGGGGTCCTGTAACGCCTGCTCCCGGAACATTCTCTCCGACTCCTCAACTGTCATCCCCTTGGTGTGAAGCCCGATTGCCGACAGGAACCGCACGTTGCGAAGGAGAGCATTGGAGAGTTGACCGATGTGGACTTCCGGATCTCCCTGGCCCAAGCCGGCCTCCCACATCATCTCCTCGGCGTAGTGGGCCCAGCCCTCGGCAAAGGCGTAACCGACGAAGACCTGGCCGAACCTGGATTTGGCCCTGTTCGAATGAAGAAAGTTGAGGAAGTGCCCGGGCCAGACCTCGTGTACGCTGGTGAACAGCAGATCCGCCACCCCGGGCACATAGGCCGCCTGTTCTGCCGCAGACCAGGCGGGGTCCGGCGGAGCTATGTAGTAGATGGAAGGAATATTTTTCTCATACGGCCCGGGAATATCGATATAGGCAAAATTGAAGCGTTGGTACGGCGGGGCCTCATGCACCAACGCCCGCTCCCTGCCCGGCACCGAAACGATGTCAGCCGCTCGCACGAACTGCTCCAGTGTATCGAGCTGCGATCGAGCTCCGGCCACTGCTCCGCCGGTTGGCTTGTGGGCATTCATTCGTTCCATGCATCTGCGCAGGGAAGCGCCCGGAGCGTACTCATGGCAGGCACTCGTGAGCTCCTCCAAGTTGCGCTCCAGGTCGGCCCGGCCCCGTGCCTCCAGCGTGTCGAGCGAGACCTCGACCCTTTCGGTAGACCTCAGCATGTCCCGGAAGAGCTCAGGTCCGATGGCAAAGCCGCTGGTCCCCCGCTTCTGTTCGGTTGCCAGCCAGGCGTCCATTTCCTTCAGGGCGAGCACCGCCGCGGCGTTGGCTGAGGCAAAGTCTCTTCGCGTAACCGAGTCCCTGACGGAATCGAAGGCCATCGGCACATCCTGCTCCAGGTAACTCACCATCCCCCCGAGCCGCCCCCGTCCTATGTCCGCGTAGGTCCGGGGCATCGGCGTCTGCAGGTTGGCCCGCATCTGAC
The DNA here is from genome assembly GCA_035557715.1 of Gemmatimonadales bacterium. Taxonomy (GTDB): domain Bacteria; phylum Gemmatimonadota; class Gemmatimonadetes; order Gemmatimonadales; family GWC2-71-9; genus CAVVWJ01. The sequence goes on from DATMDQ010000121.1 coordinate 26,416, forward strand.
CCAGGGCCTTCGGCAGCGATCTGGCCCAGCGAGTGTAGGCTCGCATGCGCTCGGCAAGCGGCGCGTAGGGACGGGTCAGATAGACGTTGGGGTCGATCTGATCGGCATACCAGGTTGGATTCCGTCGGGGCCAATCGGCCCGCTCCTGCCAGAACAGGTCCCGATCCAGCACCGCCAGAAGGTATTCCCGCTCCAATTCCCGCGGTGCATCGCTACTGTCGATCGGAAACGCCGCCGCACTGTCGCGCACCTGGTGGAGCCTGCGGGTCCAGCCGATGAGCCCGGCATCGCTCCAGTCGGGAAAGCGGCCGTCGAAGTCGTGCCGGCCCTGGTAGACCGCAAACAGGGGGTTGGCCGCGAAGTAGGTCTCGATGAACCCCGAGACGAACCGGTCCCACTCGCGAGCGGGGCGCGCGGCCTCCTGAGACCGGCAAGAGCCGAGGAGCGTCAGGCCGGCGAAAATGGAGCGGCGGAACCAAGGGGTCATGCCAACCTCCGGTAGAGTACGGGCTGTTGCGCAGGCTTGATTCTTCTCGTTTGTTTCGCAGCATGCAAGCGATCCTTCCGCCGGCCAGCGCGATCGAGCTCGACGCGGCCCTGCTACAGGCGGCGATTACAGCCGGGCTGGCCGCCCTGTGCGCCTTCCTTTTTGTCCGTTACCGGAAGCCGTACTTCGGCTGGTGGGCCGTTGCATGGGGACTGTACCTCTTACGGATCGTCGCGATCACCAGTTTCCTGCTCTCATCAGACTGGAGCTGGCTCTATTGGCACCAGGTGGTCACTGGCTGGACGGCGCTGGCATTGCTCTACGCCGCGCTGGTCTTCTCCCAACAGATTCGCTGGCGCCGGCGCTATCTGGCGCTGGTGCTGTTTCCACCCGTGTGGTCGTACATTGCCATCTACCGCCTGAACCATTTCCTCTGGGCCGCAGGTCCAGCCGTCCTTTTCCTCAGCTTGGCGACCCTGTGGACCGGCTGGGTGTTCTTCCGGTACCGCCGGACGGTTCCCTCCAGCGGGGCCACACTTCTGGCGGTGTCCTTCGGGCTCTGGGGACTTCACCACCTCGACTACCCATTCCTTCGTGCCCGCGGCGCATGGGCGCCGTGGGGATACTACCTCGACATCCTGCTGGCGCTAGCCGTGGGCGCGGGGATCCTGCTGCTCGTCCTGGACGACCTGCGCCGGGGCCTCGCAGCGCTATCGGCTCTCTCTGGAGACCTGCAGCGCGCCGGCCGGGAGCAGGATGTGCTTGACGCGCTCCTGGCCCGGCCCCTGACGCTGCCGGCGGTTCGGGGCAGTGCGCTCTACGTGGTAGGTACCGGAGGCGGCCGATTTGTCCGCGGGGCCGGCGCATGCTCAAACTGGCCCGAGAGCCCTATCCCCACCTCGGGCGCCGCGCTGCTGGCCCGGGTGATCCAGACGGGACGGCCGCAGTTCAGTGGCAATTGGACCGACCCCGCGCCAGGTGGATCGGCGTACGCCTATGCCGCACTCCTTCCCATCCTGCGGGACCAGGGTGTGGTGGCCGCGCTGGTGCTGGTGGGACATGCCCGCGACCCATTCACGGCTCTGGATGACAGCTTCCTCCTTGCTCTTGGCCATCAAGTCGGAGCCGCCCTGGAAAACGCCGATCTCTACAGCCGGCTCGAGACCCGCACGGTGGAGCTGGCACGACTCTCCGCCCGTATGATCGAACAGCATGAGGAGGAGCGTCGCCGCCTCTCACGCGAGCTGCACGACGAAACCGCACAGGTCTTTTCGGCGGTGAAGATGGAGCTCGGCGTGGTGCGCGACACGGCTGAGCCGGGCCAGGCCCGCCGGCTGGACCACGTGCTGACGCTGATCGATACCGGCATCCGGAGCATCCGAAGCGTCACCAACGACCTCCGACCGTCCCTGTTGGACGATCTGGGGCTGCTGCCCGCATTGCGCTCTCTCGTGGCTGACTTCGGTGACCGCAGCGGGATCCGAACCGGGCTCGCCGTTCCCTCGGCCCTTCCACCGCTGTCGAGAGAGGCAGAGCTTGCTCTCTTCCGGGCCTTGCAAGAGGCGCTCTCCAACGTCCTGCGGCATGCCAATGCCCGCACGGTTGACATCGGCATCTCCATCAACCGTGAGGGAGTGTTGCTTCAGGTGAGCGACGACGGGCGCGGATTGCCGGCCGGCATCGCTCCGGAAGGATTCGAGCTCCAGGGCCACATGGGCCTGGCGGGCATGCGCGAACGGATCACCGCACTGGGTGGCACCGTGCGCCTGCGCGGTCGAGCCGGCGCAGGGGCACTCCTCGAAGTGCTGGTTCCCACTCCCGACGTTGCGCATTCGTGACCCGGTCCATACGGGTGCTGGTAGCCGATGATCACATGATCGTGCGCACTGGAATTCGGCATGTGCTTGAGAGCGAAGCCGGCTTCGAAGTGGTGGGTGAGGCAGCCACAGCCGCCGAGGCCCTCGCCCTCAGCTCACAGCTGAAGCCTGATGTCGTTGTCCTGGATATCTCCATGCCCGGAGAGTCCGGTCTTCAATTGGCGGCCCGATTGCGGGAGAGCACACCCGAGCTGCGGGTTCTGATCCTGAGTATGCATGACAACGCCGAATACGTGCTGGAGAGCGTGCGGGCCGGCGCCCATGGCTATCTGTTGAAGGACACAGCGGCCACTGAGCTTCGGAACGCCATCCGCACGGTCTGCGGGGGAGAGTCGTATTTCAGCCCGCCGATCGCCAGCCGGCTACGCGAAGCACTGAGGGGCGAGCACGAGACTCATGCCGGCACACTGTCACAACTGACGGCACGCGAGCGCGAGGTACTCCTTGGGGTAGCTCAGGGGAGGACGAACAAGGAGATTGCCTCGGAGCTCGGCATCAGCCACCGGACGGTGGAAACCCACCGGGAGAGCCTGATGCGCAAACTTCAGATCCGCACCGTCGCCGAGCTCACCCGATTTGCCCTCGGAGCCGGACTCATCGGAGAAGGCCGGGCCGGGCCATGATTATCTTTGGACCATGACCGACGTCAAACCGAGCTCACCGCCCCGCCCCGCTGGAGCGGGCTCCGTTGGCCCGAGGGTCAAGACCGGCATCGTCATGATGAATCTTGGCGGCCCGGCCACGCTCGACGATGTTGAGCCGTTTCTACTCGAGCTGTTCGCCGACCGGGAGATCATTCAGCTCCCGTTTCAACGCTGGCTCGGCCCGTTCATCGCTCGCCGCCGAACCCCAAAGGTTCGGAAACTCTACGCGAGTATAGGGGGCGGTTCCCCGATCTTGCGCTATACCGAAGCGCAGGGGCGCGGCATGGTCTCCCGATTGGACCGGATCTCCCCGGAGACCGCACCCCACAAGTTCTACGTGGCCTTCCGCTACGCCCAGCCCAAGAGCGATGATGCCCTGCGCGCCATGAAGGCGGATGGCGTCGAGCGCGCGGTAGCCTTCACCCAGTACCCCCAGTTCTCCTGCAGTACCACGGGATCGAGCCTCAATGAGCTGTGGCGGGCGGCTGCGCGCACCGGGCTGCGCCATGCCTTCGAATGGAGCGTCATCGACCGCTGGCCGGTTCACCACGGCTTCGTCGATGCGATGACCGAGACCGTGCGGGAGGGGATGCAGCAGTTCGAGGCGGCCGATCGGGATAAAGTACTGATCCTTTTCAGCGCCCACTCGCTTCCGCTCGACGTGATCGACCGGGGAGATGCCTATCCTCAGGAGGTAGGAGCGAGCGTCCAGCGAGTGGTCGAGCAGTTGGGACGGTTGAACCCTTATATCCTGGCCTATCAATCCGACGTGGGGCCGGTGCGCTGGCTCGGGCCCAGCACTGAGCAGGTGCTCCGCCGCCTGGGTGGCCGGGGACACAAGCATGTTCTCGTCGTCCCCATCGCCTTTACCAGCGATCACATCGAGACGCTGTCCGAGCTCGATCGGGAGTACGGTGAGGTGGCACATCAGGCGGGGATCCAACACTACAAGCGGGCGCCGGCGCTGAACGACCGGCCGCTGTTCCTCGACGGGCTGGCTCAGATCGTGAGGGAGCACCTCGCCACGGGGCTACCCCACAGCAGTCAGTATCTCACCCGTTGCGCGGGATGCACCAATCCCCAATGCCGCAACATTCTCAACCCGGTAAGTCGTGGCTCCCAGCTCCCGACTCATTCTGCCGAAGGTCTCGGCTGACGGGGTACAGCACTCGGCGCACCAGGCGGTCCGCCATTTCACGCACCACTTCCCGATCCGATTCCGACAGCGACTCCAGCCGGGCGAGTGCCCAGGCGGATTCCTGCTCGGCCAACTCGACACCCAGCCGGTGCAGATCGGCGAGCTTGCCGGCCACTACCTTCCCGCGCAGCGTGACACCCAGTCTCGCCAGCTCATCCTCGATCACCTGGTGGGCATCGTCCAGGGCGATCGACGCGGCGCCTGCCGCGGGGCAGCAAAGGCGTTGAAGGTCATCGAGATCAAAGAGCTGGACCCCGGCAATCTCCCGGGCGGCGGGATCCACATTGCGGGGCACCGAGAGATCCATCACGAAGAGATCTCGATCCGGCCGGGTAGCAACCGCCTGCGAGAGCTGGGCGGCTGATACCACGGGCCGTGAGCCTCCAGTGGCCACCAGCAGGAGATCCGCCGTCTCGAGCTTCGGGGCCAACTCTTCCCAGGTTCCGCTCGCCGCCCCCCACGCCTCCGCCAGGACCTGGGTGCGGCCGGGCCGCCGGCTCAGGAGGATGACGCGCGACGCTCCCAGCTCGTGAAGGGCCCGGAGCGCTCCCTCTGCTGCCTCGCCGGCACCGAGGACGACCACTTCCCGCGATCCGATCTTTCCCCAGCGTTCTGCGATGACGTCAACGGCCGCCGAGCTCACCGAGGCCGGATGGCGGCCGAGGAAAGTCTCGCAACGCACTCGCCGTCCAGCCGCGAGTGCCGCCGACAGGATCTGATCCATCTCCCTGGTTGTGGTGCCAGCGGCGCGGGCTGCATCAAAGGCTCGCCGCACCTGTCCAAGTACCTCGGTTTCTCCCAGGATCTGCGAATCCAAACCCGCTGTAACCCTGAACAGGTGACGCACGGCCTCGAGGCCATCGTACCTGATGAGCTGGAGCGAGGAAGCCGCGCCGCGCCCCTTTGCGACCCGGCGAAACCAGGGCTCCAGATCCTCATCGCCCGCCCAGTAGAGCTCGCAGCGGTTGCAGGTGGAAAGCAAAAGCGATGAGCGGCCCGCCTTGAGCTGGTCTTCGAGCAGCACTGCGGTTTCGGCCGGAGTGAACGCAAACGGCTCGCGCTCCTCGAGGCTGGCCATATGATGGCTCACGCCAATGAGATGGAAGGAGGTGTTCGGAAGCACGTACAAGGCTAGGTGCCGGTGGTCTGGGGTTCAATCCGCAGAGCTCCGGATGTGCGGTCCGTAGGTTTACGGACCGGCGGACCCTTAAAGCTTATTCGCCGCGCCCTTCATCGTCTGCTGATAGGAATCGAGCAGTCGCCGCACTCGTGCCACGTGTTGCTTCATCTGTGATGGCGCAGGGCCGGTGGCGGATGTTCCGCTGCCGCCCCCGAGATCATCAAGAACTGAGTCGGTCAACGCTCTGAACTGTCCCGAGTCCGCGAAGCCCACCCGGTACAGGTCCGCCTGCATCGAGGTGACCAGGTCGCTTACCAGGTTCTTGTAGGCTGTCACGTTTTCGGTGCTGGTGGGGGAGCCACTGCTCATCAGGTCCAGCTGGTTTCTCACTGCGGGAATCAAGCGGGGCGCCTCCAGCTCAGAGCCGCTGTTGGTGCCTTCAAGGCCGTCCTCACGGGCACGGTCCTTGGAATCAGCGGTATAGGGGGAGGCCGACGCCGTGCCGCGGGCGCCGGTTTCGGGGGTTTCGCGCCCGCAGGCGGACAGGATGAATGCCAAGGCAAAGAGTTGAACGGGTCTCATAGGCCGCCCTCGAACGTGGGGTAAGGCTAACCCCCTGAATTAAACGGCCAGGTCCCGAGGGAAGCAGTGTTCCCGGTCACGCGGCGGACTTTCGCTTCCCCGCTTACCTCCCGAACAGCCTTCCCAGCACTCCGGTGCTGGTAGAAGCCTCCAACGCGTGTGCCAGCTCCGTCATGGATGCATGCCGTTCGGCCGGATTTACGGACAGAGCCTTCGTAATGACAGCCTCCAGCTTGGCTGGCAGGTCACCACGGACGGCCCGAAGGGGAAGCGGGGCGCCACGGAGCCGGGCGATCATGGTCTCCTGCGCGCTCTTCCCGGTGAACGGGAGCTGTGCGGTGAACAGCTCGAAAGCCAGGATTGCGAGGGCGTACACGTCGCTTCGGCCATCGAGTGGCTTGCCCCGGATCTGCTCGGGACTCATGAACTCCGGAGTTCCCAACACGATCCCGGTCGCGGTCAGCTTCACCACGTCCGGACCGGCCCGGCGTTCCTTGGCCAGGCCGAAATCCATCACCACGGCGCGGAAGCCGGTGGGCGCCTGGGCATCGGGTACCAGCATGACGTTCTCGGGCTTGAGATCTCGGTGAATGATCTGGAGCTCGTGAGCGTGGCCTAGGCCCTGGCAAACCTGGACCAGCAGGGGAATCCCTTCAGCCACCGGGAAGGCGCCCCGGCGAGTCTCGTGCTCGCTGAGCGGCTCGCCTTCGAGGTATGGCATGACCAGATAGAGCAACCCCTCGGACGTCTCTCCCAGGCGAAGGATCGGGCAGACATTGGGATGGTTGAGTCGGGTGGCGATGGTGGCTTCCCGGCGGAGACGCTCGACGGACGCCGGGTCTCGCGAAAGCCGGGGTATCAGAATCTTGACGGCCACCGACCTGCCGGTCTCGATTTCCTGCGCCTCGTAGACGTACGACATCCCTCCTTCGCCCAGCTTCCGGTTGATTCGGTAGCGCTGGTCGAGGGTCTGCCCGGTCAGGCTCGCAATCGAGGCGGTCAGGCGGTCGGGCGGGACGGCGGTAAGATCTCCGGTATCCACCGCCCTACCGTCTCTACGCCCTTCCGCCTCGGGTGCCCCTTCCACCAGGAGCGATCCGTCCTTCACACAGAATCGGGCGGGAGCGTCGTATGTGGTCTGACACCGCGGGCAGCGGCGGTTACTCAATCGCGGAACCGGTTTCGGCCATCGCTCTTGGCACGGTAGAGGTGAGTGTCGGCCAGGCGGAGGAGGGATTCCCCGTCGCTTACCCGCTCGTCGGGATAGGAAGCGATCCCGATGCTGATGGTAACCCGCACCGGCCGACCCGGTTCGCCGAAATCATGGGTCGACACCCGCCTGAGAATGCGCTCGGCGAAGTTCCGGGACTCCGCATTTGTCGTTTCGGGAAGCAGCACGACGAACTCCTCGCCGCCATAACGGGCGACAATATCGACCGACCGCTGCTCCCGTTTCAACAGGTTGGCCAGCTGTTTCAAGACCCGGTCGCCCACCAGGTGGCCGTAGGTATCGTTGATCTGCTTGAAGTTGTCGATGTCCACCATCATGCCGGTCAACATGGTGGCGTACCGGGCGGCGCGGTCCATCTCCTGCTCCAGCTTTTCCATGAGCGCCCGCCGGTTGAAGCAGTTGGTCAGCGGGTCGGTCTCGGCCAGATGCCGCATCTGCTCCTGACCCAGAACAGCATTCTCCAGGTCGTACGCCCGCTCGAGAGCCGCCACCGCCGCGATGATCACCTCCTCGGCGAACTGCACGTCGTGCTCGTTGAGCGGCGCGTCCTCGGTGGTGGTGCGGAGGAAGAAGACCCCGGCCGGCTGCTCCTTCAGCGCAAACCGGAGCGCTACCGCCGACCGAGTCTCCACCGGACGACCCTCCGCCTCCCATTCCTGTCGCACCCCGCGGTAGAGCGGGTCGGTCTGCACGTCACGCACCAACACGGTTTCACCCGTCGCCAGGGCGTGCCGGATCTCGGGGTAGCGCTTGAGGTCGACCTGGAGGTTGTGCAGCATCGGGTTCTCGAAGGCGGCCACCACCGTGCCGCTTTCGTCCCCCGGGTTGGCCATGATGATCGAGCAGCGCGAGATGCTCAGTCCCTGTGCCACCCGGCGGACCAGGATGCCGTAGATCTCCTCCGGCTTCAGCGAGGCGGTCACCTCCTGCATGATGTCCATCATCTCGGAGCGCGACCGGGCCTCCGCCTTAGCCTGGTTGAGCTCCCGGCCGACCCGGAGGTGGGCCTTCACCCGGGCCAGCAGCTCCCGCACCCGAAATGGTTTGGGAATGAAGTCGGCGGCACCGAGGCCAAGCGAGCGAACCGTGGCCTCTTCAGGCGGCATGGAGGAGATCATCAGCACCGGCAGATCCTTGAAGCGAGGATCAGCCTTGACCCGCTGCAGCAACTGGAGGCCGTCCACTTTGGGCATCATGATGTCGAGGAGAAGCAGGTCGAACTGTTCGGCGGTCAGGTGCTCGAAGAGGTGTTCGCCGCCAGGGGCGGTGAAAACGTCATAACCGTTCTCCTTCAGGATCCAGGATAGCGTTCGGGAGAGCGCTTGGTCGTCGTCCGCCACGAGGATCTTGGGAGCAACCGTCATCAAGTCGGCTCTGAGCTTGTCGAAGGGTTCACCAGCCGCTGGAAAAGGTCGGGATCGACATTCCCGCCACTGATCACGACCACGGTCGAGCCGGTCGGGCGGACGTGCTCCGCGAGAAGGGCGGCCGTCGTCACTGCGCCGGATGGCTCGGTGACAAGCTGGAGTTCATCGTAGAGGTAACGGACCGCGGCTGCAATCTCGTCCTCAGACACCTGGACCGCCTCGCGAACCACATTGGACAGCACGGCGAATGGCAGCTCCCCGATCGACAACGGCAGAAGGCCGTCGGCAAGACTCGCGGTCAGCTCCAGTTTCGTCGGCCGGCCGGCCGCGAGAGCCCCGGCCAGCTTGGCCGCGGCGATCGGCTCGACGCCGATGACCTTGACCGACGGTTTGAGCGCGGCAACAGCCGCGGCAATTCCGGCGATGAGTCCGCCACCGCCCACGGGAACCAGGATGGTGTCCACTCCAGGCTGACCTTCCAGGATCTCGAGGCCGCAGGTTCCCTGGCCGGCAATGACATCCAGGCTCTCGTACGGGGGGACCATCGACAGGCCACGCTCCTCCGCCAGCGCCACCGCGCATGCATGCCGTTCGGCTGAGCTGTTGCCCGCAAAGACAACCTCGCCCCCCTGACGCCTGACCCCCTCAACCTTGATGGACGGAGCCCGCTCGGGCATGACCACGACGGCGTGGGTCCCGAGGAGGCGAGCGGCAAAGGCTACCGCCTGACCGTGATTCCCGCTGGAATAGGTTATCACTCCGCGTGCCCGCAGGTCGGCAGGAATGCGGGACACCGCGGTATACGCACCGCGGATCTTGAAGGCCCCGACGGGCTGTAGATGCTCGCACTTGGCGGCCACAGGGAACCCGAGGCTCGCGCTCAGTGCAGGCATGTCGACGAGAGGCGTCCGGACGGCCACGCCCTCGAGACCGCGGGCCGCGCTCCGCAACGCTGCGAGCGGTACGGCGGCACGCGGGTTCGGCCCGGTTCTAGAAGAGAGGTCGGCCCACCGGTCGGCGGCGGATGTCATGACCAATCATAACCTTACTCCAGGACCGCCGTGGGAGCTGCTTCATCCCCACCGGCCACCTCTTCGGCTCCTCCCTCGTCCTCCTTCACCACTCGGGCCACGTCTACCACGGTATCGCCGGAATCCAGGTTCATGACCTTCACACCCTGGGTGTTGCGCCCGATGACGCGAATACCATCGACGGGCAGTCGGATGATCACTCCATGCCTGGTGATCATCATGAGCTCATCGTCCGGGATGACCTCCATGAGCGCCACGATGGAGCCGGTCTTGTCGGTCTTCTTCAGCGTGATGATGCCCTTCCCGCCTCGCTTCTGCACCCGGTAGTCGGCGAGTTCCGAGCGCTTGCCGTAACCCTTCTCACTGACCACGAGCAGGCTCGCATCGCGCCTGACCACCACCATCCCGATCACCTCATCGCCCTTCTCCAGCTCGATTCCCTTGACGCCCGTGGTTGCCCGGCCCATGTCGCGCACATCGCTATGGTGAAACCGGATGCTCATCCCGTCCCCGGTGGCCAGGATGATGTCGCTGTTCTGATCGCACACCTGGACATCGATGAGCTCGTCGTCCTTATCGATGTTGATGCCACAGATACCCGTCGCGCGCACGTGGCCATACGCTGAGAGCACCGTCTTCTTCACCGTGCCCTGACGGGTGGCGAAAATAAGGCTCTGCTCGTCGCTGAATTCCCGCACCGGCACCAGCGCGGCGATCTGCTCGTCCGGCTTGATGGCGATGCAGTTGATCACTGGCTTGCCCCGAGCGGCGCGTCCGGCCTGGGGGATTTCGTGGACCTTGAGCCAGTAGACCTGCCCCCGATTGCTGAAGAACATCACGTAATCGTGGGTGCTCGCGATGAAGAGGTGCTCGACCCAATCCTCCGCCTTGAGGTCGGCCCCGTTCAGCCCGCGTCCCCCGCGACGCTGCCGCTTGTAGGTGGTGATCGGGATCCGCTTGATGTAGCCGCTGTGGGACACGGTGATCACCATATCCTCTTCAGCGATGAGATCCTCGACCGTGAACTCCCCCTGGTCGGCCACGATCTCAGTCCGGCGGTCGTCCCCGAACGTTTGGGCCACCTCGTCCATCTCTTCCTTCAGGATCCCCATCCGCTTCGGCTTGGATGCCAGGATGCTCTTCAGCTCCTTGATCGTTGCGCGGACCTCCTTCAACTCGGCGTCCAGCTTCTCGATCTCGAGGCCGGTCAGCTTGGCCAGCCGCATGTTGAGGATTGCGTCGCTCTGCTTTTCGCTGAAGCCGAACCGTTTGCGAAGCTTGGCATCCGCTTCGGGCGTGTCCTCCGACTTCCGGATGATCTTGATGACCTCGTCGATGTTGTCGACTGCGATCTTGAGGCCATCGAGGATGTGCTCCCGCGCGTTGGCCGCGTCGAGATCGAACTGAGTGCGCCGGATGATGACCTTGTGCCGGTGCTCGATGAAATGCTGGATCAGCTCCTTCAGATTCATGACCTTGGGGGCGCCGTTGGTGAGCGCCAGCATGATCACGCCGAAGGTGGTCTGCATCTGGGTGTGTTTGTAGAGCTGATTCAGCACCACGTTGGGGATGGTGTCGCGCTTCAGCTCGATGACGATCCGCATGCCCTCCTTGTCGGATTCGTCATTGATGTTCACGATCCCTTCAATCTTCTTCTCGCTGGCAAGCTCGGCGATCGCCTTGACCAGGTTCTCCTTGTTGACCTGATATGGAATCTCGGTCACCACGATCTGAGACCGGCCGCTGGTCTCCTTCTCTTCGATTTGAGCCCTGGCCCGCATGATGACGCGGCCACGCCCGGTCTCGTAGGCCTCCTTGATCCCTTGCCGGCCGTAGATGTAGGCCCCGGTGGGGAAGTCAGGGCCCTTGATGACCTTCCGGAGCTCACCAATGGTGGCGTCGGGGTTATCCACCAGCAGCTGCACTGCCTTCACCACCTCGCGCAGGTTGTGCGGTGGAATATTCGTGGCCATCCCCACCGCGATGCCGCTGGAGCCGTTGACGAGGAGATTGGGGATCTTGGAGGGAAGAACGGTGGGTTCTTGCAGCCGGTCGTCGAAATTCGGCTGGAAATCAACGGTATTCCTATCGATGTCCTCCAGCATCGTCATCGCGATGCGGGTCAGCCGGGCTTCGGTATACCGGTACGCCGCCGCGGGGTCGCCATCCACCGAGCCGAAATTTCCCTGGCCGTCCACCAGCGGGTATCGCAGGGAGAACTGCTGCACCATGCGAACCAGCGCGTCGTAGACCGAGCCGTCACCGTGCGGGTGGTACTTACCCAGCACGTCGCCCACCACGGTAGCGGACTTCTTGTAGCCCCGGCCGGGTACCAGGCCCAGCTCGTTCATGGCGTACAGAATCCGGCGGTGAACTGGCTTGAGGCCGTCCCTGACATCGGGCAGTGCCCGGGAGACGATGACGCTCATCGAGTAGTTGATGAACGACTGCTGCATCTCCTCTTCGATGAGCCGGGGCAGAATTCGTTCGCGCGAATTGGGTGCGGTCATGGTGGTCCTGAGCTAGGTCGGTAGTGGCTGGAGCAGCGTCCAGCCCGGAAGTATAGTCGGTATCGTCACCAGCCTGCAACTCCCTTTTAGGCTTGGAAACCTAGATAGGACAAGTAGTTAGTTGAGGCCGAGGGGAGGCACCGGGGCCGCCTGGGCGGACGGCGGTCCGCCTGCCTTAAAGGTCAGGTAAACCGGACCGATACTAGCCAGTATGACCATACCCTCCGTCCTGCTCGCCTTGGTTCTCCTGGCTACCCCAGGGGTGCTGACGGCCCAGAAGACCGTTGCCGCCAAGAAGGTCGCTCCACAAGCGGCCGCTCCGACCGGCTTCGACAGCTTTCTCCTGCTGGTGCCACCTCGCGATACGGTGACCATCAAGAAGAACCTTAAGGCCGCCAGCGAGGCGGAGACCCAAGCCGAAACCCGGCGCGGGCAGGCCGAGACTATGCGCCTGGGCGCCCTGGCCAGTATCGAGTCCAAAAAGGTTCAGATCGGACGGCTCAAGGAGCGCATCAGCGCGGCCAAGAAGGAGAACCGCGAGGCCGACCGGCTCGGGATGGAAGCGGAGCGCAAGGCGTCCGAGCGGGAGATCGAGCTACTCAAGGGGCGGGAAGAGCTGCGGAGAGCGGAGATCGAGTTCGAGATCAGCCGGGCTGACCTTGCCGCACTGACCGCAAAGTCCCTCCAGCTGGAGCTACAGCTGGCAGTGAGGCGAGCCGGACGGCTCCGCACGCCTGGAGGCGGTGCCGGGGGCGCCAGCCTCGACCGGGTGATCGGTGAGCTCGAGAAGCAGACCCTTGAGGCTCAGGGGGACCAGGCCGCATCCAGCATCGAGGTGGCCAAGACCGAGATGGCGGTGATCAATCGCCGCCTGGAGCTCTTAGACGCGCAGCAGAGAGTGCTGGGAGGGAAGTAGCGACTCAGCCGCACCGCGGACCAGCAGTACCGTTCCAGCCCCTCGTCCCACCAATGGATCCAATCTCGGCTGCACCACCTCCCCGATCGGCCGTCCCTCCCTATCGAAGACCCGGAGCACCTTCACGGGCTTCCTTTTAGTCATCTGGACCATCCGGCACCTCTCATTTAATGATTGGCTGAACCAGAACTACCCTTCCATTCGTATGCTTGAGATGCCATGAGTCGGTGAAGGGTTGCTTGCCAGTCGCCGGTCGCTCCCAAGCAACCCTTTATCCCCCAGCCGTGTCAGAGATGCGGTTCGAAGCCTTGACCCTACGATCCGGAGCCGAGTGCGCGACCAAGAGCTGATCGGCCGAGTACTCGCGGGAGACCCCAGCGCAGAGCGCGCGCTATACGACGCGCATGTCGACCGCGTCTTTCGACTGGTGTACCGCATGGCGGGCGATCTCGATCGAGCCCAGGACTACACCCAGGAGACCTTTATTAAGGCCTTCAGTCGGCTGGCTGAGTTCCGGGGTGAGGCAGCACTCTCGACCTGGTTGGGCTCGATCGCTATCTCCATCACGCTCAACGGGTTGAGGAAGGTCAAACGGGCAATGGAGCGGGAGGTCGTGCTGGATGACGCGCTGATGGTCACTCGCATGGCTCCGGCCGCCGAGCCGGACCTGAAGGATCGGCTGGCTAAGGCGATCGACGAGCTACCAGAGGGGTACCGGGTGGTGTTCGTGATGCATGACGTCGAGGGGTACACCCACGAGGAGATATCCAGTTCCCTGGGAGTCCACCCTGGAACCTCGAAGGCGCAACTGTTTCGTGCCCGCGCCCGGCTGCGCGAGTCGCTGGCCGACTTCGTGAAGGAATGACCGATATGCTGGACGATCGCTTTGACGACCAGTTGCAAGACTCGGCTCGCGATTACAACACTCCCCCGGCGACGCCCAGGGAGGAGATGTGGACGGCTATTCAGGCGCGGCGGGCGGAGGCGGAGAAGACGGAGAAGACGGAAGTATCCAGGGAAGGTGTAGTACCTATCCGTCCTCTCCGCCGTCTCCGCCCTCTCCGTTGGCCCATCGGCATCGCGGCGCTGCTGGCGCTCGGCGTCGGACTTGGCCGGATCTCGGCGCCCAAACCCGTCCCCACCACCGACCCCGTGATCGCTACATCGGTGGCCCCGCAACACACGGGTGATGCTGCCTACCGAATTACCGCTACAGAGCACCTGGGACAGTCGGAGGCATTTCTGACGCTATTTCGCGCTTCGGTGCGCAAGGGTGGCAACGAGCTGCTTGCCTCGGCCACGGCCCGACAGCTCCTCGCCACCAATCGCCTGCTGCTCGATTCGCCGGCAGCGAGTGACGCCCGGACTCGCCTTCTCCTCCAGGATCTGGAGCTGGTGCTGGCCGAGATCGCTCAGCTCGCTCCCCGGCCCAGCTCGCCCGATCTCGATCTGATTACTGAAGGTCTCGAGCGTGGTGGAATGATGTCCCGCTTGAGAACGGCCGTGCCTTCGGGCGCGAGCCCAACCCAAGGAGCCCTGTGATGTACGGTCTGGTGTTCGGCGTGGCGATGGTAGCGGCTCTCGGCATGGCCGACGCGCGAGTTCCCTCTGACACGCTCGATCCGCGTGTGCCCCGTGGCTGGTTGCAGGACGATCCAGCCGATTCCCTTTACCGGCGAGCCCGGGAGACGCTGAATCGCCGCGACTATCGGACGGCGGCCGACCTCTTTGCCCAGATACCGGTTCGCTTCCCCAAGTCGGGCTACGCCGCGGACGCGCTCTACTGGCAGGCATTCGCTCTTTACCGGGCCGGCGAGGAGCGCGATCTCCGGGCCGCGATGGCGGTCCTCAAGCAGCAGAGAAAGAGGTTCCCCAAGGCAGCGACGCAGGGTGACGCGGCCACGCTGGAGCGCCGTATCCAAGGTGAGCTGGCGCGACGGGGGGACAGCGAGGCCGCCGCGGCCGTGGCGGCGGCTGCCGAGTCCGCAACCGATTGGCCTCCGACCCCGCCGACGCCACCAACGCCGCCGACGCCGCCGACGCCGCCGACGCCGCCCACACCACCGACGCCTCCGACACCCGGTATGGGGCGCTCCCATCGAATGGGGAGCAGTAGCTGTAAGGGAGACGACGATGACATGAAGGTCGCGGCCCTCAATGCATTGCTGCAGATGGACGAAACGCGGGCCCGGCCCGTTCTCCGCAAAGTCCTGGCACGGCGCGACACCGGCTCCGTTTGCCTGCGCCGAAAGGCGGTCTTCCTCGTCGCCCAGCAGCAGGCCGAGGGGACCGAGGACATCCTGCTCGAATCGGTCCGGACCGATCCGGATCCGGAGGTGCAGCAGCAAGCAGTCTTCTGGCTCTCGCAAGTGGGGACCGATCGGGCGGTAAACGCTCTGGATTCGATTCTGCGCTTTTCCAAGGACCCGGATATCCAGGACAAGGCGGTGTTCGCGCTATCGCAGCACGACAGCCCACGGGCGCACCAGGCGCTCCGGGTCTACGCCGAACGGGTCGAAGTGCCGGAGTCCGCTCGGGCAAAGGCGATCTTCTGGTTAGGTCAGAACGGGTCGGCGGAAGACGGTGCGTTTCTCCGTTCCCTGTACGGCCGGCTCAAGGGCGAGGAGCTCAAGAAGAAGGTGGTATTCTCGCTCTCACAGATGGGCGGCACGGAGAACGGCAAGTGGCTGCTTGGGCTCGCCCGCGATCCGGCGCAGGGCATCGAAATGCGGAAGCAGGCGCTGTTCTGGGCCGGCCAGGGCGGCGTCGCCATCGAGGAGCTCACCGGTCTCTATGCCACTGTCACCGACCAGGCCATGCGGGAGCAGCTCATCTTCGTCTACTCTCAACGCGACGAGCCCGCCGCCCTGGACAAACTGATCGAAATTGCCCGGCGGGATCCCAACCCGGAGCTGCGCAAGCGGGCGCTCTTCTGGCTGGGCCAGTCGGAAGACCCCAGGGCGGTGCAGGTGCTCCAGGAAATCATCGAGCAGCCCTAGGTCCGGAGCCATGCGCGATTACCTCGTTGCAGTGCTGTTCATTTCGGGTCTGGCCCCCGGTCTTTCGGCCCAGACCCTGGCGCAACGGGTCGCCGAAGTCGAGGAGGGCACCGTACGGCTGAGCTTCGCCGCCCGCCCAGGGGTCTGTGGTGACTGGAAAAATGGCGTCACCATACGGCACGAGAGCGATGAGTGGCAGGCTGACTGCGGATCCCAGACGGTCCAGGTCGCACTGCGGGTCAGGGACCATCGAGTGTACTCGGTTCGGACCTATGTCGGAGGGCGGTGGCTCCCCGATCGCTGGAGCACCGACCTGGGAACGGTTCCGGCTCCGGAGGCTGCCGACTATTTCATTGGGCTGGCCGAGCGCAGTGGCGACGGCAAGGTTGGGGGCGATCCCCTCCTCCCGTCGGCACTGGCCGATAGCGTCGTCATCTGGCCTTCGCTCTTACGACTCGCCCGAACGCCCAGACTATCCAGGGAGACGCGCTCCCAGGCGATTTTCTGGCTCAGCCAGGCCGCCGGCGCTGCGGTGGGCGCGGCGCTGGACTCGATCGTGGATGACGCTCGGGGTGACCGCGAGATCCGGGAGAAAGCCATCTTCGCGCTGTCGCAGCGGTCCAACGACGAGGGCGTGCCCGCTCTGATCCGGATCGCCCGGACCAACCCCGACCCCGAGCTCAGAAAGACTGCGCTCTTCTGGCTGGGCCAGAGTGAGGACCCCCGTGCCCTGGATCTTTTCGAAGAAATTCTGAAGTAAGCAACCTTTTCCAGCATCCGGCGGTCTAAGCCTCGCGTCCGATCACCAGCGTGAGGAGTGAACCGACCCCATGATCACAATCGCACTCGCTCTAGCGCTTACCGGCATCAGTGCCGGCGGCCAGAGCGACACCCTGAGGGTTCCCCAGGGCGACGCTCGCGCGGTGCAGGCGTCTCGCGTCGGGAGCAACGCCATTGCGCTGGACGGGGTGCTGTCCGAGGCGGGATGGTCCACCGCCAGCCCGGTCTCCGATTTTACTCAGCGCGAGCCGGACGAAGGCGCGGCGGCTACCGAGCGAACCGAGGTTCGGGTGCTCTACGACGATGATGCGCTCTATGTGGGTGCCCGGATGTTCGATCGCAGTGCTGACTCGGTGATGGCCCAGCTCGCCCGGCGCGACCGGATCGTGAGCGCCGACCGCTTTATCGTATTCCTCGACTCCTATCACGACCGCCGCACCGGGTTCTTTTTCGGGATCAACGCCGCGGGGACGCTGTACGACGGAACTCTATACAACGATGACTGGGACAGCGACACCTGGGATGGTGTGTGGCAAGGCAGTGTGGCTCGCGATTCACTGGGATGGAGCGCCGAGCTCAGGATCCCGTACTCCCAGCTTCGATTCCAACGGCAGAAAGCGAACCGGTGGGGCATCAATTTCAAGCGGGAAATAGCCCGGCGCAACGAGCGCTCCTACCTGGTCTGCACGCCCAGCAATGGAAGCGGTTTCGTCTCGCGATTCGTTGACCTGGTCGGCCTCGAGGAGTTCACACCTCCCGCCCGACTGGAGGTTCTGCCCTACGTCACCACCCGGGCCGAGTACCTGAGTCACGAGACGGCAGACCCCTTTAACGACGGCTCCGACTTCGACGGCGGCGCCGGAGCCGACCTGAAGCTCGGCATCGGCAGCAACCTCACGCTCGATGCCACGGTGAATCCAGACTTCGGCCAGGTCGAGGTCGATCCCGCGGTGGTCAACCTGAGCGATGTCGAGACCTTCTTCGACGAGCGGCGCCCGTTCTTCGTGGAAGGGGCCAACATTTTCGAGTTCGGATACGGCGGAGCCAACGACAACTGGGGCTTCAACTGGGCCAATCCCAGCTTTCTGTACAGCCGGCGGATCGGCCGCGCTCCGCAGGCCGAGGATCCCGACGAATACGATTACTCTAGCGTGCCCAGCGGCACCAGCATCCTGGGAGCCGCCAAGTTGTCGGGGAAGATCGGAAGCTGGAGCCTGGGCACCCTCAGTGCCCTCACCAGCCGGGAGCAGGCGCAGTTCGCGCTCGGGCCGCAACACTGGCAGCAGGAGGTAGAGCCGCTGACCTATTACGGAGTCTACCGCGCTCAAAACGAGATGGGCGGCGGGCGTCATGGCTTGGGGTTCATCGGAACGGTGACGGCCCGTTCCTTCGACGAGCCCCAGCTGCGCGCTGAGCTCAGCTCGAGCGCCAGAACGCTGGGACTGGATGGATGGACCACGCTGGACCGGAACGGCGTGTGGATGGTGAGCGGCTGGGCCGGGTTGAGCCGAGTGGCGGGAACCGCGGAGCGAATGCAGGGCCTGCAGGAGAGCTCGGTACACTACTTCCAGCGGCCGGACGCGTCATACCTGGGAGTGGATTCCGGGAGTACCTCGCTGTCAGGCTATGCCGGCCGCCTCTCGCTCAACAAGCAGAAGGGCAACTGGATGTTCAATTCGGCGATGGGCGTGGTCGATCCCGGATTCGAGGTGAACGACCTCGGCTTCCAGTTCCGCGGAGATCAGATCAACTCGCATGTCATGTTCGGCCACAAATGGACCCGGCCCAGCCGATTGTTTCGGAGTTGGCGCCTCAACCTCGCCGGCTTCCGCAGTTACAACTACGGCGGCGACGTTACCTGGACCGGATTGTTCCTGACCGGCCTGTACGAATTGCGCAACTTTTCCACTGGACGATGGTTCGTGGCGTACAATCCGAGCACGCTCAGCGACCGTCGCACCCGGGGAGGGCCGCTGATGGTCAACCAGCCCGGCGTGGAATGGGACTTCCAGCTGGACTCCGATCCCAACAAGCGGTGGCTCTTTGGGGCGGGCCTGCACGGCAACCATTACAGTCAGCGCTGGGAACAAAGTTGGAGCGCGAGGGCATACGTCGAGTGGAAGCCAGGCACGCGCCTTTCGCTACGAGTCGATCCGCAGATCGAGCGAACCGGCACATCGGCCCAGTACGTAGATACCTTCGACGACCCCATGGCGGCGAACACCTTTGGCCATCGCTATGTGTTTGCCGATCTGGATCAGACGACAGTCTCGGCCAGCATCCGGCTGAACTGGATCTTCACTCCGAAACTCAGCCTCGAGGTGTACGCCCAGCCGCTACTTTCGTCGGGCAGCTATACCGGGTTCAAGGAGCTTTCCCGTCCCCGCAGCTTCGATTTCAACCCCTATCCGGACCCCACCGCTACCAGTGACCCGGACCGCATCGTGGTGGATCCCGACGGAGCGAGCGGGCCGGCGGCCGGTCAGGAGATCGATGATCCCAACTTCTCCCTGGTGTCGCTTCGGGGAAACGCGGTGCTGCGATGGGAGTATTCAGCCGGCTCCACCCTGTTCCTGGTCTGGACCCAGAATCGGTCCGATATGGAGACCATCGGAAGCTTTCAAACAGGCCAGGGTGTCGATCGACTCCTCGGGGCCAGCGCCGATAACATCTTCCTGGTGAAGGTGTCGTATTGGTGGAACCCCTGACCGGTGATGCGGCATCGCTGCGCAACCGTGACCTGAGTGTGACGATGCGCCGGTAACCTCACGGCACCTCGAACCGTGAGACTCGGATGCGACGTTCAGACTTGCTGGTCTTCGGCACCCTCTCGATTGCCACCGCGTGTACCGGCCTGGTGGCCGGGCCCGAGTCCACCGCAACTGCTCCCGTGACCGTGTCGCGGGACTCGGCATACGTCCGGGCGCGCCGCGCGGTCCAGGCGGAGTCCTTTACCGTCGACAAGGTTGATTCGACCGCCGGACTCATCACCGGTACCCGGTACGCAAGCTCGAATGCCCGGATCGGCAGCTCGGGAGCGTGCCGGGTTAGGCTGGCGCTTCAGGTCCAGGGCAACAGCCAAGGAGCCCAGGTTGCGACCACGAGTAGCTGGGTCGCACCGGAGCCAATGGAGGAGCAGGCGGCGACGGTGTGTGAGAAGGAGCGCGGTGAGGTACTAAGCCGTGTCAATCAGACGATCGAACCGCCCGCCCAATAGCCCTTGCTGGCGAGCCGCGGGGTGGTAATGCTAGCTTAGCACTCTCGGAGCTAGCCACTTACCCTTTTCCCCCCCGACACCATGGATTGGCTCAGCAGCCCGGAAGCGTGGATTGCCCTTCTCACGCTGACCGTCCTCGAGATCGTTCTCGGCATCGACAATGTGGTGTTCATCTCCATCCTGGCCGGCAAGTTGCCCCCGGATCAGCAGGCCAAGGCCCGGCGGCTCGGCCTTGGCTTGGCGATGTTCATGCGGATTGCACTGCTCTTCTCCATCACGCTGATTATCAAGCTCACAGCCCCACTGTTCACCGTTCTCGGCGAAGAGATCTCCGGCCGAGACCTGGTACTCATCGTGGGTGGCTTGTTCCTGCTCACCAAGAGTACCCGGGAGATCCACGAGCGGCTCGAGGGGGAGGAGGGCGAGACATCGGTGAAGGCGCGGCCCTCCCTGCTAAGTACGCTGATCCAGATCATGCTTCTGGACATCGTGTTCTCGCTCGATTCCGTGATCACCGCCGTGGGGATGGCCGAAGACCTGGGCGTAATGGTTGTCGCCGTGATCATCGCGGTCGGCTTCATGATGGTCTTTGCCACCCCGGTGAGCGACTTCGTCGACCGCCACCCAACGGTCAAGATGCTGGCCCTCAGCTTCCTCCTGCTCATTGGGGTGGCTCTGATCGCGGACGGTCTCAACCAGCACATTCCGAAGGGCTACATCTACTTTGCCATGGCCTTCTCGGTGGGGGTGGAGATTCTGAATCTGCGAATGAAGAAGGTCGATAGTAAGGTAGTGAAGCTCCGCCACCCGGCTCCGTAAGGGCGACGCACGCGTCGCCCCTACGGACCGTTACCTTTCACCGATGCCTGTATTTCGCTTGCGCCTCTTCGCGAGCCTCTCCGCCGCGCTGCTTTTGGGCTGCCAGGAATCGAAACCGGCCGCCCCGGTGGTCGAGATCCCTGCCTCGGGGGATACGGTCACAACCCGGGATTCGGACGTGACCGGAGCGGCGTGGCTCGAGGGAGACCGCTGGGCGATTCTGGCTGCGCCCAACGAGACTGCGGGCATCGTGGACTTCTCTGACCGGAAGATCAGCCCACTCGGTAGCGGTCGGACCAAGGCCCTGAGCAACCCCTCGACCCTCTTCGTCTCGCAGGACAGTCTGTATATCGGAGACTGGGGAAAGGCCCGCACCACGGTTTGGACCCCAGCGGGCCGGCTGATCCGTTCCATTCCAACCTCGAATGCCGCCCGCGGCGCATTACCCCGCGCCCGGGACTCCAAGGGAAACTTCTATCTGGACCAGGCTCCTCTTGCCGGCCCGGACGGCAGCGGGAACCGGGACTCGGGTGCGGTTCTGCTGCTGAAGCCCGGGCTCACTCGGGCAGATACCATCGCGAGACTTGCCCCGCTCGACATAGCCGAGGTGGTTGGTGATGCCGGCCGGCGCTTCGAACGCCGGGTGTTCGGGGGCTTGGACCGCTGGGGGGCGTTGCCGGATGGCTCGGTCTGGGTGGCCCGGGTCTACGACAACCGGGTCGACTGGCGGGCGCCAGATGGGAAGTGGACTCGTGGGCAAGCGTTGCCGGATCGGGTGCTCGAAGTCACCCGCTACGACCGGGAGCTGTTTCTACAGAAGTTTCCTCCCGAGCTGAGAGGCACAGCACAGCAGCTTCCATTCGCGCCAATCAAGCCACCCTTCGAGGCCGCGCTCACCAGTGCTGATGGCCAGGTCTGGCTGGAAAAGAGCGGTGCCCCGGCGGATTCCTTCCGCGTCTATCACGTGGTCGATGGGCGCGGCCGGCTGGCGCAGGAAGTTCGACTCCGGAGCAAGGGGCGGGTACTTGCGGTGGGACCGCGGTCCGTCCTGGTTGCAGAATCCACCCCAGATGGGACCCGGCTCCAGCGCGTGGATCTGACGCTCCCTGCCCGCAATCCGTAGTTTCTCACTCCGCTCTTACCAGTTCGTCTGGAGGATGTTCCGAATGAGGCTCGACTATTTCAGCTGCGCGATCGTCATGGCCCTCACCCTGGCCTGCTCGTCAGCCGAAAGCCAAAGTGGCCTGACCTTGGAGGCCAAGCTGCCCTCGTCCTTTGGCCTGCTGAGCAACGTCGTGGAGCTGAGCGATGGTCGGGTGATGTTCACGGACACCAAGAGCAAGCTTTTCTTCAGCGCCGATCTGAAATCGGGCAAGGTGGACACGCTTGGGAAGCGGGTCGACTCTCTTCCCCAAGGCGCGCCCGCAGGGAACTACCGCTTCCCCGGCTGGGTCGCCCACCTCGCGGCCGATACCGTCGCCCTCGTGGATTTCAGCGCCATTCGGACCACCCGATGGAGCGAGCGAGGAAAGGCGCTGGACGTGCTGCCGATCAGGATCGTTTCGGGGGAGACACCGGTCCTGTTATACGACACGGTCGGTCACGGCTACAAGATCGACTACCAAGCCATTCTGGGTGGCGGCGAGCCGGGCCGCTCACTCCGGCCGGACAGCGTTCCCGTTCTTCGGATCGCACTCAAGAGTGGTAAGGTGGACACGATCGCTCATCTGTCCACACCCGAATACGGCGACGCCAAGTTCGGGGAGCAGATCCAGCAGGCCGCCAAGGTGTTTGCTCCCAATGATCACTTCGGAGTCCTGCCGGACGGGGAGGCCTGGGTGGCACGGGGCCGGGAGAATAGGGTGGATTGGCGAAGCCCGGACGGCAAGTGGACGACCGGAAAGGCGCGCGATTATACCAAGACCCCCGTCACCCAGGCAGACAAGGACCGAGTGCTCGCCCAGGTAAGGGAGCAAGGCAAGCAGTTCGGGATGCCTCAGGATTTGTCCATCACGTACCCCTTCGCCGAGACCAAGCCCCCATTCGACTTCGCGCTGGGGCGCGAGATCGGAGAGGTTTGGCTGCAGCGCCCACGGGCGCAGGAAGACGCGCCCATGGTGTACGACGTGGTCAATCGGCAGGGAGTCTGGCAGCGCAGCGTCGCCCTTCCGAAAGGCGCGTCACTCTCGGGCTTCGGGGCCAAGGGAGCGGTCTACGCGGCGATCAAGGGTGCGGATGGTACGCGGACGGTAGGGAAGTTCAGACTACAGTGAGAGGTGAGAGGTGAGAAGTGAGAGGTGAGAGGTGAGCGGTAAGAGGGGCAGTCAGTTTACAGTCAGTTTACCCGGACATGGTTGATGAGACCTCGGAGCAGTCGTTGACACCGGCGGCAGCGCTCCAAGGTCGAACCGGCTAGCTCCGCCGAAAGCAGCTGAAGTTCGCCAGTGAGCTCCAGTAACTCCGCGGTTTCCACCGCTGACCCATACGCAATATCCAAGTGATTGCGGAAACGCTTGGACGTTTTTTAGTGCATACCCCTCAGCTATGTTGAGTTGCACCGATAAGGCTGCTCGTTGGAGCTGCTCGAATATCGGGTTCGCATAGGAGTACTTCACAAGCCGTATTGCAGGTATCAACACCAGCACTACTGCATGGGCCTCTTGCCATGCCAACAGACTCTTATGATCACGCATGCCACAAGTTGAGAGGCTGAGTGCAAACTCGTGTGCCCAAACATCCCAACAGAAGCCCTAATTACGCCTAGATTGCCCTCCCATCCTTTTTGCTGATCACCTCTCACCTCTCACCTCTCACCTAGTCCAGGATGGGCGGCTCCTTGTCCGTAGGAACGTTGCGGCCCCGATCCGAGGTGCGGCGGTCCTCACGCTGGCCCTGCTCGTACCACCGGCGGGTGATCTCTCCCGCCAGCTCCCGATTCCCCAGGCCGAAAGCGAGTCCCACGGCTAGCGCGGCCGCACCGAGTATCAGCGTGAACGCCGCAGTGACGATCTCCTCCGCCACACCCACCTGCTCCAGCGCCATGAACAACGAGATGAGAATCACCGCGCCCTTCGCCAGCTTGGCCACCGTCGGCACGCCGGAGACGGCGCCGGCCGAAGCCAGGATGAGGCCGCGAACGAACTCACCCAGGATGATCCCCAGGATCAGGATGACAATGCCCGCGATGAGCGTGGGGATGAACGCGAGCATGACCCCAAACATCTCGTTGATGCTTTCCAGACCGAGTGCCGTGCTGGCAAGCAGAATCACGATGAGCATCACCAGCCAGAAAAGCAGCTTGGTCAGGGCTCGCACCGGGTCCAGGCGGGAGCCGGTGCGGACGACGGCCTCGTCCAGGCCTCCGGCGCTGGCCATCCGGTTGAAGTCCAGCCGTTTCAGGGTGTCATCAGCCCAGCGCTGAATCTGTCGGGCGAGGAAGTAGCCGGTCAGCAGGATGACGGCTGCGCCGACGAGGGCGGGGAGAACACTGCCGATCTGTGCGGCACCGATGGAGATTCGTTCCCAGAGCTGGTTCACTGTGCCACCTCGATGACGAGTTTGCCGAACTGCTCACCACGCTGCAGCCGCTCAAAGGCGGCGATACTCGCCGCAAGCGGCACCACCCGGTCCACCACGGGCCAGAGCCGGCCCTCTTGTGCATGACGCACGATCTCGGCGTACTCCTGACGGTTGCCGAGGGTCGATCCCAGAATGCTCCACTGATGCCAGAAGAGGCGGCGGAGATCGAGGGAGACCATGGGGCCGGTCGTGGCTCCGCAGACCACCAGGCGGCCGCCCCGTCGCACGGCGCGAAGGGAGCCGTTCCAGGTCTCCTCGCCGACACTGTCCACCACGACGTCGGCTCCCCGGCCTCCGGTATGCCGCTTGACCTCGGCAACCACGTCGGCGTTCCGGTGATTGAAGCTGACGTCGGCCCCCAGGCCGCGCGCTGTATCGAGCTTGGCCTCCGAGCCGCTGGTGACGATGGTGCGTGCCCCGATCAGCTTGGCTATCTGCAGCGCCGCTAACGCCACGCCCCCGCCAATCCCCCAGATCAGGACGCTTTCCCCCACCTCGAGCCGCGCCCGAGTCACGAGCATTCGCCACGCCGTGAGGGTTGCCAATGAAAAAGCGGCGGCCTGAGGCCAGGGCATGGCAGTGGGTACCGGCACCAGATTCTGGGCCGGCACGACGACAAACTCGGCCACGGTCCCGGCACAATGCTCGCCCAGCACCCGGAGCCTGGCGCAGAGCGAGTGTTCCCCCTCTCTGCACGCCGGACAGTCTCCGCAGGACAGGGTTGGATTGATCATGACCCGGTCACCGGTACGGAACTGCCGGACTGCCTCTCCGGCCTGCTCAACCACGCCCGCACCATCCGAGCCAACCACATGGGGAAACTGGAGAGCTGACCCGGGCAAGCCGGCCGCTATGAATAGATCGAGCCGGTTGAGCGCAGCGGTGCGCATCCGGACGAGTACCTGGTCAGGAGACGTTATGGAGGGTTGAGGCAACTCTTGTACCTTGAGCTGCTCCGGCCCACCGTGGGCAACCAGAGTGAGGGCCTTCATCCGACTCAACCGGTCAGAACGATGGGTTCAGGATCTGCTCGCCCGCTGTAAGCGGCACGGAGACCGACGTGCTACCCGGGGCCGTGGATTGCAAGAAGAAGCCGAATTCGACACGACCCTTGGCGGCGTCCGTGATCTTGCCGACCACATATGCCAGTCGGTCGCCCTCGCGGGAGATGGCGATGGCTTGAACCGGCTCCTCGGTCTGAAGCAGGAGGCTGGCGCTGGACGCTCCCCAGGGGAGACGCATGACCCGCGACCCTTTCGAGCGTCCGCCCCGCTCGACCACGTAAGCCAGGTCGCCGTTGCGAAAGAACCGTGGACTGGATTCCCGTTCGGATGTCCTGGTGAGCCGGCGCTGGTTGCTGCCATCCAGATTCATCGCATAGATCTCCTGATTACCATCCCGGGAAGAGACAAACGCGATGCTCCGACCATCGGATGAGACCGTGGGCGAGTGATTCGCTGCGGGGGTCGTGGTGAGAATCCGGCCCTCGCCGCCATCTGCCGGCATGATGGCGATCTGGCTGGCGCTGCCGCGGGTTGTGGTATAGACGACCTGGGTGCCATCTGGGGTCCAAACCGGGTCGCCCTCATTCCTCGGGTCGGTGGTGAGCCGGCGCAGGTGCTGCCCATCGGCGTCCATCATGTAGATGTCGAAGTTCCCGCCCCGATTGGAGCTGAAAGCGATCCGGGTACGATCGGGAGATAGCGAGGCCTGGATGTCGCTCTTTGAGGTTTGGCCGGACGCGCTGTCGGTCAGCAGTGGCATCAACGTCAATGGACCGGTGACTCGCATCTGATAGACAGCAAAGCTTCCACCACGGTTGGAGCTGAGCAACAAATCGCCGACCACTAATACATCGGCCTTTGCGCTCTTGCCCCAGGACCCCGCGGCGGTGATTACGGCCCGTCCCGGACTCACCGCATCGATCACACCGCCATCCCGGGATACTGCGACCTCAGGCTTGTCGGAGCTCCAGCGAACTCCGGTCGCGCGGCCGGCTGCTGCTCCTTGCTCGTCCTTCAGCACGGCGTTCAGGGTCGTGCGCCGGCCGGCCGCCAACCCGACCCGGGCCGGCTGGAGCTCGATATCCCCCGAGATGACCTGCACCGTCCACACCGCGGGCTGAATGCCGGCCAGAGTCGCGGTCAGCGTAGTGGTACCGAGCGCCTTGGGCGTGAGCACACCGGATGCTCGGTCGAACGATGCCACCGAGGTGTCGCTCAGCTGCCAGTTGATGTGTGCCTCAGGGATGGAGGTGGAGTCGGCCGCCTCAGCGACCGCGGTGAACCGCCGAGTTGCCCGTAGCGGGAGCTGGACCGGGCCGGCGCTGTGCTGAGGCGACACCACTAAAGCGTCGGGCTGCGGGTGCACGAACACCTGGGCACGCCTCTCCTGGGAGAAGCCTGTCGCGATGATCTCGGCCTTCCCAGTTGCCCGGCCGCGGATGATGCCGGATGAGCCCACCGAGACGACAGCCGAATCGGACGAGCGCCAGCGCACCAGGCCACGGATCTCGCGGTTCCCCTGGGCGGGCACAATGACCCGGACGGTGTCTGACTCGCCCGGACCCAGGACGAGGCGGGTTTGAGACAGAGCAAAGTCGGGCTGGGATACTTCGACCGGCAGCGTGGCCATCAGCCGGCTGGTGGTGGAAACTTGAACTACGGTACGACCCGGCCCGAGACCAGTCACGTAGCCCGCGGTGTCCACCGAGGCGATTTCGGGCTTAAGCGACCTCCAGGTCACCCGCCCCACCGCGATCGGGTTGCCATCTTCCTTAACGGCGAGGGGAGTGATCCGGACGTTCTCTCCCGGAAACAGCGTGACCGATGCCGGTTCGAGGCTCAGCAACGAGGCCGACGCCGAGCGCGCACCCGAGGTGTCCCCCGGCGCCACACCGGTGATGAGAACCGCCATCGAGGCACGCTTGCCCTGGGTCCGAGCCTCGATCTTGGCCAGCCCCGGTGTGATTCCGAGGACCGTTCCATCCTTCCTGACCCGGGCAATCATCGTGTCCGAGCTCCAGAAAGTGAACTTGGCGGCGGCGAGTAGGTTGCCCCGGCCATCGAAGGCGGCGGCGAAGAGGGCCTGCTTCTGGCCCACGCCCAGCGTCATGGTTTCCGGCGTCACCTGGATCTCAGAGACCGCCTGCGTCTGGGCCGAGACGACGGGCGCAAACCCGGCAAGCGCAAAGCCTCCCAGCAGAGATGGCAGCAGCCAAAATGGGCGGGCGGGCACGCGGACCCGGTCGCTAGGGGCGGATTTCACCGGACAGTCGGTTCCAGGAAGAGAGAATGGGCGTAATTATAGCGTAGAGATAGGCTTGCCGCATCGCGCCGAGCTCCGTACGTCGATCATGTAGGAAGCGGGAGACCGTCGTCTAAGGGAATAAGACGGAAGGACTTCCCAGCCCAGGCTCGATCTCGGTTCGGGCCCGGCCGGTCGATGCCTTGCACAAGTGTCGAGGATGTGCAAGTTATATGTCTGTTTCAGAGGAGGCGCGGCCGCGCCTCAAGACCGTCGGCGGGTGGCGCCGCACATGCGTTCGGAGGAAGCAAAGATGGCCGAGCTTCATTATATGGAGATGGGCTGGTCCGGCTCTGGATGGATGGATCCGCTGCCGATGGAGAACATCCCTTCTTCAGCGCCGTCCTCCTCCTCACCGTCATCATTCAACGACTACAACGAGCCGGCCGCCCGTCCGCGGAAAAAGACCGCTAAGAAGACGGCCACCAAGAAGTCGGCCAAGAAGTCCGGCAGAACGGCGAGGAAGGCCGCCAGGAAAGCGGGGAGATCGGCGAGGCGTTCGGCTCGCAAGAGCGCCCGCACGGGTAGGAAGGCTGCTCGTAAGGCCGGTCGGTCAGCCAAGCGTTCAGCACGCAAGAGCGTCCGAAAGGTTAAGAAGGCTGTTCGTAAGGTCGGTCGGTTAGCCAAGCGCTCGGTCCGCAAGAGCGCCCGAAAGGGTAAGAAGGCTGCTCGTAAGGCCGGTCGGTCAGCCAAGCGTTCGGCTCGAAAGAGCGCCCGAAAGGGCCGCAAGTCGTCCTAGCCGCGAGCCTCCAGTCTGGCCAGGGCCGCGGCGCAGTTGATCAATGCAATGTGCGTAAAGGCCTGCGGGAAGTTTCCCAGGAACTCCCCGCTGGCCGGGTCGATCTCCTCGGAGTAGAGCCCGACGTGGTTGGCGTGCCGGAGCATTCGCCGGAAGATTCGCTCCGCCCGCTCCCGGTCGCCGATCATCGCGAGGGCCTGGGCCAGCCAGAAGGTGCAGATCGAGAACGCGCCCTCCTCCCCTTCAAGACCATCCGGGTGTCGATACCGGTACACCAGCTCGCCGTCCACGGTGGTCAGCTCCCGCGCCACCACCCGCACCGTGCTGTGCACCCGGGGGTGATTCCAGGGCAGAAATCGGAACATCGGGATGGCCAGAGTGGCTGCGTCGAGCACCTCGTCATCGTACGATTGCACGAATGACTGGCGCGAATCGCTCCAGCCTCGCTCCATGATCTCCGCATGCAACGTGTCACGCGCGATGCGCCAGGCAGCGGTATTTCCCTCCAGGCTCAGTTCTTCGGCCATCCGGACGCCGCGATCGAGCGCCACCCAGCTCATCACCTTGCTGAACACGTAGTGGCGAACCTCGCCTCGTACCTCCCAGATGCTCGAGTCGGGTCGGTGCCAGTTTTCGCTCACCCAGTCGACCAGCCCCCGCAGCACCCGCCAGGTCCCCTCCGTCATCTCGTGGTTGCGGCGCCAGATGTCGGCAGTCTCCATGACCTCGCCGTAGACGTCGAGCTGGAGCTGGCCGACGGCCCCGTTGCCCACCCTGACGGGGCGTGACCCTCGGTACCCGCTCAGATGGTCGAGCTGACGCTCGATCAGGTCGCGGCGTCCATCGATTCCGTACATGATCTGGAGGTGTCCGCCCCCTTCGTGCCGGCAGACCTTCTTGAGGAAGCGCATGAACTGATCGGCTTCCCGGTAGTGGCCGACGTTATCGAGGGCCGCGAGGGTAAACGCCGCGTCCCGGAGCCACACGAAGCGATAGTCCCAGTTGCGCACCCCGCCAATCGTCTCGGGCAGTGATGTCGTAGGCGCGGCGATGAGCGCTCCCGTCTCCGCGTGGGTGAGCAGCTTGAGCGCCAGGGCCGAGCGCTTCACCATCCCCCGGTATGCCCCCTTGTAGCGCACCTTGGACGACCATTTCTGCCAGAATGCCGCGGTGTCGTCGAGCTTGCGGGCGCTCTCGTAGCGGTCGACCGGATGGATATCGTCGTCGTCGTAGCGCAGGACCACCCAGCGCTCCTCACCCTTCTGTATCTCGAACCGGGTGGTCGCGATCGATTGTTCGATGACCCACTCGAATGGCTTGGCGCTGGAGAGGGTGAGGACCTGGTCGGTTCGGTCGGTGGCGAACAGGCCGGCTTTGAGGGACTCGAGCCGGGTGGCCCGGGCCCCGTACTCGAAGCGCGGCATGAAGATCATGTTCATGGTTACCCGGCCGCGGCTGCAGCGGAGGCGCCGATGAATCTCGGGGTGCTCACCCAAGGGCCGGCCCTCCTCGCCCACCGGCATGAAGTCGGTGACACTCACCGTCCCATCTTCGGCGGTCCGAAACGTCGTCTCCAGGATATTGGTACGCGGGAGATAGCGCTGGGTGGAGGTCCACTTGCCCTCCGGGCGCACTGACCAGGAGCCCCCCCGCTCCGGGTCCAGGAGGGAGGCAAACACACTCCCGCTGTCGAACCGGGGCAGGCAGCACCAGTCGATGGAGCCGTCGAGCCCGACCAGCGCCGCGGTCCGCATGTCGCCGATCAGGCCGTAGGCGGATATCGGTTGTTGGGGCACGGCACTAGCGCGCCGAGGCGTGGCCTCGGCCGACAGGAGGGGCTGGACATCGGCCATTGCCCAAGTATAAGCCGTGCGTGATGGAACTTGCATCGCGGGGTTCGACCGCCCACCTTCCAGCATCTTTTCCACCGATATCTTCATGCGCACCATGGTCCTCGCGGCCATCGTCCTCGCGGCTTGCCGTGGGAGCGCGAGGCCGACGACAGCCCCCTCCCCAGGTCCCGACTCCGTCGGCCTGACTCGCCTTATCGCGGCGCAGTTGGATCGCGCGGCTTTGGACTGGAACCGGGGGGATCTGAACGGTTTTCTCTCAGACTACGCTCCGGAGAGCACCACCACTTTCATCGACGGGCAGCGGGCCCGGGAAGGGATCGCCTTCATCCGGGGAAACTACGCGCCCCGATTCGCGCCCGGCGCCAGACGAGACAGCCTTCATTTCGAAGAGCTGCGGGCTCGCAGCCTGAGCCCGACGCTCGCTCTCGTAACCGCGCGGTTCATTCTCCAGCGGGGATCCGAGGTTACCGCCAGCGGGCCCTTCACTCTCGTCATGGAACGCCGGCCGGAAGGATGGAAGATTCTTCACGACCACTCGTCCAGTGATCCACGCTAGCGGCCGGCTGGGGCGCATTGCCCTGGTTGCTACGCTGTTCCTCGGATGCAAGTCGGGGGGACAGGATGGTGTCGCACTTGTCGGAGCTACGCTCATCGACGGTAGCGGCGGGCCGGCGGTGGCCAACGCAGCGATCGTCGTGCGCGGCGGCAGAATCGAGTCGGTGGGGTCACGGAGCGACTTTCAGCTCCCCAAGAAGACCCGCGAGGTCGATGTCTCGGGGCGATGGGTCATCCCCGGCCTGATCGATGCCCACGTCCACCTGGCACCGGCGCTATCCTGGGCGCCGCCCCGCTTTCTGGCTTGGGGCGTCACCACGGTTCGAGACGCGCACGGCGGCATTACCTCGCTGGCCACGCTGAAGAGACGCTCCAGCGAGGGCGCGCCTGATGGCCCCCGAGTGTATCCGGCCGGCGCCATGATTGATGGCTTGCCGGCAACCTTTCCGGACGCCATCGCGGTCAACAACGAGAACGAGGCCCGGAAGGGCGTGGACCAGCTGGTCAGCGCTGGGGCTGAATTCATCAAGGTCTACACCCGCATCGACCCGCCACTCCTGCGGGCGATCGTGGACGAGTCGCGCGCTTTCAATCTGCCGGTGTCCGCCCATCTGGGGATGAGCGACGCACTGAGTGCGGCCAAGGCCGGCGTCGCATCGATCGAACATCTCACCGGCGTGCCCGAGTCGGCCTTACCCAACGCGTCGTCGCTGCTCAGCGCTCACTACCGGGGATTCTTCGCCGGGTGGACGGCCTTCGAGCGGAGTTGGGCCAGCCTGGATTCGGCGGCCCTGACCCGGGTGGCCAACCGGCTGGCCGATGCAAAGATCATCCTCATTCCCACCCTGGTGCTGCACGAAGCGCTGAGCCGCCTGGATGAGCCCGGACAATCGCGCGATCCCGGCCTACAGGACGTGCCCGAGGCCCAGCAGAAGGACTGGGACGTGCGGGGGCTCATTGCCCGCACCGGTTGGACGCAGACCGATTTCGAGGCATTCCGAAAGTCTCGAGCCAACCAGGATCTCTTCCTTCGACAGTTTGCCGCCGCCGGCGGACGGCTGGCCGCCGGAACCGACGCCGCCAACCAGATGCTGGTACCGGGCTACAGCGAGCATCGCGAGATGGAGCTCCTGGTCCGCGCCGGTCTGACGCCGAGAGAGGCGTTACGTGCCGCTACCCGCAACGCCGCGGTTTTGCTCGGCGCCGACTCGCTCGGCCTTCTCGCCCCCGGCAAGGTCGCCGATCTGGTGGTCCTCTCCAAGGATCCGCTGGTGGATATCCGTAACACCCGCGCCATCACCTCGGTCATGGCTCGAGGATATCTGCTCGACGCGGATTCGATTCGCGCCACCTGGTAACCGTGAGATCGAGAGACGCGCAGGAAGGCATCGAACGCCTGCAACTGTTTTTCGCCGAACTCTCTACCCGGCAGGGCGTATTGGCCCGCCAGGCCCTGGGCCAGGCGGCCTCCGGCGACGAGGTGCTGGCCCGGCGCCTGGTGGACGACATGAGAGCGGAAACCGGAATGGATGGCAGCATCTCCGGGGCGGCAGTTGCTACAATCTGGCGAGCCCATGAGCTTCTGGATCTGGGCTGTGCCGGTGATCAGGCCGGGACGGTGCGGGTCATGGGTTGGGTGCTCGGCCTCCAGAGCAAGCCGGGGGCGTTCAGCGAGGGCTGTAGCCCACCTCGCCACGCGCATCGCGCCTGCGAGCACTTCATCTCGGGCTTCTTCTCCCCCGCACCGCCCATGCAACGCTTCGCGCCGGTCATGTTCCCCAATGGAAAGGTGTTCAGGGCCGAGCCCGCGGCGCGCTTCGCGATCAGCTGCCTGGCGCTGCGGGCGGCGCTGCGCGGCCGGATGGAGCAACGGCCTGAGGTCGCCCAACACCTCGCCAGCCTGTTCCAGCTGCAGGAGCAATGGGACGACTGGGGCGGGTACTTCGCTCCGGACACTATCGTCGCGGGCATTCACACCCTGGCCTTTGCCGCCGACATGCACCGGGAGGTCCTGCCCAGGCTGGCCCGCTCGGTGGCAGCCAACCAGGCTGAGGATGGGACCTGGACCCACGCAGACTTGTTCCACACCATCGAGGCCCTGCAGGCGGTGGGAACGAAGGAAGCACACGCCGCGGTGCGCCGGGCGGTTCCGGCCCTGCTGGCTCGCCAGCGCATCGACGGCAGCTTTGGCTCAACCGCTCAGCAGGAACGAGCCCTCATCGCGTTGCGTGCATTGATCTGGGCCGGGAAGGAGATGTAGGATGACCAACCCCCCGACCGAGCAGAAACCTCGTGTCCGTCTCACCGCACTCTCGCACGGCGCCGGTTGCGCCTGCAAGCTCGGGCCAGCAGACCTGGCGCAGGTGCTGCGGCTCTTGCCCAGCGTCGTGGACGCGCGGGTGCTCATCGATGCCGGTACCAGAGATGACGCCGCGGTTTTTCTGTTGTCTCCCGACCGGGCCCTGGTCACGACCGTGGACTTCTTCACCCCCATCGTGGATAACCCCGCATCGTGGGGAGCCATCGCGGCCGCCAACGCGTTGAGCGACATCTACGCGATGGGGGCCACTCCACTGTTTGCTCTCAACCTGCTCGGCTGGCCCCGGGACCGCGTCCCGTTCGAGATGCTGGCCGAGGTGCTCCAGGGAGCCGCGGAGGTAGCCGAGCGGGCGAAATGTCTGATTCTCGGTGGCCATTCGATCGACGCCGTCGAGCCTATCTTCGGGATGACTGTGATCGGCGAGGTCCACCCCGACCGGATGCTCACCAACGCGGCGGCATGTGCCGGCGATATTCTGGTGCTGACCAAGCCCCTGGGGACGGGCATCCTGGCCACCGCCTTGAAGCGCGACGCACTCCTCGAAACCGGCATGGCGGACGCGGTGCGATCCATGACCACCTTGAACGACGGGGCCGCTCGTGCCGCGCTGAAGGTCGGAGTGAGTGCCGCAACGGACGTGACGGGATTCGGCCTCATCGGCCACCTGACCGGCATGTTGGATGCAAGCAAAGTTGCGGCGGAGATCGCGTTTGAATCGCTCCCCATCCTGCCTCATGCCCGGAACCTGGTTTCCCGTGGGGTGGTGTCAGGAGGCACCGAGCGAAACTACGCTGCGGCCGACCGGGTGGAATGGGCGGCCGATCTCAGCCAGGCGGATCGATTCCTCTGTGTGGATGCGCAGACCTCGGGTGGGCTGCTGCTGGCGGTGCCCCCGGAAAACGAAGCCGCCCTGCTCGCTGCCTTGCGGGAGGAGCAGACTCCGGTGGCGGCCGTCATCGGCCGGCTGACCGCAGGACCCGCCGGACACCTCCGCGTGGTGCGTTGAAAGGACGGGAAGGACGGGAAAGTTCTGAAGGATGTAAGACGAGATAATGGACGTGAACTACCTTTGTGCTGCCCCCCTCCCCAACCTTCCCGACTTTCCCGTCTTTCCCGTCCTTCCCTTCTATCTTCCGGCATGTCACCAATTCGCTGGACCGCGCAACGCATGGACCAGCTGGAGTACGCCGCCCGGCGAGGACTCCGGGTGGCTCTGTCACGGCGGGGAACCGAGTATATCGTGGTGGCCCTGCGGGTGACGTCGGCCGGCCGCGACGAAGTGTTTGTGGGCCGGCTCCCCATGACGGGCGATGAGCTGACCTTCCACCTGGGCGACATCGACAGTTTTCAGGTGATTGAGTGAGCCGCATCGCCATCGTGCATCTGGATGAGAGCTGTCTGGGCAATGGCCGGGAGGGTGAGAACCACGGTGGGTACGGAGGCCTGATCGAGGCCCGGACCCGGCCCGGCCTCCAGCGCCGAGACTTCTATGGCCACTCAGCGGCCACCACCAACAACCGGATGGCGCTGATCGGGGCAACCGCAGCACTCCAGCTTCTCGGTGCCAAGGGCACCCGGATGCGGGTCCTGATGGTTTCGGACTCCGAGTATCTGGTGAAGGGCATGCGCATGTGGGTGCCGGGCTGGGTGGGCCGCGGGTGGAAGCGGTCAGGCGGTCCAATCGAGAATCTTCAGCTGTGGCAGGACCTGGTGGCTGCCGCGAAGAAGCACGACGCCCAATGGACCTGGGTGCGGGGCCACGCCGGCCACCCCAAGAACGAATACGCCGACGAGCTCGCCGTGGGAGCTGCCCGGGAACAGAAGACCTCCGCGGGAGCGGTGGAGTCGAAGTTTCTCGAATGGCTGGCGGCCAAGCAGGCCAAGAAGAAGTTTCTGGGTTACGACCCGGACCTTGAGAACGAGACGCTGGAGCAGCGGCTCGCGGCTGGCGAAGACTTTCCCCTGGCCGGTTGAACAATTTGGGAGGTATTCACGTGGACGACCTGGAGCGGTTCTTCCGGCAGATCGTTCGGAACCTCGCCGCGACGGATCCGGCCCGGCTTCATCGGCCACTGCCACTGGCCGAGCTGCGTGACTCCATCCTGCCCTACCGGGCCAACCGCCGGGCGCTCGAGCTGGACAGCAGTGAGGACTATGAGCTGGTGCTGATGCGACTCTGCGCCGGAGAGGGCGGCTTCGCGCGAACCGAGCCGGCCGAGGTGCGAGTCGAGTTCGAGGTGGAAGTGGGGAGCTCCAACCCCGACCTGGGGATCGTACACCGGCATCCGAACGCGGTGGTGAGCCTCGAGCCCAAGCCGCTCGCGCTGGCGCTCAACCATCAGCCGGGGCTCGCTTTTGCTCCGCCAGATGCTACCGGTCGGATGCTTGCCCGGGAAGAAGTCGCAGTGGCGTTGCCGGAGATGGAGCCGCTTGACCAAGTAGGCCCGACTGGACCGCTCAGCCAGCCCGCATCACAATGCCCTCTATGTAATAGGGCGCTCCCGACCGGGCGGGTCGTCAATTTCTGTCCCCACTGTGGCGCCAGTCAGGGGCTCACCCGCTGCCCCGCCTGCCAGACCGAGACCGCAGCCGGCTGGCGGCACTGCGTCAGCTGCGGCTTTGCCATTGGCGCGGGTAGTCGAGGCAGAATGCCACCCTCAGCATGACGTAATGCCGCGGCAGGTGCCCTCCCGCTGAGACTCTGCCCGGCCCGCAACTTGCCAATCGGTACGCCATCCCTGCCTCTCTGTGAATAACGGAAGATCATGCTGCGACCTGCCCTTGCCGCCGCCCTGCTCCTCGTGTGCCTCAGTATGGCACTCCATGCCCAGGCCAGACCTGAATCCGCCGACAGCGCGGACGTGCTCGTACTCGACCACGACTTCTCGGCTGGTGATGAGCTGGTTCGGATCTTCCTCGCCGACGGACAGGTCTATCGCGCTGAACTGAGCAGCACGGACGCGACGCTCCAGCTAAGCCCACGCTACAGCGGTCGGCGAATCCCACGGATCTACCCGATTTCAGACCCCAGATCGCCGAGCGGCTCGTCGGTCGTTGAGATCTATCCCGACGAGGACGGCGAGTACGAGATCCGGACCATAAGCATGCAGGGCTCGCGTCTCTCTACCCGGTTGCGGATCTATCGCGACATTGCCGGGTCGCGTCGCCGCGTGGCAGCCGCCGAGAAGCCGGGTTGGGATCTGGGCGTCGAGGTAGGTGGCGGCTGGCATAGCGGATTTGTGCAGACCAGCGTCGTGCCGGCCATCGGAAGCGAGCCCAACGGGGGTACCGACCTCGAGGCCTGCCTCTCGGCCCGCAGCGCCCCAAAGACCCCCAGGTTCGGCATGTGCGTCCTGGGTGTCAGCAACCAAGCTCAGAGTGGCGCCCCCAGTATGCTGTGGGTCTATACCGAGCCGCGGCTTGGAGTGCTGCGGCCCGACCGAAATGGGTACTCCAGTTGGGAGGCGGGCGCGCTCTTCAGGTTCGGGGTGGATATCAAGTCGGCCACGCCGACGGCCAGGATGTTCGCTCCCGGTGTATTTCTCTCGCGGCATATCCGCAATAGCAGGCAGGGGACTAGTTGGAGCCTCCAGATGTCCTACTCATGGGCCTTCTTCAAGGGCTTCAAAAAGCCAGCTTTCAGTACCGGTGATGCCTTCACCCCGAAGAGCCATCGGATCTCCTTCGGCGTCGGATGGTATCGCTAGATCTGCTTGAAGTGGCCTGGGCCTGAGGCCATATTTCGTCTTCCAATGGCTGTCCTCTCAGTCCTCGATTCAACGGCACTCCCCGTATGAGCCCCATCGCCCGCGACACGGGCATCGTCTTCCTGTCAGGCGTACGCACCGGATTCGGCACTTTTGGCGGCGCCCTCAAGGATCTCTCCGCCACCGACCTCGGCACCATCGCGGCCAAGGGGGCGCTGGCCCGGAGCGGTGTAGAGGCCTCCAGCGTCGATCACGTAGTTTTCGGCAACGTCCTCCAGACCTCGGCCGACGCCATCTATCTCGCACGCCATGTGGGACTTCGCTCCGGCCTCCCCATCGAAACCCCCGCGGTTACCGTCAACCGGCTGTGTGGGTCGGGTTTTGAGGCCGTGGCCCAGGCGGCGCAGCAGATCGTGCTGGGCCAGTCGCAGGTGGTGCTGGCCGGAGGCACCGAGTCGATGAGCCAGGCGCCGCACGTCGTCCGCGGTGCGCGCTGGGGCCTGAGGCTGGGTCCCTCGGCGCCGCTCGAGGACAGCCTCTGGGAGGCATTGAGAGACTCCAGCTGCGGGCTCTCCATGGCAGAGACAGCCGAGAACCTGGCCACGAAGTATCAGATCAGCCGGCAGGCGGTAGACTGCTACGCCGCCCGGAGTCAGGCTGCTGCCGCGGCAGGGTGGAAGGACGGCGCGTTCGCGGACGAGATCGTGCCGGTTCCCATCCACAACCGGAAGACGAAGCAGACCGACGACTGGGCCGCCGACGAGCACATGCGTCCCGGCACCACAGTCGAGGCCCTGGCCAAATTGCCGCCATACTTCAAGAAGGATGGCGTGGTCACAGCGGGCAACGCCTCGGGCATCTGCGACGGAGCCGCGGCGCTGGTCATGGCCAGCGAGCGCTTTGCCGGCGAGCGGGGGCTCCGGCCGATTGGACGCCTGCTTGCCTGGGCCAGCGTGGGCGTGGAGCCGGCCTACATGGGCATTGGCCCGGCGCCCGCGTCGCGAAAGGCGCTGGAACGGGCGGGACTGAAACTAGAAGACATGGATCTCGTCGAAGTGAACGAGGCGTTCGCCGCCCAGTACCTGGCGGTGGAAAAGGAGCTGGGTCTCGACCGGGAGCGCACCAACGTCGATGGAGGCGCCATTGCCCTGGGCCACCCGCTCGGGGCCAGCGGAGCGCGCATCACGCTCCATCTCCTGCACGCCCTCCGCCGCCGCCGTGGCCGGTACGGACTGGGCAGCGCCTGTATCGGTGGTGGTCAGGGAGCGGCAGTCATCGTCGAGGCCCTTTGAGGGTGAGAGGGACATCATGGACTTACTGATTCCGGCTGCGGCCATCGCGGTGCTTTACACCTTTCTCAGCCTCCGCGTGCTGCGTCAGTACGAGCGG
Organism: Gemmatimonadales bacterium; assembly: GCA_035557715.1. GTDB lineage: Bacteria > Gemmatimonadota > Gemmatimonadetes > Gemmatimonadales > GWC2-71-9 > CAVVWJ01. The sequence goes on from DATMDQ010000121.1 coordinate 64,642, forward strand.
GGCGTCACCTTCTTCCTGGGAAAGTTCTGGGGCACCAAAGGCCCAGGGCTGATCTTTCTGCCGGCCGGGTTCTCCAACCAGAAACGGGTCTCCCTGCGTATCGTCGCATTGGACATCCCGCCTCAGGATGTGATCACCCGGGACAACGTCTCGGTGAAGGTGAACGCCGTGCTGTACATGCGGGTGACGGATCCGGAACGGGCGGTCATCATCATCGAGGACTATCTCTACGCCACCAGCCAGCTGGCCCAGACGACGCTGCGCTCGGTGCTGGGCGAGGTGGAGCTGGATGAGCTCTTGTCCGACCGCGAAAAGATCAACGCGGTGCTCAAGAAGATTATCGACGAGCGCACCGAGGCCTGGGGCATCGAGGTCTCCGCAGTCGAAGTGAAGGATGTCGACCTGCCCGACCAGATGAAGCGGGCCATGGCGCGGCAAGCCGAAGCCGAACGGGAGCGCCGGGCCAAGGTGATCGCCGCGCAGGGCGAGCTCCAGGCCTCGGAGACCCTGGCTCAGGCGGCCGGGAACCTGGCGAAGGAGCCAACGGCTCTGCAGCTCCGCTATCTGCAGACGGTGGTCGAGATTGCCGCCGAGAATAACTCTACCACGATCTTCCCCATCCCGATGGATCTCTTCCGCCCCTTCCTGACCCAGGCTGCCGCCGCGGCACCGCGGACGGAGGTAGCCTCGGTCGAGGCACCCGGCACCGCATTGCCCGCCTCCGACCTCTCCTCCCTGATGTCCCAGCTCCGCCTGCAGGCCGCTCGGACCGCCAAGCAGGAGTAGCATGAGCGAGGGGACACCCGCTCGGATCGATCGCGCCGCCCTGGAGCGGATTATTCAACGCGCTGCCGAGCTGCAAACCGCGGAACGGGAGATGGGCGACAGCCTGACGTCTGACGAGCTGATGGCCCTGGGCCGCGAGGTTGGGATCCCGGGCCAGTATCTCCAACAGGCCATGCTGGAGGAGCGGACTCGTCTGGGTCAGGTCGGAGCTGCCGGCTTGTTCGAGCGGGTGACCGGTCCGGGTCAGATTGCGGCGCAAAGAGTGGTTCGTGGTAATCCCGACGAGGTGGAGCGGGCGCTGCTCCGCTGGATCGAGAAGAATGAGCTACTCTGCGTGCAGCGGCAGCAGGCCGGCCGTATCACCTGGGAGCCGATCGGTGGGATGCAGGCGGCATTCCGAAGATCGACCGCGGCGCTCGGCACCGGCAAGCGCCCCTTCATGCTCTCCCGGGCCGCCACCGTCTCCGCCACAATCGTTCCCCTGGAGCCGGGGTTCGTTCACGTAGCCCTGTCGGCCGACACCCGAAAGGTGCGGAACGAGTATGTCGGAGCCGGAGCTGCGCTCGCAGGGGCCGGAATGGCCAGCACTGCTGCCTTGGTGGCCCTGGGGGCCCTGCTGCCGCTCGCCCTGCTTCCACTCCCCCTGGCTTTCGGGTTCGGCTACGGTGTGCTGCGCCGGTTCGCTCCCGCTGTCGCCCGCATCCAGCTCGGCCTGGAGCGCGCTCTCGATTTTCTGGAGCAAGGTGGCGCTACGCCACAGCATCAGCTGCCCGACCGAAATGCCGGAATCCTGGGGCTGCTGGCCGATGAAGTGCGAAAGGCGTTGAAATAAGCTGTCATCCTGAGCGTAGCGAAGGATCTACTTGACAATCAAAGGGGGTAGATGAGCAGCATTAAGAAGGTGGGGGTCGTCGGCTGCGGACTCATGGGCAGCGGCATTGCCCAGGCGGCCGCGACGGCCGGGTTCGATACCGTCGTGCGCGATGTGGCCGAGCCGCTGCTGGAGCGAGGGCGCGCCGGCATCACCAAGTCACTCGGGCGCCTGGTGGAGCGGGGCAAGCTCCCGGCGGAGACCCGGGAAGCCGCGCTGAGCCGGCTTCGGTTCGTGACTCAGCTATCTCAGCTCCGGGAATGCGACATCGTGATCGAGGCGGTCACCGAGGAGCTGACGCTGAAGAACTCCGTCTGGGATGAGCTGGACCGGGTCTGTGGTCCGAAGACGATCTTTGCCTCCAATACCTCCAGCCTCACCATCGCGTCGATGGCGGACTCCACATCCCGTGCAGACCGCTTCGTCGGCCTGCATTTCTTCAATCCGGTGCCGATGATGCCGCTGGTCGAGGTGGTTCGGACCGACACGACCAGCCGGGAGACGCTTCAGCGCGCGTTCGCCTTTGCTCGAGCACTGGGGAAGGAGCCGGTGGCGGCGGTGGACCGGCCGGGCTTCATCGTGAACCTCCTGCTGGTTCCGTTCCTTCTCGACGCGGTGCGGGCACTGGAGCGCGGTGCCGCCTCGACCCAGGACATCGACCGCGCCATGCAGCTGGGCTGTGGGCATCCCATGGGGCCGCTCTCGCTGCTGGACTTCATTGGCCTGGACACCGTTGTCCGAATCGGCGACATCATGCTGGATGCCTACGGTGAGGATCGCTACGGCGCTCCGCCCCTGCTCCGGCGGATGGTTGCCGCCGGCCACCATGGCAAGAAAAGCGGCCGGGGGTTTTATGATTATGCGACGGATCCCCCGACCCCGGTGGCTACGTAGGGGCGACGCGTGCGTCGCCCTCCGCTGGCGGGCGAGGCACGCCTCGCCCCTACACCTTCTGGAGACCACATGCTCGGATACGACTGGCCCCGCCTCCACGCACTCCTGAACGACCTCCCGATTGGCTTACTGCTCGCGGCCGTCATGTTCGACCTGCTGGCGGTCATCACCAAGCGACCGGGGTTTCGGCAGGTGGGGGTCTGGACCATGCTGGTCGGCGCCGTCGGCGGCGCGCTGGCGGTTCTGTCCGGACTTCAGGCCGAAGAGCACATCTCGCACGGCGATGCGGTGCACCGGGTGATGGAGACCCATGAGCAGCTCGGATTGATCACCCTGGCCGTGTTCGGGGTGCTCACCCTGTGGCGAATCGTGCGGGAGCACCGGATGGGCGCCGGGGAGCGGGCCCTGAGCCTGGTGCTCTCTCTGGTGGGCGTGGGATTCCTGTTCGCCACCGGTGTCTATGGAGGCAAGCTGGTGTTCGAGCACGGGGCGGGGATTCCGACCAAGGTGTTGCAGGGTGAGATACAGGAGAGAACCAAGGGGCATCATCACGACGCGGGTGAAGAGCACGAGGAGGTCACTCGGGACTCAGCCGCTTCCGGCTCAGGCAGCGGCGATCACGTCGATCCGCCCGGCAGTCCCCCGCACACGCACTGATCCGTGCGCTACTCGCTGAGTCTGGTCTGCTTCGTGGCTGGTGTCGCCGCGTGCCAGCCGGCCACCACCAGGCCGCCCTTTCCTCCGTTACCCGAAGCCCCGGGGAGGGAAGTCCGCCTCCCGGTACCGATGGCTACCCGCCGGCTGGCGGAGGCTCTCAAGGCAGACTCAATCCCCACCCAGAAAGTCCGGCTTCGGGATGGCTACATCGAGACCCCGTGGTTCGAGGCCCGCAATGGCCGGCCGGCCGGGCAAAGCCGCGCGATCGGGACCGGCGTGGTTCGCATTCGAGCTTGGGCCGATCCGGCGCGGGCGGGTAGCTCGCAGCTCACGGTCGAGACACTCTACCGCCCTCGCGTGGACCCTTCTCTTCCGTACCGCGAGCTGGAGCGACAGGTGAGCCTCGACCACCCGGTAGCCAAGAAGGTTGACACTGCCTTGCAGAAGCTGGTGGAACGGTACGGCGGACCGCCGCTGCCTCAGGCGCAGCCCGCTAAAGTGCAGGCGCCTGCGGGTGGGGCAGGCGAATAGGCAGCCACGGATCAAGCGGAACAAAGCCGCAAGCTAAGCCACCGTCAGATTACGTACGCCCGCACCCACTCCTCCAGTTGCCCCAGATTCACCGACGCGTCCTTGCAGGGACCGGACGGCAGGGTCATGGTGAGTCCAAGCACCGGAATCTTCCCCGCCACGTCGTGCAAGCCGCTCACCATGTCGCGCTCGCAGGCCACCGCGACCACGGCCCGCGGCCGGCGTTCCCGGATGACCCGCCGGGCCAGTTGACCTCTGGTGGCGACGAAGACGGGCACGCCGTAGCGCCCCGCGATCCCCAACACGCCATCCAGCGTAACCTTGGATAGACATCGGGGAATGAGCACCAGCAGCTCGCCGTGCCCGACCTTTCGCCCCCGCATCATCGCCAGCGCGTTGTAGACCTTCACCGCCGCATTCTCCACCCAGTCGCGCCGGCCGAATCGATCGGCGACCCGCGAGGTGAGCCGCATCAGGCGAAGAAACGGGCCCCGCTCCGCCAGACTCTCGGGCAGCAGCGGACGGCCCATCTCATATGATAGGAAGAGCACGCCCCACCAGGCCCACAGCAGCGACCCGGTCACCAGCAGCGCGCCCCAGAGCACAGCGGGAGCCGATGGATGCGCCCCCGCGAACCGGGGAGCGAGTAGAAAGAGCCCGAGTGACGACACTCCGAGCCCGACGGCGAGGGTGATCGCGGACCAGGCGAAGAACAGCGCCGGCGGGGAGTCGTAGTTGCCCTGGTTGGGAAGCGGGCGGCCATCCCACTCGTCCCATTCGTGCCCCAGACGGCGATCTACATCTATATGGATGAGCTGAGCGCGGGGACCCTCGGTCATAGACGCTGAAGATACTTATCTTTGGCCCATGCTGCCTCCTCCGCCTGTCCGGGGCGTCTACCGAACCGACGCGAGGGCCCGGGCCGCCTATGCCGAGGGAGCCGGCATCTATCGCATCCTTCCCCTGGCGATCTGCCGCGCTGCCGACTTCGAGGACCTGAAAACCCTGATCTCGTGGGCGTCCCAGCACCGCGTTCCGCTCGTCCCCCGCGGAGCAGGGAGCGCCATGGGTGGGGGGAACGTGGGTGCCGGCGTGGTCGTGGATCTGACCGGCACATCCGAGCGTCGGCTCGAGATCCATCCCGCGCGCCGCCGCGCCTTCACCAACGCGCGGATCACTCACGCCGAGCTCGGCTCGGCCGCCGCACTTCACGGTCTGCGGCTACCCCCGGACCCGTCAAGCAGCCGGTGGGCCACGCTCGGCGGCATGGTCTCCACTAACGCTGCAGGACCCAGATCGGTCCGATTTGGCAGCGTGCGCCGGTGGGTGGAGGCGCTCACGCTGGTGACAGCGGAGGGAGAGTCCGTGAGGCTGGCGCGCGGGAAAGCGGGGAAGCGGGGAAGCGGGGAAGCAGAACGGCTTCGCGTACCAGCGATCGAGCGCTTTCATCGCGATGCGGCGCCCCGGATTCAGGCTGCGTCCAAGCTCATCACCGATCGCTTTCCCAAGACCAGGAAGAATTCGTCGGGCTACGCCCTCGATGCCTACCTCGCCTCCGGCGACGTCCTGGATCTGATCATCGGGGCCGAGGGCACGCTTGGCATCGTCACCGAAATCGAATGGCGGCTGGATAAGGTGCCGGCGTTCCAGGCCGGGCTCCGGGTGCATCTGCCCTCGCTCCAACGCCTGGCCGACGTCGTCGGCGCCTTGAGCGAGTACGAGCCTTCCGCCCTGGAATTGCTGGATCGATCCTTTCTCGATCTCCTCGGAGAGGACCGGCTGTCGCGCGCAGGACTCGGCACTGACACGGAAGCCATAGTGTTGGTCGAGCTGGAGCGGGACGACGCCAGCGCCCTGCGCCAGGCCCTCAGTGAGGCTACCGATGCGGTATCGAGCTGGGCGACTACCGTCGATACGGCGTACTCCCCGCCCGAGGCGGAACAGCTTTGGGCCATTCGCCACGCGGCGAGCCCGATCCTGGCCGGGCTTCCGGATAGTCGGCGCTCGCTTCAGGTGATCGAGGACGGATGTGTGCCGGTCGAGAGGATGGGCGAGTACATCGCGACGGTTCGAGGGTCCGCGGCGGAGCACGACCTCCCGGTAGTGATGTTCGGCCACGCAGGCGATGGACACATTCATGTGAACCTGGTGCCGGAGCTGGCCCGCTACGGGTGGGAGGAGGCAGTTGACCACCTGTTCCACGAAGTCACCGCCGCCGTCATCCGCCTCGGCGGCACGCCGACGGGCGAGCACGGCGATGGGCGGCTCCGGGCCGGCACACTGGTGGATACCTATGGCCCGGAGGTCCTGGATCTTTTCCGCCAGGTGAAGAAGGCCTTCGACCCACTCGGAATTTTCAATCCCGGGATTATTCTTCCGTCCGGCGAGCCGCCCCTTGGACAGTTGAAGGTCGGACCCGGCGCCGTATCTATCCCGGCCGATATTCAGCGAGCCCTCCGCGAGATCGAGGTTAGCGGAGGGTATGGGCGGAGTAGGTTGGACTTAGCAGGTGAAGAGGGTCTAGGGTCGAGGGTCTAGGGTCTAAGACAACCCGGCATCGATCTCGACCCGCCTCTAGACTCTAGACTCTAGACCCTAGACTATCGAGACCATGGAAATCCTCCGATCCCCCCGCGTCACCCTGATCGCCCGGCCCCAGTTCATCGAGCCGGCCCACCTTCCGGTCCAATGGAAGGGCGAGTCGAGCGATGGAGAGCGGATTGCCGAGTTTGCGGGACGGCTCTGCTACATGAGCCAGCATAATCCCGCCGGCCGAACCACCGCCGAGTATCTCCAGAACATCCTGCGCCAGGGCCACGGCTCGGTCTTCGAGCATGCAACCTACGTCATGCTCATCGAGGGGATCTCCCGCTCCTGCAGCCACGAGCTGGTCCGGCACCGGGCCGGCTGGGGCTTCTCCCAGCTGTCCCAGCGCTATGTGGACGAGTCCCACGCGGCGTTCGTCATGCCGCCCGCCATCATGGGCGACCCCGACCTGGAGAAGCAGTGGACCGAACAGGTACAGGCGGCGCAGAAAGCCTACGTGGAGTCGGTCGAGCGGCTGATGGCCCGGTACGGGTGGGTGGAGGACAAGGTCCACCGCCGCAAGATGGCCCGCGAGGCTGCCCGCAGCGTCCTGCCCAACGCCACCGAGGTGAAGATCGTGGTCAGCGCCAATGTGCGAGCCTGGCGAACGATGCTGGAGCTGCGGCTGGGCGAGGGGGCCGAGCTGGAGATCCGGCGAATGGCCGTTGCCTGTCTCCGTGTGCTCCAGCAGGAGGCGCCGGCGTTGTTCGCAGACTTCGAGATCTACCGAACTACAGAGGGGAGCGAGGCAGGAAGGGTCGGATTCCATAAGGTCTAGTCGGGCTCGCTGTCATCCTGAGCGAAGCGAAGGATCTCTCTGTCATCGGAGAGATCCTTCGGTCGTTTTACTCCCTCAGGATGACAATCACCCCAGACTCCGGACTCCCGACTCCCGACTCCTCCAAAAACTCATCCCGACTTCTTCCCCAAAAACTATTGTGGTATGAAAAACATTTTCTTACCTTAGATGCATCGATCGAAGGTACTCGTCTCGGCTCGTCTCTCGCAGACGGCCTTTTTTGTAGAGGAAGCCTTTGGCAGTTCGGATTGGACTCGCCTTCAATCTCAAACCAGCGGCGCCGGCTAGTCCAGCCGGGGCGAAATCCGAATCCCCCTCGTCCGACGAGCCTCCCAGTCGGGCTCTCCGACCAGACCTCCAGCAACCCGACCTGTACGCCGAGTGGGACGAGCCAGCTACCATCGATGCGGTGGAGCGAGCTCTGAGCACCGTGGGCCAGGTCTATCGTCTCGAGGCCAACGCCAGCTTCCCCGCGCGGCTGGCGCTGCTCCGGCCCGACTTCGTCTTCAACATCGCCGAGGGGCTCTATGGCCCCAACCGCGAGTCGCACGTGCCGGCAATCTGCGAGTTCCTCGGTGTGCCCTGCCACGCCTCGGATCCGCTGACGCTCAGCCTCGCATTGCACAAGGCCAGAGCCAAGGAGATTCTCTCCCATCGCGGGGTGCCCACGTCTCCCTTCGTCCTGGCCAAGTCGCCCGATGATGCCCGGCACGTCGAGCTCCCGTTCCCGCTCTTCGTGAAGCCGGCGTTCGAGGGCTCGGGCAAGGGCGTCACGGTGAAGAGTCTCTGCCGCAATCGCTCGCAGCTGGTGAAGCAGGTCTCTCACCTGCTCGCCACCTACGCCGAGCCGGTGGTGATCGAGAGCTACTTGCCGGGCCAGGAATTCACCGTCGCGATTCTCGGCAACGGGCATGAGGCGCGCTGCCTGCCGATTATCGGCATGCGATTTGATATGCTTCCCCGGGGTGCCCCACCGATCTATGGCTATGAAGCCAAGTGGATCTGGGACACGCCGAGCAAACCGCTCGAGATCTATGAGTGCCCGGCCGACATTTCCGATCGTCTGGCCGAGGAAGTTCGGGCCGCCGCACTGGCCGCCTACCACGCCTTGGAATGCCGCGACTGGTGCCGCGTCGATATTCGCTGCGACGCCGCCGGCCGCCCGATGGTTGTCGAGCTCAACCCGCTCCCGGGCGTTTTGCCCGACCCGCGGGACCATTCGTGTTTCCCCAAGGCCGCGGCAGCGGCCGGGATGAGCTACGACGATCTCATCCGCACCGTCGCCGATATCGCCTGGCGCCGGATTAGCGGCCGTTCACTCCTGGCGGAGGTTGCCTGATGAAAGTTGCCATTCTCTTCGACGCGGGTAGCGAAGAGTGGAGCCCTCAGGACGTGGCCGCGGTCGTGGCCAACGTCCATGAAGTGCGCGACGTGCTCCGGCGCCGGGGCCATGAGGTCGAGCTCCTCCCGGTCAGGTTGGGAGACTTCCGCTGGCTCTCCCGAGCCCGCCGGGCCGACCTGGTCTTCAATCTCTGCGAAGGGATCAACGGCCACGCCCGCTTCGAGGACTTCGTGGTAGGGACCCTCGAGCTGACTGGGGTGCCGTTCACCGGCTGCCGGACCTGGCCCACCAGCGTCTGCCACCGGAAGCACGTGGCCAACACCCTGCTGTCCTCTGCCGGCCTTCCCGTTCCGGCATTCATGGTGGCCCAAGCCAACAAGACCGCCGCCGAGTTCCCGCTGCCTGCCATCGTGAAGCCGGCGGCCGAGGACGCCAGTGTCGGCATCGACAATGGCTCGGTGTGCACCAGCAAACGGGCCCTCAAGAAGCGGGTCGCCCAGATGCTGGAGCAATTCGAGGAGGTCCTGGTTCAGGAATACGTCCCCGGGCGGGAATTCAACATCGGCTTCGTCGGCAAGCGGATGCTTCCCATTGCCGAGATCCGCTTCGACACTCTCCCGGATGGTACCTGGCCCATCGTGAGCTACGCGGCCAAGTGGATTCCGGGGAGCCCCGAAGACGAGGGCACGGTTCCCATCTGCCCGGCGGACCTCGAGCCCGACTTGGCCCGCCGTATCGGCCAGATCGCCCGTACCGCCTGGGAGCACCTGTCCGAAGGCGAGGGATACGGCCGGGTCGACATGCGGCTGACCGCTGATGGCCAGCCCTATGTCCTGGAGGTCAATCCTTCGCCCGACCTGTCGAGCAATGCCGGACTGGCCCGCATGGGCCGGGCGTTTGGCTGGGGCTACGATGACCTCGTCATGCACATCGTGGACGAAGCTCTCATGCGCTCGCAGAGCCATCGTGCCGCCGCCGCCCTCGTCAGTGGGGTGTCCGCCGCTTGAGCGGCACCCTTGTCTCACCGCGTCTCCGCCACCTCTCCGCAGCCGACCGGGGCCGCATCGAGGAAATCACTCGTGCGGTGGGACTCTTCCGTTCGGATGAGATTCCTGTCGCACTCGAGGTCTTCGACGAAGCTGTGCGCGACGGCCCCCGGCCAGAGCCCTACAGCGCGCTGGGGGCGGAGGTCGAGGGGAGATTGTCCGGTTGGATCTGCTGGGGACCCACCCCCTGTACCCTTGGCACCTATGATCTCTATTGGATGGCGGTGGATCCCGCGCTCCAGGGCTCCGGCATCGGCACTGCACTGGTGCTCGAAATGGAGCGCAGGCTCACCGGTCTTGCCCGGCTGATCGTGGTGGAGACCGCCGGTCGTCCGGACTATGCCGCCACTCGGCGGTTCTACGAGAGTCGGGGCTACCGTCCAACCGCGAGGATCCCCGACTTCTATGCCCCGGGCGACGACCAGGTGGTTTTTGTGAAGGAAGTGAGAGGTAAGAGGTAAGAAGTAAGAGGTAGGAAGTAAGAGGTAGGGCGTGGGAACGTGAGTAGATGTCCCTCTCACCTCTCACCTCTCCTCTCACCTTTTGGGAGGGCAGCATGGAAACCTGGCAGGAAGTCCTCAGAAAGAACTCGATCGCCTCGCTCGACGCGCTGGCGGAGAAGTTTGGCTCGGAGAACTTCCCCGAGCTCGACCGGCTCCGGCAGGCAGCCGACAACTTCGAGTTCCGGATCTCGCCCGCCATGGTTGACCTCATCAAGTCGCCCGACGACCCGATGTGGCGCCAGTACGTGCCCTCGGTCGAAGAGCTGGACGTGGTGGACGGCATCGTAGACTCGCTCAACGAGGACGCCGACAGCCCGGTTCCCAACATCACCCATCGCTATCCGGACCGGGCCCTGTTTCTGGTCTCGCCGGTCTGCGCCACCTACTGCCGGTTCTGCACCCGCCGACGCAAGGTCGGCGATCCCGAGAAGATCCCCATGTCCCAGTTCGAGAGCGCCTTCCGCTATCTGGAGGAGCACACCGAGATCCGGGATGTGATCATGTCCGGCGGCGACCCGCTGCTGCTCAACGACCGGCGGCTTGAAGTCATTCTGACACGGTTGCGGTCGATTCGACACATCCAAATCATCCGGATCGGCAGCCGGATCCCCTGCCATCTGCCCGAGCGGATCACGCCCGAGCTCTGTGCCATGCTGAAGAGATTCCACCCGCTCTTCATCAATACCCACTTCAATCACCCCGACGAGCTGACCCCGGCCGCGGTGGCCGCGCTCGGTATGCTGGCCGACGCCGGCATCCCGCTCGGCTGCCAGACGGTGCTGTTGCGGGGGGTGAACGACACCCCGGCCGTCATGATGGAGCTGATGCAGAAGCTGCTCATGGCCCGGGTCCGGCCTTACTACATCTATATGGCCGACCAGGTGGCCGGCGCCGAGCATTTCCGTACCTCGGTGCAGACCGGCATCGAGATCATGCAAGCCCTTCGGGGCTGGACCAGCGGCCTAGCTGTTCCGGCTTTCGTGATCGATGCCCCAGGCGGCGGCGGCAAGATCCCGATCCTGCCGGAGTACGTGGAGAGCATGAATGAGGAAGAGGTCGTGCTCAGGAACTTCCGGGGGGAACGCTATGTCTACCGGCAGCCGCGGGAGGAAGCCGGAGTCATCGACATGAAGAAGCCGCGGAAGCGGGCAGCGAAGAAGCGGAGGACTGCTTAGGGCACAGAGTCCCTCGCCAACGCCTTCTCTCGATCGATTCCCCATTCGCGCAGCCCGCTCAACCATGAGTAGGGGTCCAGCTTCACATCCTTCAACCGGCGCTGGACCGCCGCGCGGTTGGCCGGTGCGTACAGGAAGATCGCGGGTGCGTCGGCGTTGAGCGTATCCATGGCTTCGCGCCACTGCCGCCGGGCCGTGGCCACATCCGTCTGCTGGCGAGCCCGGCCCAACAGGGAATCGAAGGCCGGACTCCCGTACCTTCCGTAGTTCAGCACACCCCAGCCCGCTTTCGACCACTGATCGCCCAGGCTCCGGGGGCTGGGCTCGTCCAGATACGCTCCGATGTAACTATCGAAACGTCCCTTGGCGAGCCGCTCCTGAAACACGGGGAACTCCACGGTGGTGACGGTGGCGTTGACCCCGGCCTTCCTCCAGGCCTCCTGAATCACCAGGGCGAGCTGCCGGCGAGTGGGGCTGGTGGCCGGCACCAGAATGTCGATGCTGCGCGCTGGACCACGCGAGAGCACGCGCCGGGCGTGAGCGGAGTCGAAGGCCAGCATGCGGGTGCTATCGTCCCAGATCCAGAGCAGCTGCGACATGGGACCGGGCGGCACCCTGGTGCCCTCCCCGAACACCGCGCGCGCCAGCGTGGGACGATCCACCGCTTCGGTCAGCGCGCGGCGGATCTCCCGGTGGTGCAGAACCGGATGCGGGCGTCCGGCCGCATCAGCCAGGCGGAAAGCCAGAAAGCCGTAGACGGCCGCCGGGTAGGTGACGAGTCGAAAGCTGGTGTCTGCCGTGACCCGCTGGGCCCGGTTGGGAGCTCCGACTGCTTCCAGGAGATCGGCTTCGTGCCCGAGGACCAGGTTGAGGGCTGCGTCCGGGTCGGGGACGAAGCGCCAGACCGCACGCCGGATGCCGGGGCGCTCACGTCCGGGCGCTGCGCTGTCGGCGATCAGGGTGAGGAACTGTCCCCGCTTCCAATCGAGTACCCGGTAGGGTCCACTGCCCACCAGATGCGACACCGCGGTATCCGCCGCCCACTGATCCCGGGGAATGGACGCCCAGACGTGACGCGGCATGATCCGCACGTGGTAGGTGGCGTCATACAGTTGCTCCGGCGATGGCTCGGTGAAGCTGATCCGAACAGTGGCGGAGTCCTCGGCCACCGCCCGGAGGCGGCCGGCGAGGTAAGAACGGGCGAGGGCGTCGAGCGCCGAGTCGGCAAAGACCTCGAACGAGAAGGCGACGTCGTCAGCGGTGACCGGCTGTCCGTCGTGCCAGCGAGCCCCCGGGCGCAGGTGAAAGCGCCAGCTGAGCGAGTCGATTTGTTCCCAGCGTTCAGCCAGCCGCGGGCGGTAGGCAGCCGGATCCAGGGGCGAGCCGGCCGCCCCGAGATCCGCCAGCCGCTCGAAGACCTGGTCGCCGATATCACGACCGACCGTCTCGAATATCAGAGGGGGGACCAGGCTGCTGGGCTCGCCGGTGGCGGCCACGACGACGGTTCCGCAATCGTCACAGCTGGTCCGGCGTTCGGTGCAGCCGAGTAGCAGCAGGATCATGATGGCACGGCGCATCAGGCGGCCTCGGACACCTTGGTCAGGGTGCGGATGAAGGCCTGATACACGTCCGGCCGCCACCAGCTGGAAGATTCGCGAATCTTGACCAGGGCTTCGGCCTGGGACAGCGCGGCCCGATAGCTCCGGGTGGTTGTCAGGGCGTCGTAGACGTCCACGATGCAGATGATCTGGGCATTCACCGGAATCTCGTCGCCCTTGAGGCGGTCCGGGTAGCCCGTTCCATCGTACTTCTCATGGTGCCACCGAATGATCGGCTTGATGTCCCAGGGGAACTCGACCGTCGCCAGCAGCTCCAGCCCCCACATCGGGTGCATCTGGATGACCCGAAACTCCTCGGCCGTGAGCGCACCCGGCTTGGTCAGAATCTCATGCGGCACTCGCACCTTGCCGACGTCGTGGAGATAGGCTCCGATGCGGATGGCGGTCTGTTGTTCGTCGTCCAGGCCCAGCTCCCGGGCCAGAGCCACGGCATAGCCGGCAACTCGCTCGCAGTGTCCAAAGGTATAGCTGTCCGACGATTCGATCGACTGGCCCCAGTCCCGTACCACCGCGAGGAAAGTGTCCTCCAGCCGATGCACCTTGGTGGAAACGTCCACCAGGTCCACCCGGGCTTCGAGGCGGCCGAACAGCCGGTGCGCCGCATTCAGGAGCCGCAGCGCCTCCTGATTCCTGCCCATCACCTGGTACAGGAGGGCGAGCTCGCGATCGGCTTCCGCCTCACTCAGGATGGAACCGGTGCTGACCGCCAGGTCGATCGCCGACCGCAGGCGTGACTCCGCCAGCGCGTGCCGGCCGGTTTCCCGGTAGACCCGCCCGATGACCTTGTAGGCATCGGCCTTGTCGAGGGTAGAGCCGAGCTGGTCGAATATGCCCAGGGCGCTTTCGGCATTCTGCCGCGCCTGATCGTAGCGCTGGCGGGCGATGTGGACCTCGGAGTGGTTCAGCAGCCCCAGGCCCTGGAGATGAAGGTCGCCGATCCGCTCGGCGATGCCGAAGCTGCGGCGGAAGTAGCCGTCGGCGTCGTCCCACAGCTCGCGGTCGGCGCTCACCATCCCGAGGTTGTGATAGGCGATGGCACACCCGCGATCGTCGCCCGTGCTCTGAAAGGCCTGCAGGGAGCGCTGGTAATGGGCCAGCGCCTGAACCAGGGACCCCTGAATGTTGGCCAGGATCCCCAGATTCTGCTCAGTCCGGCCCCGTAACTCAGCGTCGGCCCCGCCCAGTTCCAGCGCCCGGTAGAACCCTTCCCGCGCCGCCTCGATGGCGCCACTCTCGAAATCGAATCCCGCCAGCGTGTTCAGGGCCTCGGCGGCAAGAACGGGATCTTCGATCTCGGTCGCGGTCTTATAGCTCTGCTGGCACAACTCTCTGGCGAGGACCCGCTGATCGCGGTGGTGGTGGACCACACCGAGCCGTCGAAGCGCCTCGGCCAGCACCCCCCGTTCCTCGTCCCGGCCGGCCGCGTCGATCGCGGCGGTGTAGCACTGCACCGCCTCCGCCATGGATCCGGCACGCTGGTGGGAGCGTGCCTGCTGGAGCAAGTCAACGGCAGTCAGCGCCTGGGCTTGATCCGCCTCGCGGGGGATAGGCTGATCGGCCATCACTCAGTACCCCACGGCGTTGTGGGAGAAGTGCTCGATCGGGTGGCGATGTGGCTACTGCTATCGTCCCCGGCCAGGGGCATGCTGCTCGAGGTGCAGCCTACCCCGACCATCAACGCCAACCCCAGGGCGAGCGCCGGGAAACTGCGACACCATTTCACGGCAACCATCCCTAGGCTTGGGTGGGGGTTGTGCGACGATACCGCGGCCGGGATTTGCCAGCCGCCGGACAAACCTGTCCGGTACGCGGGAGGACTACGCAAGGTTTTTTTCCAGCTGGTTGATCCTGGTGCAGACATCGGCCAGATCTACTCGCGCGTTCAGGCGGCCAAACAGGCCGGCGGCGGCGTTCAGAAACTTGAGCGCCTCCTGCTTCCGGCCCATCACCTCGTATAGCAGCGCGAGCTCTCGAGACACCTCGGCCTCAGCCAGTATCGATCCGGTACTGACCGCCAGCTCCATCGCCGAGCGAAGGCGCGATTCGGCAAGCGGATACCGGCCGGTCTCACGGTAAACTCGCCCGATAGCCTTATAAGCATCGGCCTTGTCCAGCTTGGAGCCGAGCTGGTCGAAGATGCCCAGCGCCGTCTCGGCGTTCTGCCGCGCCTGGTCGTAGCGCTGGCGGGCAATATGGACCTCGGAGTGGTTCAGCAGTCCCAGCCCCTGGAGATGGATGTCGCCGATGAGCTCGGCGATCTCGAGGCTGAGCCGGAAGTAGCGGTCGGCATCGTCCCACAGTTCGCGGTCGGCGCTCACCATGCCCAGGTTGTGATAGGCGAGGGCGCAACCCCGCTCGTCCCCGGCGGTCTCAAACGCGAATAGCGACTGCCGGTAGTGAGCGGTCGCCTCGGTCAGGCCGCCCTGGATGTTGGCCAGGATGCCCAGGTTCTGCTCGATGCGCCCCCGGAGTCCGGCATTGCCATCTCCCAGCTCGAGTGCCCGGTGGAACTTCTCCCGCGCCGGCTCGATCGAACCGCTCTCGAAATCAAATCCCGCCAGAGCATTGAGTGCCTCCGCGGCCAGGACGGCGTCACCGCTCTCGATCGCAATCTCCTGGCTGCGATCGCACATCTCACGGGCCAACGCTTGCTCGTTCCGCTGGTGATGGACGATCCCAAGCCGACGCAGGGATTCAGCCAGGATCTCACGATCGGCACCGTGCTCCGCGGCATCGATGGCGGCCATATAGCACTGCATTGCCTCGGCCACGCAGCCGCCGCGCTCGTGGGCACGTGCTTCTCGCAACAATTCCCCTGCGCGGCTGGAACCGGTCTCTTCGGTCCACCGCGCGAGGGGAAGTGAGTGCTGACTAGAACTCACAGCTAGTACGCGACCGCGTAGCGGGAGAAGTGATCGATCGGCGCCGAGATGATCCGCAATCTCAGAATGTCCAGCGACCGCAAGATCTCCCTGACCTCGAGCCTGTCCGTAGTGTAGACCACTGCCTTCGGCACGTCGATGTTCCGGCAGTTCTGGTAATTCAGCGTCAGCACCGCCGGCTTCTGGAACTGGAGCCCTTCGGGGCTGAACCGCACCGAGTTGGTCGGGCCGCGCATCTGCTCGGCCTTGATGCGAACGTTAGATCTGAGAGCGCCCCTTGGAATCACCAGGGTGTGTTTGCCGACCCTGATCGTGCCACCCTGGGACCCGACCGTCTGGGAAGTCACGGCATACTGCTGTTCCTGACAGCTGAGCAGTCCGGTGATCTCCAGCAGCGTGGTAAGAACGTTTCCCGTCAAATCAAGCACGCCGTTCAGGGTCCCGCCGACCACCCCAAGCAGGTCCCCAAGCAGATACGCGGGCTGCTCAACCGGCTGAGCCTCGGGTACTGCGGTAGGCCCGTCGTCGGTCGTGCAGCTCACGCCGCCAAGGAGCGCCAAGACCAAGCCGAGGCTGAAGAATCTACGAGTCCATTTCATGGAGCACTCCAGAAAGAGGTGGGCGACGTGCGACGATACCGCGACCGGTGATACTGGTCGCCGGACAGCTGTCCGATTGCTGTCCGGTACGCGGAACACTGGTGATTTCAGGCGGTTGAAGGAGCAAGCCGCATGCCCTTGGACGCCGCCGGTGTCAAGAAATCGTGCGGCGACTTATTGCGCGGTCTCAGGCAGGTAGTAGTGGCGGGCTTGGGATTGGAGCAAGAGGCCTAAGTGTATGGATTCCACACGAGTGCAATTTGTGAAATCCGAGGTGCGGAGGCAGCAGTGAGGGATCGGCGCCTCGGTTGGGAGCTACAGCGGGGAAGCGGGACAGCGGGACAGCGGGACAGCGGGACAGCGGGACAGCGGGACAGCGGGACAGCGAACCAGAAGGTTGTCACCCTGAGCCGAAGGCGAGGGGCCGAAGCTTGGCCTAGCAGCGATCAGATCATGTTGACCCGTGCCGGTTCCACTGACCAGCTCTCCTAAAGGCGTAGACGTAGATCGTCACATTGAACGCGATAACAAGAAAACCGAATAGGAGCTGAATGTCTCGCGTGAGTGCCGAGGGGTAGAGGACCGGAAGAATGTAGTGCTCGATAAAACCGCCCGAATAACCCGTGCCGCCTGCCTGCTGCCGCAGCGAGTTTTCCAGCGGTGTGAGCGGGCAGATACCGCCCGCCAGCTCGATGGCGGCTCCCCAGATTGCTGCCGGGATGTGCAGATAGGCGACGCGTGGCCAACGGAGGACCAGTAATCCACCGAGCACCACGAACACCACGAACAGGAAGTGCGCTACGACGACCAGATCAGCCATTATCGGAAAGTAAAAAGCGTGAGCGGGGAAAACACAACGCTCACGCTTTTCTTCCCCGCTCACGCTGTTTGCAGTTCCCGCTCCTTCTGGTTCTCCTCCGCCACGCGCGCCGCCACGTCAGGAGGCGCCTCGGCATACCCGTGGAACTTCTGCCGATGCGTGCCCCGACCGTGCGTAATGGAATGCAGTGTCGTGGAGTATTTGTAGAGCTCGGCCTCGGGTACGATCGCCCGCACCCGGGTGAGCCGGCCATCGGGCTCGGTCCCGAGAATCTGGCCCCGACGAGAGCTCAGGTCGCCCATGACATCTCCCAGTACGTCGTCCGGCGCCCAGGCATCAACGTCCATCAACGGCTCCAGCAGTACCGGCCGAGCCTTTGGAGTCACGTTTCTGAACGCCATGATGCCGGCCATCTTGAACGACATCTCGTTGGAGTCCACGTCATGGTATGACCCGTCGAAGCACTCGGCCTTGAAGTCCACCAGCGGGTAGCCGGCGATCACGCCGCGGACAGCTGCCTCCTGGATTCCGCGATCCACCGCCGGGACGTACTTGCCCGGGATGACGCCGCCGACAATCTCGTTCACGAACTGGTAGCCCGTACCCCGAGGGAGTGGCGCCACCCGGATCCAGCAGTCGCCGTACTGGCCGCGCCCACCAGACTGCTTCTTGTGCTTCCCCTGACCCTCCGCCTTTCCCTTGATAGTCTCGCGATAGGCCACGCGGGGACGCACCAGCTCGGCGTGAACTCCGAACTTCCGCTCCAGCCGGTTCAGGATGGTGTCGAAGTGGCGCTCGCCCATGCCGTGGATCAGCGTCTGGCCGAGCTCCGAGTTGTACTCGAAGTGAAAGGTGGGATCCTCCTCGTGCAGCTTGTGCAGCCCGGCTGCGAGCTTGTCTTCCTCGCCCCGCTGCTTGACCAGCACCGCCGAGGTGGCCACCGAGTCGGGGAAAGGAATCGGCGGCAGGCGCACGGGGTGCTCCCGCCAGCAGAAGGTGTCGCCGGTGTGGGTGTCCTTGAGCTTGGCCACCGAGCCGATGTCGCCGGCAGAGAGCTGCTGGACCTCCAGCCGTTCCTTCCCCTGCTGCACCGACAGGTGGTTCAGCTTCTCGATGGTCTCGTGCTCGGCGTTGAACACCTCGCCGCCGTTCCGGATCTCGCCGGTATAGAGCCGGAAGAGGGTGACGTCGCCCACGTGAGATTCGGACAATGTCTTGAAGGCCCGGCCCACCAGCGGCGCCTCCACCGGCGGCTTCACCTCCGGCGGCGACGGGAACAGCTCGACCATCTTCTTGAGCAGGGTCCGGGTGCCGTAGGTCAGCTCGCCGCTACCGCAGAAGAGGGGGACGATCTCTCCCTCGACCACGCCGCGCTTCACCGCCCGGATGAAGTCCGCCCGGGGAATCTCCTCGCCACCGAGATAACGCTCGATGAGGTCTTCGTCGGTGGAGGCGACCGCTTCGGTCAGCTGCTCGGAGTACTGCTGGAAGAGCGACTCGTACTCGGCGGGAATGGGCACCACGTCGTACTCGCCGGTCTTGGTGCCCTTCTTGTAGAAGTGGCAGTGGCCGGAGAAGAGATTGATGATGCCGTGAAAGTCGTGGCCGTCGCCGATGGGGATCTCGACCGGCACGACCTTGGGCGTCAGATGGGCCTTCACGTCGTCGAAGACCCGCTGGAAGTCGGCGTGCTCCTTGTCCATCAGGGACACGAAGAGGACCCGAGGCAGGTGCAGCTGGTCGCAGATTTCCCAGACCTTTTCGGTACCTACCTCCACCCCTCCGGTACCGCTGAGGACGACGACGGCGGCATCGGCCGCATGCAGGCCGCTGACGACTTCGCCGAAGTAGTCGAGATAACCCGGGGTGTCGATGAGGTTGATCTTGGTGTCGAGCCACTCGGCGTGGCCCAGGCCCAGATTGATGGTGTGTTTGCGGGCGATTTCGTCGGGGGAGTAGTCCGTGAGCGTGGTGCCGTCCTTGATGCTTCCGTGGCGCCGGCTGGAGCCGGATACGAAGGCGAGCGCGTCGACGAGGGAGGTTTTACCGCTAGCCCCGTGCCCGACGAACGCCACGTTTCTTATGGCGCTGGAGCCATAGACCTTCATGGCCTCCACCTCCTAGGATGAGTGTATTTCCAAAGTGGAGGGGCAGACCGACGATGTCAAATAAGGAGGTAAGGTGGTGTAGGGTCGGGCAGTAAAGAGCTGGCCGACGGCTATGGCTCACGAGGATGTTTCCTCATTTCAATCCACGTCAATGCCCCAGCCGTGCAGCCCCCCAGCACGGCGAAGAAGAGCGCCCCGGTGAATCCTCCGGCCAGGAAGCCCGCCATCAGACCCGCAGCAGCGCCGCAGACCACGTAGGGTCCAAGTCTGGTCTTCCAGTCGTCCCCTTGCAGCGAGTCTCGCCAGTCGGCCGACACCGCCAGTAAACCGGTATAGATCAAGCCGAGAGCGAGCCCAGCCGCGGCCGCCGCCCCGATCATGACTGGTACCGAGAAAGCGATTCCGCCATCCGGGCTGCCACTCGCTTCCGTGTAGAAAAGAGTCTTGCGCACCAGCGATAGAACACTCACCACCAATCCCACGATGGCCCAGGCCACCGCCCAGCGAAGCGCTACGAGGGCGAAACCAGGCAGCGGTCCCATCTTGGGTCTCGGTTTGTACTTCGGCTTTGACCTCACGCGAGTGGCCATCGTGCCTCCATGGATTAGATCGAGCCTTAAAGGTGCGCCACATGCAAGGAGCAAGCCGCCTCTAAGTCCTGATCCCGCATGGTGCAGTCCGGGTTACCCGGTGGCGAACTGAGGATAGGATTGGATTACGCCACCAAACCGCTGCTCGGGCCCCTCGGAGAAGGCAGCCTTGGCGGCTTGATATGACTGCCGCTGCCTACGGCTTGCCCATGGCCTTCACCTCTCCGCCGCTCACCTCTCGCTCCTTTCCGATGTTGGGCGGCGTCCCGGTCACCATCCCTTTGACCAGCTCGAACAGCACCAGCGGCTTGGGCTTGTCCACCTTCATGTAGGTGACCGAGTGGACCTCGACCAGGATCAGCGCCAGCCGGGGGTCGTCCGGCCCGCCGTCGCGCTGCCCGCCTTCGTCGCCGAACCAGGCCTTCCAGTCGGGCCGGTACAGCTCGTGGATGGCCATTCGGTCCTGGGACACCATCGCGGTACCGCTCACCGAGACCCACTCCCGGCTGCCGTCGCGGTAGTACGCCAGGTTGACCTGGGGGTCGAAGCCCAGCTCATCCAGCTTATTCGACTCGATGTCGGTGACGAACCAGAGATCGGTGCCCTCCGCCTGGGTCTGGGTGGCCATGGGCCGGGAGACCAGGTGCCCGTCAGGCCGCCGGGTGGTGAACATGGCGATCTCGATCCCGTCGATGAGGGCGTAGAGGTCCTCGATCTTCTTGCCGAGTGGGGCGTTGTCGCGGTTGGTATCGCTGGCTTGGCTCATGCTGGCTACTCGTCGTTGAGATGATGGTTGGGCTCTCCTATCCCGCGATCCCAATAAGAGGATCGGGCCGCTCCAGCGAAAGGTCGTGGGTCACCGCCAGCCGGCGGTATCCGCTCGGCTCCACGCGACTAAAGTCGCCGCTCGGCACTGCGTGGCTCAGCCACGCCCTACGTGATTCCGGTACCGGATTTGACCAACCGCAATTCAGGTTTGGTCGTGCGCCATCGGTTGTATGTTCATCTGGTCTGGACCACGCGCGGGCGGGAGCGGCTCATTGACCCTGAGCTGGCGCGGTTCCTGTGTCGGTTTCTCAGGGCGATGGCCCGA
The DNA here is from genome assembly GCA_035557715.1 of Gemmatimonadales bacterium. Lineage (GTDB taxonomy): Bacteria > Gemmatimonadota > Gemmatimonadetes > Gemmatimonadales > GWC2-71-9 > CAVVWJ01. Next base: position 85,543 of record DATMDQ010000121.1, read on the forward strand.
AAGGAACGCGCCTACGTGCTGGAGATTGGAATGGTTCAGACCCATGTCCATCTACTGGCGCGCCTGCACCCAACGGTGCCGGTCTCGACCCTGGTCAAACGACTCAAGGGTGCCAGTTCTGCGGTCGCGGCCCAAGAGGGACTCGGCAGCCAGGGACGTCTGTCTTGGGCCAAGGGCTACTCTGTAGAAAGTGTGAGTGGACGAACGCTGGAGCCGGTACGAGGGTACTTACGTGGACAGCCGACGCACCACCCGGACGAGGCGATTATTGGATGGGAAGGTGACACATCCGAATACGACCGGTCTGGCTAGCCACGAACGGACGGGAGAGGCAACCGTGGTCTCGGGAACAAACCCGTGGTGCAACCACGGCGTGCCGAGCAGCGACTTTAGTCGCGCAAACACGGCCCGGCACGCGATTGAAATCGCTGCTCGGCACTGCGTGGCTCCGCCACGCCCCACGTGATTCCGGTCCCGAAGTTGGCCAAGGGACAAGTCAGGTTGGATGAGGCGATCGCGGGCTGGGAAGGG
>DATMDQ010000122.1:0-18896 GCA_035557715.1 Gemmatimonadales bacterium
GCCGTGGTGGCCAGGGAGCGCAGTTTTACACGCGCTGCGGCGAAGCTCGGGGTGTCACAATCTGCGCTGAGCCAGACCATCAAAGGACTCGAGGCGCAGCTAGGACTGCTCTTGCTTGCGCGTAGCACGCGTAGTGTTTCCCCGACTGAGGCAGGAGAAAAGCTTCTGCGTACTGTCGCACCCTGATGCTGTCCCACACCCCTTTCCCTTCCGGAAACCACTTGGTGATCCTGTCCTCGATGTTCAGCCGGCCTTGCTGTGCCAGCATCCCAACCGCCGCCGCGGCAAACTGCTTGCCGACCGAGCCGGATTGGTAGACGGTGCTGTCAGAGGCCGGCACCCGAAGCTCGAGGTTGGCAAATCCATATCCGCGCGCGAGGAGGATCCGATCGCCCCGGAGGATGGCGACGGACAGCCCCGGGATCTGTTGGCGCTGCATCTCGGAGGCGATGTACCGGTTTATCGAGTCCAGCTGGGCGGTCTGTGCCGCTATGGACGGGGAAACCCAGGGTGCGGCGCAGACCAGCACGGCCAGAGCGCGAGCCAGGGTCATACAGTCTCCAGCATTAGGGGCGCTTCACGTCGCTTGCCGCCGGCGCTCGTAGACCCAGATCACCGGAAGGTAGAACACCACGTCAGCCAGGACCTTTCCGGCGACGGTGCCGAGACCCCATCCGAGCAGGCGGGTGCAGACCGCCATCGCCAGGGGCCGGATCAGCCCGCTGTCCAGCAACTCGGCGGGGCCGAACTCGAGGAACAGAGCGCGCCAGGTGCGGATCATTTCGGATGGTCCGTAAGGGGCGCGTCGAGCTCCCGCATGATACGCCTCCTGGATCATCTCGCGTGTCACCAACGAGCCATAGAATCCCAGGGCCTCGCCAATCGAGGCACCGTACGCGGCGGCAATGACGTTGCCGGTCGACTGCTGGACCAGCCATGAAACGCCGAGAGCCGTCGCGATGCCGGCCACTTCACTGGGGCCGTAGCGCCTGGCCCAGGTCCGGATCCGAGCTTTCCACGAGTCTCGACCGGTCAGGGCGAGTGCCAGCCTCAGCTTTCCGGTAGCGCCCGCACCCGCCGGCGCAGCGCTGGTGTACTGGCTGGTCTCAGGTACCTCGCCAGGCATCGGGTCCGATTCTGACGGGGGCGCGTCGGCGGTCCTCAGATCAAACCGGAACGATTCGGCGCCGATCTGAACCAGATCCCCGTCGGCGAGGATCCGCTGGGCCTGCACCCGCTCCCCGTTCACGTAGGTTCCGTGAAGGCTGCTATCCACCAGCAGGAAACCCTGCGGCGTGCGCAGTATGTAGGCATGCGAACGGGAGATCTCCTCACTATGCACCGGGACATCGGAGGAAGGCTCCCGACCGATCGTAAGGGGCACTCCACCCACGAGGTAGGACTTCCCGCCAGGGAGGCAGACGAGGCGGCCGGCGTCGGGCACGGTAGATTCCCTTCTCAATGAGCGATATCCCCGAGCGTCTCGCGGCCGCGTTAAGCGACCGATACGTCCTGGAGCGGCCGGTCGGCACGGGCGGGATGGCCACAGTCTATCTCGCGCGCGACCTCCGCCACAAGCGCCAGGTGGCAGTGAAGGTCGTCCGACCCGAGCTCGGTGGCCGCCTCGGCGTGGAGCGATTTCTCCGCGAGATCGAGCTCGCCGCCCGGCTCCAGCACCCCAACATCCTGCCGGTATTCGATTCCGGGGTAATCGACGATGGCGACGGCGGTCCGGTGCCGTACTTCGTCATGCCGTATGTCGAGGGCCAGACACTGCGACAGCAGCTGCAGCGCGAGGGGCGTTTTCCCGTGGATGCCGCGTTAACACTGGCGGAAGAAGTGGCCGACGCTCTCGCGTATGCCCACTCCAAGGGAGTGGTACACCGGGACATCAAGCCGGAAAACATCCTCCTCAGTGGCGGGCATGCGGTGGTGGCCGATTTCGGCGTGGCCAAGGCCTTGGAGCAGGGAACATCTGCCTCGCCCTCGGCCGGTGCTACCCAGCTCACCCGCGCCGGCATGGCGATGGGCACGCCGCTGTACATGAGCCCGGAGCAGGCCACCGGGGATGACGTGGTGGATGCCCGGTCGGATCAGTACAGCCTCGCCTGCGTACTCTACGAGATGCTGGCGGGTAAGCCTCCCTTCGAGGGCCCCAGCGCGCAGACGATCATCGCGAAGAGCCTGACCGCTCCGCGTCCTCATATCGCCAGCATAAGGGCAGGGGTCTCTTCCGAGCTCGACCAGGTGGTGGCCAAGGCCCTCTCCCTGGAGCCCGGCGACCGCTACCCCGACATGGGCGCCCTTCGCTCGGCCCTGGCCCAGGCGCGAGGCCTGCCGGGACGAGGCGCGCGCCGTTGGCTCGTCGGAAGCGGTGCCCTCGCTGTGCTCGCCGGTGTCGCGATGGGCGCCTGGTTTGCGAGCCGGCCTCCGAGCCGGAGGGTGGCGCCGGCGGTCGAGATGCTGGCCGTGCTCCCGTTCCACACCTCGGGCCCGGGGATGGAGTTCCTCAGCGAGGGGATGATGGATCTGCTGGCCACCAACCTCAAAGGGGTGGGCGGCATCAATACGGTGGACCCCCGCACGGTGCTCAAGGAATGGGGCAATGAACGAGGCCAGGGCTCGGATATCCTGGCTCGCGCGCTCGCCGTGGGACGAGACCTCGATGCGGGCTCGGTGGTGCTGGGAAGCGCAGTGTCCACCGGCGGCAAGGTGAGGGTGGTGGCCGATCTATACGGCATCGATGGACAGCGGCTGGGCCGGGCGCAGGTGGACGGGGCCGCGGACAGCGTGCTCGCCGTGGTGGACCGGCTGAGCCTGGCGCTGCTGCGGGACGTGTGGCGGTCGAAGGAGCCGTTGCCCAACCTGCGGCTGGCCTCGCTCACGACCGACTCCATCGATGCCTTGCGGTCCTACCTGGAGGGCGAGCGCTATTACCGGCGGACGCAGTGGGATTCGGCGCTGAGCGCGTACACCCGGGCGGTTGAGACCGACTCGACCTTTGCGTTGGCGCACCTCAGGCGGGCCCAAGCCTTCGGCTGGATTGGCGGCTACAACAACAAGGACGCCCACGCGGCGGTGGCTGCGGGCGTCAGGTTTGCCAAGCGACTGCCCCCGCGAGACCGGCGGCTCATGGCCGCGTATCAGCTGTTCGATCAAGGAAAGCCGGCCTCGATCGACTCACTGCGCGCGTTCGTCATCGATTACCCAGAGGACGTCGAGGGCTGGTTCCTGTTGGGCGAGGCGATGTTCCACATCAAGAGCTTCCGTCCCAGTGCGCCGGACTCGATTGTGGCGGCGTTCGACAGCGTGCTCCGCAAAGACTCCACTCTGTTTCCCGCGCTGATCCACCCCATGGAGCTCGGCGTGATCTATCGGGACAGCACACGATTCGCGCGGTACTTCCCGGAATACTCCCGGACGGCGCCGACTAGCAAGGTCAGCGCCATACGCACCACGGCCAACCTGCTTTGGGGACCGCCACCGACCGACAAGGCGATCAGCGCCACTTGGAACGAGCAGGGGTCCTGGCTGATTCAGGCGGCAAACGCAGCCTATTACTGGGACAAGGCCACCTCGGATTCGATCGCCTCGCGGTACGTCCGGGTCACGCAGGCGGGGCCCCGAGCGCCCGGCTTCCTGGCCGGGGCGCTGGAGGCGAGAGCGAGCATGCTTGCCGGGTTGGGCCGGTGGCGGGAGGCCAAGGTGCTGCTGGACTCGCTCTCCCGCCTCGATCGGGGGGATGCGCTGGGTGTGCAGGCCTGGGCGATGGCCCTGGGGCTCGCGCCCGTATCCACCGACGTCATGGATTCAGCGGTGGCGGCGTTGCCGGCCGGCCCGGAGGCTGAATTGGGCAAGGCGATGGTAAACATGCTGCGCGGCCAGGTGCCGGAGGGCCGGCGACGGCTGGCTCGCGCGCTGACGGACTCGGCCCGGATGTCGTCGTACGATCGAGGGATGATGGTGGCTGCCGATGGCTGGGGTGCGTTGATCCAGGGCGACACGGCGCGGGGCTTGCCGCGGCTTCGTTCCGGTATTGACCTGTTGGCCGCTCCCGGTGTAGCGGCAGAGAGTGCGTTCCCCAGGCTTCAGCTGGCACTCGGCCTGGCCGCGCGGAAGGAGACCCGGGAGGAGGGAATCACGTATCTCAGATACGGGTTCGATAACCAGCCGCTCTACCTGCCGCTGCTGCAGCTCGCGTTAGGGCGCACGCACGAGGCCGCCGGCCAGCGCGACTCGGCCGCGGCAGCGTACAGCCGGTTCCTACGGCTCTGGGACAAGGCCGATCCGGAGCTGCAGGGAAGGGTGCAGGAAGCGAGGGCAGCTCTGCAGGAGGTCACCCGAGAGCGATAGGCCTATGGGACCTCGATGACAGTCCCTAGCCCCGCGTAGACATACTGGGGGCCAAAGATCCTCCGCAATGCCGCGAAGGCCGGTTCACCGGTGCAGTGGCCGGGGGCAATCCTTGCGACAGCCCAGCGGTCCTTCAGCGCGGCGGCAATGCGGCCAACGGTCGAATCCGGCGCAGCCGGCAAGTGCAAGCCTCCAAAGATCAGGTGGACCCGCTCGCCCAACGGGCGCGACGCCTCGAGGATTGTCTCTATCCCTGGGTGAGAGCAGCCGACGAGCAGCACCAGTCCCTCGGGGCCGCGCACTGCGAGCGACAGCTCACGAAGCTCGAGAGTCCCAGGAGTCCTGGAGACGGTCGAGAGGATGGTTAGCCCCGGGGCGACCTGGGTCAGGCTGTCGATCCACTCGACATTCATCTCTGGCCACACGCTGCCCGCGGCAAACTCGGCTGGCGCGCTGCCGGCGAAATACCGCATCGAATCCGGCAGGGTCTCGTCTCGACGATAGAACGAACCCGGGATCGCGCTTCCGAATTCGCCGAAGGCCTCCCTCGGAGCATAGACCTTCACCTTCGGATTCAGCCGGAGGACGTGGCTCAGTCCTGAGGTGTGGTCCCCATGGCGGTGGGAGATCACCACGAAGTCGAGACGGGAGAGGTCGACTCCCAGTGCCCGCACATTGCGCGAGAAGATGGCCGCATTGTTACCGGTATCGAACAGGATCCGCTTCCCTCCGTACTCCACCAGGGCGGCAAACCCCCAGTCACGGATTAGGCCCGGCTTTCCCCCGAACGCGTCGTAGAGAATCGTGACCCGATGAGGCGGCGGCGTGGGAGAGGCGCGGAGCCCGGGCACGAGGATGCAGGCGAGCGGGAGCGCAAACCGGAGTTCACGGGTGCGCATACTTGAGCCTTAGGTGGAGGGCCTTCAAACATGCATTGGAATGGCGGGCCCCACCACATCGGTCCTTACGTGAACCTGACCTCGGGGTTTACATACCTCCTGGGCCAGACACGAGGTTCCAGTGGCCGAACCGAAGACCGCCAAGCGCGCCACCGGCAAGGGCGAAGGAAAGCCGCGGCGCAAGAAGAAAGCGGCAGCCGAGCCCCGCTCGCGCGGCATCGCTCCCGAGGCCATCGGCTCGGGCAGCCAACCCGCGGCCGTAACCCGGCTGGCCGAATCCATCGGGACCGATGGCGGCAGCGTCCTGGCGCCCTACAAGGATCCGCTGGGCGGCCACTGGCAGGTCTTCGCCGCCCTCCCGATCGACCTGGTCGAGCCCACGCCATACCAGCGCGACCTCTCTCAGCCTCACGTCGAACGGCTCTCCGCCGCAATGGATAAGCTCGGCCGGTATCTGGATCCGATGATCGTGGTGCGATCGGACGAGGGGAAGTATTGGACCCCGAACGGCAACCACCGCCTCGCCGCACTCCGCCAGCTCGGCGCCCAATCCGTGGTCGCCATCGTGGTGCCGGATATCGAAGTCGCCCACCGGATCCTGCTGCTCAACACCGAGAAGGCGCACAACCTGCGCGAGCGCTCGCTGGAGGTCATCCGGTTGGCCGAGCTGCTGGCGGAGACCGAGAGCCGTCCGGAGCAGGACTACGAGATCGAGTTCGAGGAGCCGGCACTCCTGACGCTCGGCCTCTGCTACCAGGAGAACGGCCGCTTTGCCGGTGGGGCCTACCACCCGATCCTCCGCCGAGTGGAAAAATGGGAGACCTCGCCACTGCCGAAGGCTCTGGAGACAAGGCGAGAACGGGCCGCCCGGATTCTGGAGCTGGACGCCGCGGTGACCGAGGCAATGAAGGCGCTCAAGGAGCGCGGCTTCGAGAGCCCCTACCTTAGGCCGTTCGTTGTCGCCCGGATCAACCCGATCCGGTTCAAGCGTGGACCCGCCGATGCCGACGAGACGATCGAGACGATGCTGGCGGCGGCCAAGCGGTTCGACACGGGCAAGGTGCGGGCGGATCAGGTCGCCAAGGCTGGCGGGGCGCCAGAGGAGTCGTAAACCCCACCCCACCTGGCAGCCAGCGCCCCAGGACCGAGGCCCTCGCTTCAGCCTTCGGGGCTTGGCCCAGTGCCGCTGTCCTCCCCCGGTCCCGCTGTCCCGCTGTCCCGCCTCCCCCTTATACTTTCCTCTTCCTCTGAGAGTGGAGACCGTCCCATGTTCCGGCACTACCTCACAGCTTCCCTGACGCTGGCGGCGCTCCCGGGCCTGGTGTCCAGCGCCTGCAAGTCCAACGATTCCGGGGCAAGGGATGCTGCCCTGGGTGATTCCGCCGCCGTCTACGAGAAAGAGTCATACATGTTCCGGAAGGTCGGGGAGACCCCGAACCTCCAGGGTCCCGAGTCGGCCCGCTACGATCGCGACCTCGACGTCTGGTTCGTGGCCAACATCAACGGGACGCCCACCCAGAAGGACAACAACGGATTCATCAGCCGGCTCCGGCCTGACGGTGCCCCGTACACAATCAAGTTCATCGAGGGTGGGAAGAAGGGCGTCACCCTGAACGCCCCCAAGGGGCTGGCCATCAGCGGCGACACGCTGTGGGTAGCGGACATCGACTTCGCCCGTGCCTTCAACAAGCGCACCGGGGCCCTGATCGCCAACGTCAGCACCAAGGGCAAGGCCAGATTCCTCAATGGTGCCACGGTAGGACCGGACGGAGCGGTCTACATGACCGATACCGGAGTGCTCTTCGGACCCAAGGGCGATGTCGCCCACCCCGGCCCCGACCAGGTGTTCCGGGTGACGAAGGGCGGCGCCACGGCCGCCCTCACCTCCGCCAAGCTCGAGGGGCCGAACGGCATCACCTGGGACCCCAAGAACCGACGCTTCGTGATCGTGTCCTTTCTGGGCAAGGGGATTTACAGCTGGAAACCGGGCGATAAGGATGTTGAGTCGATCGGCTCCGGTCCCGGGCAGCACGACGGCGTCGTATTCCTTCCCGATGGGCGGCTGCTGGTGACCAGCTGGACCGACTCCAGCCTCTTCGTCCTGGAAAACGGTACGGCCCGAAAGGTGGCCTCGAAGGTGCCCTCTCCGGCCGACATCGACGTTGACCCCAAGGACTCGCGTGTCGCGGTGCCGCTGCTGATGGAGAACCGCGTCGAGTACTGGGAGGTACAATGAGCGCGCCGCACAGCTCGCGTCGCGGCGCAGTCGCGACCTACGTCCTGGTGGGGCTGGTGGCGCTCTTGATCGGCGCCGCCGCCATGCAGAGTTTCACCGGCCCCGGGGAATCGCTCGAGGTTCCCATGGACCGGGTCACTACCCACGGTGAATGGATCTACATCAAGCGCGGGCAGGACTCGATCCGCGCCTACGTCGCCTATCCCGAGCGCAAGACCAAGGCGCCCGCTGTCATCGTGATCCACGAGATCTTCGGCCTCACCGACTGGGAGCCGAAGGTGGCCGACCGGCTGGCCAAGGAAGGATTCGTGGCGATCCTGCCCGACCTGCTCTCGTCCAAGTACGGCATCACGCCGGCCGATCCCGACTCCGGGCGCAAGCTGATCGGCCAGCTCGAGCCCAAGCGGATCACCGACGACCTCCACGCGGTCTACGCCTACGTGAACGGCCTGCCCTCGGTGGCGCAGGACCAGATCGGGACCATCGGCTTCTGTTGGGGCGGAGGACAGAGCTTCCGCTATGCCACCAACAACCCCAAGCTCCGCGCGGCCGTGGTGGCCTACGGTCCCGCTCCCGACACCGCCGACCTGAAGAAGATCCAGGCGCCGGTGCTCGGCATCTACGGGGAGAACGACGAGCGGATCAACGCCAGCCTGCCTATGGTCACGGCCGAGATGCAATCGGCCGGAAAGACGTTCACCTCTGAGGTGTATCCGGGCACGGGACACGGTTTTCTGAAGCCGGGGCGGCAGGGGTCGAATGGTCCGCAGGTGGAGAAGGCGTGGGCCCGGATCCTGGAGTTCTACCGCGCAAGGCTGGGGAAGTAACAGCGTAAGCGGGGAGGAGAAAACGTAAGCGGGGAAGGAAGAACGATTTCTCCTTCCCGCTCACGCTTTTTCTTTTCCCGCTCACCGTTTACGCTTTTGTATGATCTCCTTCTTCCTATTCCTGCAAGCAGCGTCGCCACCAGACACATCTCCCGCACCGCACGACGCCCTTCACTACGACATCACCGTCGTCCCCAGCGACACCGGTACCCACGTGCTGGGCGAAGTGCAGATCACCTGGCGACTCGGATCCACCGAGCCGGTGAGGATGCAGCTGGACTCCGCCATGCGGGTGATTCGGGTGCTGATCGACGGAAAGCCCAACACCCGGATCTCCCGCACGAGGTACGCCCGGTCCTCGACCGAGATCGATGTGCCACATCAGAAGCAGCCGGGCGACACTCTCAGCACCCGGGTGCGCTATCGCGGCTTCACTCGGGATGGCCTGATCATCGGCAGCAACCAGTATGGCGACCGTACCGTGTTCGCCGACAACTGGCCCGACCGGGCGCACCTCTGGCTGGCGTCCGACGACCGGCCGGCCGACAAGGCCACGGTCGAGTTCCACGTGCAGGCGCCGATCGGACAACAGGTGATCGCCAACGGCGTGCTGAAGTCGATCGACACTCTGCCCTACGGCCACGCCGTCTGGCACTACCGCCTGGATACTCCGATCCCGGTCTACAACATGGTGATTGGTGTGGGGCGACTGGCGCGCAGTGAGCTTCCGAAAGCCGGTTGCGCCGTGAAATGCGTGCCGCTCTCCGTGTGGGCCTATCCCCAGGACTCGGCCTATGCCGTCGCCGGCCCGTTCCGCCGTGCGGGCGACATGGTGGACTACTTCAGCGGGCTGTTCGGGCCATTCCCGTACCCGGCACTGGCGCACGTCGAGTCGAGCACCCGGTTCGGCGGGATGGAGAACGCCACCGCGATCTTCTACGACCAGAAGCTCTACCGGGACAAGAAGCTGGAGGAGCCGCTGGTGGCACACGAGACAGCGCACCAATGGTTCGGCGATGCCGTTACGCCGCGGGAGTGGCCTCACCTCTGGCTGTCGGAGGGGTTCGCCACCTATCTGGCCGCCCTGTGGAGGGGTCACGCCGACGGCGACAGCGCCTTCCGCGCGAGCATGAAGAAGGCGGCGGACGCGGTGTTCTCCTCCAAGGCGAGCGAGCGGCCTGTAGTAGATACCGCCCAGCGGGATCTGATGGCGCTGCTCAACACCAACAGCTACCAGAAGGGCGGGTGGGTGCTGCACCAGCTCCGCGGTCTCATGGGCGACTCGGCCTTCTTTGCCGGCCTCCGCCGCTACTACACCGGCTACAGGGACAGCACCGCCGTCTCCAGCGACTTTGCGAGGGTCATGTCCCAGGCGGCGGGGAAGGACCTCGACTGGTACTTCCGCCAATCGCTGACCCAGCCCGGCTATCCGATCCTCGATGTGCGCTGGAAGCATGGCGGCAAGAAGCTGACGCTCGACATTGCCCAGACTCAGAAGCCGGAGTGGGGGACGTACCGGATCCCGAATCTCGAGCTCCTGGTGGATGGGAAGCCGGTGAGGGTGGATGTGAATGGGCCGAAGACACACAGCGTGATCGAGGGGATCGGCAAGAAGCCGAGCCGGGTGGAGGTGGATCCGAATGGATGGTGGCTGCTCAAGACAAACAGCGTAAGCGGTGAGCGGTAAGCAGTGAGCGGGATCTTGGGCTTTTCCCGTTCACCGCTCACGCCGTTGCTCTTCCCGCTCACGCTGTTGTTTTCTGGTTGTGATCCCACCCTCCCGCCGCTCCGGGGCCAGATGGAGATCGGGCGGGATGCCTACGCCGTATTCGTGGGTGGCGAAGGGCCTAACTCCGACCTCTATGCCGTGCGCCCCGAGGGCGGCCCACCGGTTCGGATCACCTTCACCAACGTCGCCGAGCTGGCCCCGGCGCTTTCGCCCGACGGTGGTGGGCTCGCCTTCATGCGGGGGACGTCCCTCACCGACTCCGCTCCTGCTTCGATCTGGGTGATGAACCTGCTGAGCGGCGGCGAACGGGAGCTGGTGCTGCCCAAGGACGCGGGAAGGCCCGTCGATGTCGGGTGGGAGCCCGATGGTAAATCGCTGATCGTCTCTGCCTCGAAGGGCCTCTATCGCTTCAATGCCCCGCCTGCTGACCCAGACCCTCGTCCGATAGCGGCGGCAGAGCAGGAGCGCGCCGAATCGAGCCTGGCCGTGTTGCTGGGCAACCCGGTGTTCACTCGTGCGGTGCCTTGTAAGGCTCGGAGAGACCTGTGTGTCGTGGGAGCTAGCGGCAAGCCCCGGCTCCTTGCCCAGGCCGTGCGGGATCCAGCCCGATGGGGCGGGGATTCGGTCGCCTTCTTCGTGGGCGATTGGCTCCAGATCCGTCCGCTGGGACCCGGTCGTCCTCGCATCCTCATGATGACCCAGGCGCCGGAGCGTCCCAGGGGGATGACGTTCTTCGAAGGGACGCGTGCGGAAAGTGAGAAGTGAGAGGTGAGAGGAGAGGTGAGAGGTAAGGTAAGAGGTGCTCATGCCGTGCGAAGGTGATGCCTCTGCCTTCTCACTTCTTACCTCTCACTGCTCACTTCTCACCTCTCACTTCTCACCTCTCACTTCTCACGCTTTCCGGTTAACTTCCGGCTCTTTTCTCCACCCCTTCTCCCCGGATTGCGGTAATGAAACTGCTGGTTCTCGGTGCCGGACTGCAGGGTTGCGCCTGCGCCTACGATCTCCTCCAGAATCCCGCTGTCAGCCAGGTTACCCTGGCCGACCTCAAACCCGAAAAGCTGCCAAAGTTCCTCGCGGGCGACTGGAAGGGCCGGCTTCGCACCACTCGCCTCGACGTCACCGACTCTTCGGCAGTCCATGCGGCGTTCGATGGCCAGGCGGCGATCATGAGCGCCATTCCGTACTACTACAATGAGCCCATGGCCAAAGCCGCGGTTGAGTGTGGCTGCCACTTCTCCGATCTCGGTGGCAACACCGACATCGTTCTGGAGCAGAAGAAGCTGCACGATCAGGCCATCAAGAAGGGGGTCTCGGTAATCCCCGACTGTGGCCTGGCGCCCGGCATGGTCAACATCCTGGCTGCGGAGGGGATCAGGCGCCTGGACCGGGCCGAGAGGGTGAAGATCTTCGTCGGTGGGCTGCCCCAGGCGCCGGAGCCACCGCTCAACTATCAGATCGTGTATTCGCTGGAGGGGGCGCTCGACTATTACACCACACCCTCCTGGGTGCTGCGAGGTGGCAAGCCGGTGCAGGTCGATGCGCTGAGCGAGGTGGAACCGGTCGAGTTTCCCTCACCGGTCGGGACGCTGGAGGCGTTTCACACCGGCGGTGGAATAAGCACGTTGCCCTTTGCCTACAAGGGCAAGATCGACGTCATGGAGTACAAGACGCTCCGCTACCCAGGCCACGTCGCGATCATGCGGCCGATCCGCGAGCTGGGGCTGCTGGGGAACGAGCCCATCGACGTGAAGGGCAAGAAGGTGACCCCGCGGGACCTCTTCATCGCCGCCGTGCATCCCCGGCTACACAAGCCCGAGGGCCGCGACCTGGTAGCGCTGCAGGTGCAGGTGACCGGCCAGAAAGGCGGGAAGCCGGCAAGAGTCACCTTCCGGCTGATCGACTACTACGACGCCAAGCATGGGATCAGCGCGATGATGCGTACCACCGGCTACTCCCTGTCCATCACCGGTCAGATGCAGGTGGACGGGCGGGTCAAGGCCAAGGGGGTGTACACCCCGGACGAAGCCATCCCGTTCGATACCTATGTGGCGGAGCTGGCCAAGCGGGGGATCAAGATCGAAGAGTTGTAGTCAGCGGAGCAGGCCGGGCAGGGGGTCGGGTAAGGGGAACTTCTCCGCTGGTGGAAGTGTTGTTGTGCTGTCGCGTTACCGGAGATGAAATGCTGGATTTCAGGGCACTGTGGGAGAAGGCGCAGTCGTTCGAGGCTTTTGTCGCTTCATGCAAGGCCGAGCACTGCGGATTGTGGCAGGGGATCTATAATCTGGCACGTGTTCCGGATTGGGCTCTGGCGGCGGTGCCGCCCGGATCCGGCCGGAAGCTGCTGGTGATCGCGGAAGACTGGTGTGGCGATGCGTCGAACACCGTGCCGATCATAGCCAAACTCGTGAGTCTGGCTCCCGGCCTCGAGCTGCGAATTGTTCTGCGGGACGAGAATCCCGAGCTGATGGATCAGCATCTGACCACAGGGGCCCGTTCGATCCCAATCGTGATCGCGCTTGACGACCGGTTTCAGAAGGTGGGGCACTGGGGCCCGCGACCGGCGCAGCTCCAGGCCTGGGTCATGGCCAATCGCGCTACGACACCGAAGGCCGAGCTGTACCCCCAGGTACGCAAATGGTACGCGCGGGACCGGGGCGAGACGACGCTGAGAGAGGTGCTGGAGGCCGCGGGGTTCCAGGTTGCTGCGAAAGTGGCGTGACGGCGGGGAAGCGGGGAAGTCGATGAGGGAAATGACGAGGGGCCGAAGCTCGAATTGAGTTCCGGCCCCTTCGCTTTGCTCAGGTTGACAGGCTAATTGCTGTCCCGCTGTCCCGCCTACTAGAACATCCACCCGCTCCCCAGCGTGGCTTTGAACCCGTCCGGACCACCGGCAAAATTAAAGGTAAGGATCGACGAGCGCAGGATCCGAACCGCCGCTCCGCCGCCGCCGCCGACTTTCACCCCGGAGGTCGTCAGCTTGAAGCTCTCGTCCTCGAACACCCGGCCGGCGTCAAGAAAGGCCAGCAGGGTGATGGCTCCCAGGTCACCGAACGGCAGCAGATCGTGTCGGACCTCGAGATTGCCCAGGAGCAGGTGCTTGCCGGCGAAGCGCCCGGTGTCGAAGCTACGGTGGGAATACTGCCCGCCCAGAACCGGTATCTGATTCTCCCACGATGGCACGTAGAGTCGCGCGTTGAGTGTAGGAGCCCCGCCCATGCCTGACGCCACCAACCGCGCGGCAGCAACGGTGCCCTCCCGCACAGGGAGATAGCCGCGCAACACGGTGTAGAGCCGGGTGTAATCGTCTCCCCCGGCTGCCACCTGCGCCCCTGCCTCGAATAAGAGTCCCTTGTGGGTGTTGTACTCGTTGTCTCTGGTATCGTAGACCAGGGCGACTCGGCCGAAAGCGTCGGTCTCCCGCACCTCGGTTCCGAAGTCGGTCTTGAACAGGGAAGGTCCCGGGAGGGTGGTGAAGCGGGTCCATTCCACATTGGCGAGCAGTCCGAGCTGAAGCGGCCCCCGGAGTCGGCGAGTCGCCTCGACCTTGCCACCGTAGCGCGCGCGCCGGACGCGGTAGATGAAGGGCTGCTCCGGTGTGTCGGCAGCGTCGTCCTTGACTGTCTCGTTGCCCAGCCCAAAGTATCCAAAGCGCGCCTCCCGTCCCGCCGCCGCCAACGCGCTGATGCGCCAGTCCTTCCAGAGTTGGGGCGCACGGAACTTGATGCTGGCATAGCGGCTTCCGCGGGAGGTTATCCCCGCGTCGGCGGTCAGCGCTGCGGCGGTGGTGACTCGAGCGTCATACTCGGCCGGCCGGAAGTGGTGGACCCGGAACGCCAGCACCGGACCATCGTTGCTGCCCCCGGTGATGTAGGGGAAGTAGCTGGTTCGCCACGGCGTGTCCGGAGCAGGCTCATCCGCGGCCTCAACCGTGTCGGCAGCCGACTCCGCGTCGCTGATCGTATCGGCCGGCTCAGGTCCCTCGGGTACCTGCCCGCTCAGCTGCGTGGCCCAGAGCACCGCGGTGAGCAGCAAAAGGATCAGCCGCATCAGGCCCGCTTCTGATAGAGATACGCCGTATCGCGCAAGGCGCCGTCCTTGCCGTCATGCGCGGCGTACGTGGTGGGATACAGCGAGGCAGACCCGAATTCACCCCGTTTGTTCACCGCGTAGTAGGACAGGTTGAACGTCGGCCGGCCTTCCTTGAGAAGACGAGGCGGGGTCAGCCGCACCACACGCTTGAGCGTCTCCAGGCAGGCGTCGGTCGGCTTGAGTCCTCTTCGCATGCCTTCGACCGTAAGGAATCCACCGCAGGCCAGAATGTTCGCCTCGCCCCGTCCGGTGGATCCGGCAGCGCCGACATCGTTGTCGGTATACTGTCCCGCGCCCACGATTGGGGAGTCACCCGCCCGTCCCGGAATCTTCCAGGCCAGCCCGCTGGTTGTCGTTATCGACGAGACGTCGCCCTTAGCGTTGACCACATTGAGATTGATGGTGCCGGTGGGTCGCGCGACCAAGGGCTCGTTGTCCGGCACGTTGAGCCAGTCGTCATCCGGCCCTCGGTTGGCGCGCCAGGTGAGCCAGAGCTGCCGGGACTCGGGTGTCAGTAAATCCTCCTCCGTGAATCCATAGGACAGCGCGAAGCGTTTGGCGCCCTCGCCGACCAGCAGGATGTGATCGGTGTACTTGAGCACCAGCCGGGCCACCTCGCTGGGCGTCTTGATTCCCTCGAGCGCGGCCACCGCGCCCGCGCGCCGGGTGGGCCCGTGCATGCAGGAGGCATCGAGCTGGACGACCCCGTCCTCGTTGGGGAGGCCGCCGTAGCCCACCGAGTTGTCGGCTGGATCGAGCTCTTGAATCTTGACGCCTTCTACCGCGGCGTCGAGGGTGTCGGCCCCGCCGAGCACGAGCTCCATGGCGCGGTTTACCGCGCGGAGGCCGTTGCTGGAGCTGACCGCGGCGGGTCGGCCGGCCCCGTGACCGAGAATCGCGGCCGAGGTCGATGGCAGCGCCACCGTGGCTGCGGCGACGCCACTTGCTCCCAGGAAGGTGCGGCGAGAAAGGGGCTCTGACATGAGGAAAGCCTCAACTCGCCCGCTACGAAAGTCAACCGAGCGGCCCGACGCCTCGCTTGCAGGTTCCAGCAGTCTCCCTAATCTTTGAGGCTTGAGCCTTCTCTCTCCTTTTCGCTCGGCCATCAAAGGGATCACCCCCGAGATGAACCGGGCCGACCGTTGGACGGAAGAACCACTCGGCCTCGTCCGGTTGGTGGTGGGGACAATTGCGCTGGCGTGGACCGTGATCGCGGTGCTCCTGACTCTCACCGGCGCGGATCCGAGAGCCCTGCAGCTGGTCGGCGCTCTCTGGGCGATCTACGGCCTGATCGTCGGGTTCCTCTCCGGTATTCTGGAACCGGTCATCGACGGCTTCTTCCATCTGGTCTCCAATTTCGGAATCGTGCGGGTGGGCGGCGGATATTCCGGCATCGAGACTCTCGCCGCCAGAGGGCATCTGCAAGCGGCCGCGGACGCCTATGCGGAGCGGGCGCGGAACAAGCCAGAAAGGGTGGAGGCCACGCTTCGGCGCGCGGCGCTCCTGGCCGGGTCTCTCGGTCAGCCGGAGACCGCCGCCATCGAGCTCGACAACCTCCGCGCCGGTGGCCCGCTGCCGCCGCGGGACGATTTCCGCGTCGGTCTCGCCCTGGTGGAGCTCTACGAAGAGGATCTGAAAGATCCCGGCCGGGCCATGGCGGAGCTTCGCAGGTTGATCGACCGTTATCCCACCGCCCAGGGCGCCCGCCGCCTACGCGTGGCGCTTGCCGGCCTCAAGGCGGAGCGCTTCGCGGGCGACAAACCGCGATCCTGAAGCTCGGTGCCGTCGAATGGTCGAGCACATGCCCCTGCTCTCCGGGTGTGATCCACCGCACAGCACCCCTCCGCGACCACTCTATCTTGGCCACAGTGGAAGTGCGGATGGACGGCGACCTGCGAGACGTCCGAGTGAGCCCTGAGCCCCCTGCTCTGCGGCCGGATGAGCTGTCTAACCCAGTGCTTTCGCTGCTACTCCCCTCAAAAAATCCCCATCTTCTTCATCTCGCCGGGAACGGGCCTAATCGCCCGTTCCACCCACCTTTTCCGTTGGCTATGCGCAATGGGCTATGGGCTGATCGGTGAGTAGAATAGCCCGAAGTACATTTGCCGGTATGCCAGTAGCCATGCTGCTGGTGGATCGGTGAACGGAGTAGCCCATGGTGCATAGCCCATAGCCAAGTAGCTCCCGCACCTGTGACCCATCCCACAGCTGCCCACTCTCATCGATCTATACTTGCCTCGTCGGGGCCTTCGTGGGTCCTACCACGGGCTACTCGACTCACTCAAGCGGGAGACCGTCACGATGCCACGAGGCGACAAGTCGGCCTACACCAACAGACAGAAGCGGAAGGCTGAGCACATCGAGGAAGGGTATGAGAAGCGCGGGGTCTCTGGCCGCGAAGCGGCACGGCGGGCCTGGGCCACGGTGAACAAGGAAGAGGGCGGCGGCAAGAAGAGCGGATCCGGCCGGGGAAAGAAGAGCACCAAGAGCTCCGCTCGCAAAGGCGGTCGGAAGGGGGGTGCCGCGACGCGGCGTCGTGCCAAGTCCAGCTCGAGCCGGAAGAGCACCACCAGCCGCACTCGGAAGAGTTCAAGCGGCCGTAGCCGGAAGCGCGCCAGCGGGTAGGGCTGAGAACACCAAGGCTCCGTCAGGCTGGACGTGCCGAGGGGCGTGTCACCGGGAAATCCCGGCGGCACGCCCCTCGAGCGTACAAGTCAGCCTGGAACTAGTCGCTGCTGGCCCTGCCTCCGAGCGAGATCGAGACTCCCAATGACGCCATGAGGTCATTCTGGAAATCGTCGCCGCCGCCGAAGTCACCATTATAGAGATAGTCCTCGAAGTCGATGCGGAAGCCCACCCGGCTGTTCTCGCCACCGCCGAAGCGGAGGCCGATGCCGAGGTTGGCGCCGAAATCGGTGCTGCTGGCATCGTTATCGAAGGGATCGCTTCCGCGAGTGAGTAACGCCGGGCCGCCGGCGATAAAGAAGCCGACCTTGTTGGTTACCGGCGAGAGGGCGAGCAGCAGTCGCGCATTGGCGAGCAGGAGGTCGGTATTTCCGCTCTGGTTGATGGTCTCGTTACCGATCTTGGCTGGGGCGTAGCCACCGGTCGCCTCGAACCCAAGGTTGCCGGTGCCCCAGAAGGTGAGTCGGAGCCCGGCGGCCCCGCCGACGTCGCGAGAGATGTCCTCATCGAGGGCGCCAATCGAGTTGCTGGTCGGGATGTACGCCCCGACCCACGGAGTCAGTTCCACGCCACCCTGTGCGGCCGCGGGTGCCGCGACAGCCGAAACGGCCACTGCCGCAACAGCCAGACCGGACACCGTTCGGAGAAACGTATTGATCAACATACACACTCCCGTGAATGGGCACTGTTTGGCAACGGAACCTGGCGCTGGATGTCTGCGCGCCCGGGCAGGCCGGTTGGTCAGGCCAGACCAGAATCGCGCATTCCGCTTTGGGGCGCTGTGAAGTCAGGGAGGTCCGTAGTGTGAACGGCATCACGAGAAACCGGTGACCGAGGCGAAAAAAAGAAGGGGCGGCTTCCTAAGCGAAGTCGCCCCCTCATTTTACCTACTACGGATTACTTGCCGATCTGACCCAGGCCGAGGAGCGGAATGCCTACGCCAAAGGAAAGATGAATGTCGTTCTGAGTCTTCTTCTCATCGTTGGGCCCAAAGCCGGGGATCTCGGCCTTCGGCTTATACACGTAGTCCTCGGCACTGACCTGGATGTGGAGCAGGCTGCCGAGGCGGAATCGGGCCGACGCCCCGAGAGTGCCGCCGATATCGGTCTTGTTCTGGACGCTGGAGTAGAACTCGCCGCTGCGATTGATGACGCCGACGCCACCAGTCACCACGAACGCGACCGGACTGGTATACGGAATCAGCTGGTAACTGATCCGGCCGCTGCCGGTGAAGATGTTTGCGTCCTGTGCCGGGCCGCCGACGCCGCTGGCGGTGACTTTCAGGTCACTCGGAGCGTACGCCCCGGTGAATTCGAGTCCGAGCCGCTCTCCCAGCCCAATACCGAGACGGCCGCCGAGAGTGAGGCTGATCTCCTGCTTGAATTCATCTCCGTTTGCGGCCTTCACCAACTCGGTGGTCGGAACGTAGACGCCGATGTTGGGAGCAAAGCTGATGCGCTGGGCGGCCAGCGGATTGGTGCCGGCCAAGAGAACGCCACTCAACAGCGAGATGCGAGCTACCCACGGCATGCCACGCATTGATGCCTCCGATTGGAATGAAGAGGGAAGGGGTGCGGGTACGCCTGAGGGCCGCCCCACGAGCCGACCTACCCTGCGGAGGCTATGCCAGCGTGCTGAGTTGGACCGTTGTGGCTAAGCTATTGGTAGAAATGAAGCTACAGTGTCGCTCTAGGGTGCAATAGATGAGCAGATGTGGGAAATTGACCGGGTCCCGGGCGGTCTGCGAGGTGCTAGCGCTCCTCTCGGCGGACCTCCTGTGCGGGTTTATCCTCCCGCAAGCCGAGGAAGCGCGGGTGGCGCAGTAATCCGGCCGTGGTCCACTCGGAGAATCCGATCTCCCCCACCAGCTTAGGCGCTACCCACTGGACATCACGGGCTGGAACGGGCCCAGCTGAGAAGGGAGAGGTGGTGCGATGGAGTGGTACGAGGCGCCGATGGAGGAGCTCGAGTGTGGCGCGATCGTATCCGGTGCCGACCTTGCCGGCGTAGCGCAGAGACTGCCCTCGGCCCTGCGAAGGGTCGTGATAATCTGGCCGGCGTACGACGGATCGGTC
>DATMDQ010000123.1:0-7349 GCA_035557715.1 Gemmatimonadales bacterium
ACAGCCAGCTGCCGCACCGGGCCAAGCTGGCTGGCCACCACGGTGGCGCAGAAGCCTTCGGGCAGCACCAGGCCACCGTTGTCGGGATCACATTTCGAGTCTGCCAGAGGAGAAACCCGCATTCCCGGGGGCGACGCGAGCGTGGTCAGGGCGAGCGCGCCAGGCAGGAGAATCGAGTGTGCGAGTGTCATATGGAACACCTTTGAAAGGTCAGGCACCGAGGGGAAACGCCATTCTTCCCTCTGGAAGATAGCCCACACACCTGGCGCCGGGGGCCGCCGGTCGACCGGGCCGGGCGGGTTCTCAGAGGGGAAATTGCCGATTCCCTATTGCATCAGGGCGCGGGCCGCTTACTGTTGATCACGGTAGTTTCGTTGGTTCCGAGGCACAGCACGGTTCTCACTCAATCAGGGAGACACTGCATGGCCACCACCAAGCGAAAAAAGACTGCCGGTAGAAAGAAGTCAGCGAAGAAGTCAGCCAAGCGGCCCGCCGCCCGCAAGAAAGCAGCGAAGCGATCCACCAAGAGAAAGTCCTCAGGCAAGAAGCGCGCACCCAATCCCGCATTCATGAGACCGATGCAGCCCAGCTCGAACCTGGCAGCTGTGATCGGCAGCGGTGCGGTGCCGCGAACCCAGGTCATCAGCAAGCTCTGGCAATACATCAAGCGACATGATCTACAGGACTCCAAGAACCGTCGGGCCATCAACGCCGACGAAAAGCTCCGCCCCCTCTTCGGCGGCAGGAGCCAGGTCACCATGTTCGACCTCGCGAAGATTGCGAACAAGAACCTGAGCTAGCCCGGTTCGTCCGGGGTGTTACCGAGGGCGCTCCCGCTGGGGCGCCCTTCTTGTTTGGAGGGCTATTGGCTACGGGCTATGGACTGCGTCGGGGAGCGTTCCAGTGTCGGTTCGAGCGAGCGGAGCTCCAATACTGCGGCCAACTGCCAATAGCCCATAGCCCGCGGCCCCCACTATCTTCCCCGCCCTATGGCCGGCGAATACATCTTCACGATGCGCGACCTTCGAAAGGTCGTGCCCCCTTCCCGAGAGATCCTCAAGGGGATCCATCTCTCGTTCTTTCCCGGCGCCAAGATCGGCGTCCTCGGAGCCAACGGCGCGGGAAAGTCTTCCCTGCTCCGCATCATGGCCGGAGTGGACAAGGACTTCCTCGGCGAGGCCCGCCCGCTGGCGGGAACCAAGATCGGCTACCTGCCGCAGGAGCCTCAGCTCGACCCGACCAAGGATGTCCGCGGCAATGTGATGGAGGGGGTGCGTGAGCAGCAGCAGATGCTGGATCAGTTCAACGAGATCAGCGCCCGGTTCGCCGAGCCGATGGGTGACGATGAGATGACCCGGCTCCTGGAGAAGCAGGGAAACCTCCAGGAACGAATCGATGCGCTTGGTCTCTGGGAGCTGGACCATAAGATCGACATGGCCATGGACGCGCTCCGTCTTCCTCCGGGCGAGGCGGACGTGATGAAGATCTCCGGCGGCGAGCGACGCCGGGTGGCGCTGTGCCGCCTGCTCCTGGAACAGCCGGACATGCTGCTGCTGGACGAGCCCACCAACCACCTCGATGCCGAGAGCGTCTGGTGGCTGGAGCGGTACCTCGCCGAATTCCCCGGCACCGTGGTGGCGGTCACTCACGACCGTTACTTCCTCGATAACGTGGCAGGATGGATCCTCGAGCTCTACCAGGGCGCTGGCATCCCCTGGGAAGGCAACTACTCCTCCTGGCTGGAGCAGAAAGAGCGCCGGCTCGGCCAGGAAGAAAAGCAGGCCTCTGCCCGGCAGAAGACCCTGCAGCGCGAGCTGGAATGGGTTCGGATGTCCCCTCGCGCCCGCCAGGCCAAGAGCAAGGCGCGCATCACCCGCTACGAGGAGCTCCGGGAGGAGGCGGAACGGCAAACCGAGGGAAGCGCCGAGATCATCATTCCGGTCCCCGAGCGGCTGGGCGACGAGGTGGTCATCGCGACCGACGTGGCCAAGGGATTCGGAGACCGCCTTCTCTTCGAGAATCTCACCTTCTCGCTGCCCCGCGGCGGCATCGTGGGAGTGATCGGTCCCAACGGAGCGGGCAAGACCACGCTGTTCCGGATGATCACCGGCCAGGAGAAGCCCGACTCCGGTACCCTCACCGTGGGCTCCACCGTGCAGATCGCCCACGTGGACCAGAGCCGGGACACGCTCGACGGGGGCAAGACGGTCTACCAGGAGATCTCGGGCGGTCAGGACCAGCTCCAGTTCGGACGCCGCACCGTCAACGCGCGGGCCTACGCGGCGGGATTCAACTTCCGCGGGTCCGACCAGCAGAAAAAGGTGGCCACTCTCTCCGGTGGAGAACGGAACCGGCTTCACCTGGCCAAGCTGCTGAAGAGCGGCGGTAACCTTCTGCTGCTGGATGAGCCGACTAACGACCTGGATGTCGATACCCTGCGTGCCCTGGAAGAGGCGCTCCTCGGTTTTGCCGGCTGCGCCGTGGTCATTAGCCACGATCGCTGGTTCCTCGACCGTATCGCTACCCACATCCTCGCCTTCGAAGGCAACAGCGAGGTGGTGTGGTATGAGGGGAACTATCAGGACTACGCCGCCGACTATCACAAACGGAAGGGCGCCTCCGTGGACCAGCCGCACCGGATCCGGTATAAGAAGCTGGTGCATTAGGCGGGTCAGCCATCAGCGGGTCAGCGGGTCAGCGCACGCTAACCGAGAACAATGGTGACATTCACGAAGGAAAGGCTCGTGCTGTCCCGCCGTCCCGCTGTCCCCCTGTCCCACTTATAATTGTCCATGCTGATTCAACAGAGCCGCATACCCTACCTGCCTGCCCGCATCGAAGGGCTCGCAGCCGTCGCGATGAATCTCTGGTGGAGCTGGAGTCGCGAGGCGCGCGGGTTATTCGAATCCATCGACAAGCCCCTCTGGCGTGCCACCCGGCACAATCCGCTGGAGCTGCTCTGCCGGGTCGATCCCGCCCGAATTGCCGCCTGTGCCAGTGACAGTGATTTTCTGCGCCGCTACGACGACGTCATGGAGCGGATGGCGCACGAGGCGAACGACGGCGAGACCTGGTTTGCCCAGAACTATCCCGATCTCAACGGTGGCCCGGTGGCCTACTTCTGCGCCGAGTTCGGGCTCCACAGTTCGGTGCCGATCTACTCCGGCGGACTCGGGGTGCTGGCCGGGGACCACTGCAAGGCGGCCAGCGATCTCGGGGTGCCGATGGTGGGCGTGGGTCTCTTCTACCGCAAGGGATACTTCGACCAGCGGCTGACGCTCGACGGGTGGCAGGAGGACAGCGACGTCGAGTACGACGTCAGCGCTACCCCGCTGGTGGCGGTGGCGGGATCGAACCATCAGCCGTGGCTCACGACGGTGGAGAGCTTCGGACGACCGGTCCACGTGAGGGCCTGGCGAATGATGGTGGGCCGGGTACCGATCTACCTGCTCGACACCAACCTCGAGGCGAATCACCCGGATGACCGGGGCCTGATGAACAAGCTCTACGCCGGGGGCCCGGAGCTTCGCCTCAGACAGGAATGGATTCTGGGCGTTGGGGGCGTCCGAGTCCTCCGGGCGATGGGGATCGAGCCTGCCGTATGGCACGCCAACGAGGGGCACGCTGCATTCATGTTTGTCGAGCGGCTCCGGGAGCTGGTTGCGGGCGGGGCATCATACCAGGATGCGGTGAAGCAGGTACGGGCGCAAAGCGTGTTCACCACCCACACACCGGTTCCGGCCGGCCACGACGCCTTCACCATCCAACAGGTCGAGGCCTGCGCCGGAGCGGTATGGCAAGAGATGGGGATCGACCGCGATGCCTTCTTCCGCCTCGGCACCCACCCAGCGTTGCCGGGGCAGTTTCACATGACGGTGACGGCCATGCGGCTCGCCGCCCGGGTGAACGGCGTGTCCCGCCGGCACGGGCAGGTCTCCCGCAACATCTGGCGCGAGCTCTGGCCCAACCGGCATTGGGAGGCGGTGCCGATCGGCCACGTCACCAACGGGGTGCACCTGGCGACCTGGATGGCCAGCCCGATCATGGCTCTGCTGGACGAGCATCTGGGGGCTGACTGGGGTGAACACCTCGAGGAACCGGGCTTCTGGGACCGGGTGCTCACCCTGGATCATGCCAAGTTCTGGGAAGCCCACCTCAAGCAGAAGCGGGCGCTGTCGAACTTCGTGCGTGAAGATGCCCGCCGGCGGTTTGCCGGTCAGCTCAAAGAGGCAGCACAGGTCGTGGGTGCGGGAACCCTGCTCGACCCCAGGGCATTCACCATCGGGTTCGGTCGACGCTTTGCCACCTACAAACGTGCCAATCTCATCTTCCGGGATATCGACCGGCTCCGGCGTCTGCTGGTGGACCCATGGAGCCCGGTACAGATCATCTTTGCGGGCAAGGCTCACCCGGCCGATAACCCGGGGAAAGAAGTGCTCCAGTCGGTATACCAATTCACTCGAGATCCCGCCTTCGAGGGACGGGTCGCGTTTCTCGAGGATTACGACATGCATCTCGCCCATCTCCTGGTGCAGGGTGTCGATCTCTGGCTCAACCTGCCCCGGGTGCCGCTCGAGGCCTCGGGCACCAGCGGCATGAAGGCGGGACTCAATGGCGTGCCCCAGTTCAGCACCCTCGACGGATGGTGGCAGGAGGGCTACGATGGACTGAGCGGGTGGGCCATCTCCCCCGCAGCCGACAATGAAGATGCCGACGCGGCCGACGCCGAAGATTTCTATCGGCTGCTGGAGGAACAGATCGTCCCGCTCTATTACACCAGAAACGCGCAGGAAACTCCGTTGGGTTGGGTCGAGAAGATGCGTCACGCGCTTCGGCTGGCCGGCGGCCGGTTTACCGCCAGGCGCATGCTGCAGGATTACGTGCAGGAGTACTACGCTCCGGCAATCTACGGCGAGGCGTCGGGCGACGATCCTCCCACGGCTTGAGGCAGACAGGATGGCGACCTTGCGTCAACCGGCTCGTGAGCCGGTGACCTCCACACCGTCGCTCAGAACTCCCGGAGGCCAACCCGTCTCCGTCGTTCACATTGCCGCGGAATACTTCCCTTACGCCCGGACCGGTGGGCTGGCCGAAGCGGTCAGCGGACTGGCCAACTTCCAGCAGGCCGCCGGGCTCGACGTCACCGCCATTCTCCCCATGTATCGCACGGTCCGCGATGCCGATCCGGATCTCGAGCCGGTGGGCCAGCCCTTTCTGGTCCCGATGGGATCACACACCGAGGAGGCGCGAGTCTTCCGGGTAGCGGGGCCGAGGATCGGCCCGCAGGTCTATTTCATCGAGCACCTGGATTACTTCAACCGGCCGGGCATCTACGGCGAGAACGCGGTGGACTATCCCGACAACGCGCGGCGATTTGCGTTCTTCGCGCTCGCTGCGGTCACCGCCCTGCCCCGCCTCGTGCCCGGTCCGATCCTCCTCCACGCGCACGACTGGCATACCGCCCTGGCGCTGGTCTACCTGCGCACTTCACTCGACGAGCGATACGCCAGCGGCGCGAGCACTGTCCTTTCGGTCCATAATCCCGGCTATCAGGGACACTTTCCACCCGAGGTGATGCCGCAGATCGGTTTGCCCTGGGAGCTCTACAACTGGCGTCAGCTCGAGTGGTACGGCAAGGTGAACTTCCTGAAGGGTGGACTGGCGTTCGCCGACTTCGTCACCACGGTGAGCCCCACGCAGGCCGAGGAGCTTCGCACCGCCGGTGGAGGCTTCGGCCTGCACGACGTGTTCACCTGGCTGAGCGACCGTCTGGTGGGAGTACTCAACGGCATCGACCAGCACACCTGGGATCCCGCCCTCGATGACCAGATCACGGCCCAGTACTCGGCGGAGACTCTGGAGGGCAAACGGCGCTGCAAGGCCGCGCTCCAGCGGTCCTTCGGGCTGCCTCAGCGGCGAAAGGTTCCGCTATTCGGCATGACCGGCCGTATGGTCACTCAGAAGGGACTCGATCTCATCCTCCAGAGTGACGAGCTGCTGGCCCTCGATGCCCAGTTCGTTTTTCTGGGTAGCGGAGAGAAGAAGTACGAGACCGCTCTGGTGGAGCTGGCGTCGTCCGCGCCGGACAGGGTGGGCGTGCAGCTCGATTTTACCGACCGCCTGGAGCACAGACTCATGGCCGGGGCCGACCTGTTTCTCATGCCCTCATTGTACGAGCCGTGCGGCCTCACCCAGATGCGGGCGCAGCGCTACGGCGCGCCACCCATCGTGCGCGATGTCGGCGGCCTGTCCGACACGGTGGAGGACGAGGTGACGGGATTCGCTTTCGAGCCGTACACCCCGGAAGCCTTCCAGGAGGCTACCTTCCGGGCGCTAGACCGGTTCCGTCACCCATCCAGGTGGCAGGCCATCGTCCGCCAGGGAATGGCGAGTGACTTCAGCTGGGAGCGCTCCGTGGCCAAGTACATCGACGTCTACCGCCGCGCGCTGGCTCATTCCTCCGGTGTCCGGTGACGCCCCGCCAGACGGACTTCGTATTCACGCTGCACAGTCACCTCCCCTATGTTCTGAACCATGGGCGTTGGCCGCACGGGAGCGATTGGATCTGTGAGGCGGCGGTCGATACCTATCTCCCCCTGCTGGAGGTCCTCCGCGCCCTCTCGGCGGATGCCGTGCCGGCTCCCGTCACCATCGGCTTCACTCCGGTTCTGGCCAATCAGCTCGCCAGCCCGACCTTCGCCTCCGAATTGGAGACCTTCCTCGCTCAACGACTCACGGCCTGCGACGAAGCGCCGGCCTCGCTGACCAGCACCGGCGAGACCCATCTCCTGCCGCTGGTGGAGTTCTGGCGGGATCGGCTGATTCGGCTTCGGGATCTCTTCCACGCTGTCGATCAGGATCTCATCGCGGCGTTCCGCGCACTCGAATCGGCCGGCCGCATCGAGATCATCAGCTCGGCCGCCACGCACGGCTACCTCCCTCTCCTCGCGCGAGACGAGAGTATCCGGCTCCAGCTCGCCGTCGGAGTTTCGGAACACCGGCGGCTCTTCGGCCGCTCGCCCAAGGGATGCTGGTTGCCCGAATGCGCGTACCGGCCGCGAGGTCCCTGGGAACCGTGGCCCAGTGCTCCCCGCACCGGAATGCGGCGGGGTATCGAGGAACACCTGGCCGACGCAGGTTTCCAGTACTTCTTCGTGGACGCCCATCTTGCCGCGGCAGGACGCCCGCTCGGCCTCTCGGGCGATCCGGCCGGCGATCCCATCGTCCATATGCCGGCGAGTCCGGGGCAGCCGTCGGAGCCGTTGCGCTCCCCCTATCGCGCCTATCGTGTCGCACACGGCTCCGTGGCGGCGTATGTACGGGATCCCCGGGCGTCGATGCAGGTCTGG
>DATMDQ010000124.1:0-4098 GCA_035557715.1 Gemmatimonadales bacterium
CGCTACAAGGATCCCAAGGGCAGCAAGAGCCGGCTTCTTTCCACTCCGGTGACGGATCGTCGAAGTGGCGCCGCCTCGGAGGACATGCGGTTCGCCTCGGCCGTGGCTGGTTTTGCCATGCTGCTGCGGAACTCGGACCACAAGGGAGCAGTCAGCTTCGACCAGGTGCTCACGATGGCGCGGGGTGCCAGGGGTGACGACCCCTCGGGCTACCGCGGGGAGTTCATCGGGCTGGTCGAGGCGGCCAGGACGCTGAGCGGGAAGGCAGTGCCAGTACCGGAGTAGGTTCCGAGGGAGCGTGAAGAGTTTATCTTTCGCTCGCAGTTTGGACAGGTGTCCGAGTGGCTGAAGGAGCCGGTCTCGAAAACCGGTGTACCCGCAAGGGTATCGTGGGTTCGAATCCCACCCTGTCCGTTTGCCCCACCCTCTATTCCGCGTCTCGTCTGAATCTTTTTTTCGCCGGCAATCCTGACACTTCGAGCGCAATCTACTTACCTGTAAAGAGTTGCGATCTGAGGTCCGAACCGTCGCAAAATTGGATCCAAAATGCGTGATGAGGGTCACCGATGGCACTGAGCCCTGGTGCTCTATTACCGGCTCTTCGCGGGGACAGCCCCTGTACGTTGCCCTAGAAGCAACTTACCCGCCATCGAACTACTATGAGGTGAGCTACTATGTCCAGTCGAAATCGCATAACCGCAGGCCTTGCCGCGGTTACTGTAGCCTTTGCTCTCGGAGCGTGCGACGACAGCTCCCCGTCAAGCCCGTCAAGCGTGTCAAGCCCATCGACCCTGGAACCGCAATTCGCGAACGACTCACGGCAGAACGGACTCGTCAACGTCAGCACTGGCGACGTCGACCTTCTGAACAACGTCAACCTTGCTGTCGCCGCGAACGTCATCGCGACGGTGTGTGGCCTGACTGTCCCCATCGCCGCTCTCGCGGAGCAGTTGGTCCTGACAGGCAGCTACGAATGCACGGGCGCTGCCGGCCCGATCACAATCGAGCAGGCTACGCCCGGCGAGAACCCCGCGAGCGGTCCTGGTGGCGGGAACCAGTCGCGTCAGGCGGGGCTCATCAATGTCAGCCTCGGCGACGTCGCGATCCTCAACGACGTGAATGCAGCAATCGCTGCGAACGTTCTTGTCACGGCCTGCGGCTTGACGATCCCCGTTGCCATCCTTGCGGTGCAGGCAGTTGGAACGGGCGAGTTCGTCTGCGACTCCGAAGCAGGCGAGATCGCCATCGAGCAGGCATAGGGGTAACGCTATAAGTAGTAACAGTCTTCTTAATGCCGGTCCCAAGAGCCTCGCAAGTGCGGGGCTCTTCTTTTGGCACTATCTTGTCCCTTTATGAGCTACCTAGATGACCACCTTCTGTCAGGCGAGCGCATCGTCTACCGGGCCAGGCTGCACTGGACCATTTTCCTCACCTCGATCGTCGTGGTGCTGTTGGGTATCGCTCTCGGAATCCTCCTGCGGGTGGCCGAGCCCGCCTACTGGTATGCCGGACTGGCACTGGCCGGGGTCGGACTCCTCCTCGCCATTGGCCCCGCGGTCCGCTTCATCAGCTCGGAGTTCGCCGTGACCGACAAGCGGGTGCTCGGGAAACTCGGCTTCATCGAGCGCGAATCGAAAGAGACCCTGCTCAGCAAGGTCGAGGCGATCGCGATCGATCAAGGTGTGATCGGCCGGCTCCTGGGGTTCGGGACGCTCACCATCACCGGCACCGGCGGCACCCAGGAATTCTTCCCCCGGATTTCCGAGCCGCTCGAGTTCCGCCGGCAGATTCAGAGTCAGATCATAGCACAGGAGGAGCGGAGGGGTTCGCAGCCAGCCGTGGCGCCGGCGGCCGCGCCGAGAGAATCCCGAGACGAGCGGGACTGCCCTTACTGCGCCGAGCGGATCCTGGCGCGGGCCCGGGTGTGTAAGCACTGCGGCCGGGACGTGGCACCCGCACCCGGGTGACCGCTGATCGGCTGGCGGGGTCGATTCTCGGACAGGCGCTGGGCGACGCGTTGGGATTCGTGGTGGAGGCCCAGGCACCGGAAGTGGCCCGGGTTTACGTCGAGGGATGGCTTCGACCTGGACGTGCAGGAGAGTGGCCCCACCCCCAGTTTCCCTTCGGTCAATACAGCGACGATACCCAGCTGGCCAGGGAGCTGTTGCGCAGCTTCCTGGAGGCTGGAGGTTGGCAGCCCTCGGTATACGCCGGGCGGCTCGCCGAGCTCTTCCGGGACCGGCGTGATGTCGGCGCGGGGCGGGGCACCCGCTCGGCCGCGCTCCGGCTGCTCATGGGTGTGCCCTGGAATGAGGCCGGCACGCCAGCGCCTTACGCCGGCAATGGCGCCGCGATGCGCGCCGGACCCCTGGGCCTGCTCCTGCCCGACCAGGAGGCGATGTGCCGCGCGGCCCGGGAACAGGCCCGGATCACTCACCTGGATCCGCGGTGCGCCGCCGGCGCTGCCGCCGTTGCCCGCGCCGTGGCTATTGCGGGCTCCCGGTTGCCCATCGACGCCACCGGATTTCTCAACGAGGTGGCCAACTGCGCCGAAGCGGAGGAGGCGTCGGTAGGCGACGCCATCCGGGGTCTCAGTGCGTGGGTAGCCCTGGCGCCTGCCCAGGCCGCGCGCCATGTACACGAGTCGGGCCTCGACCCGGCACACATGGACCGGTGGCGGGGCATATCGGCGTTCGTGACGCCCAGTCTCCTCTGGAGCCTCTACGCGTTCCTCCGGTCACCCGACGACTACTGGGAGACGATCTGCACCGCCATCGGCGTCGGCGGCGACACCGATACCATGGCGGCGATCGCCGGTGCCATCAGCGGTGCTCGGCTCGGGGTGGCCGCTCTTCCCGCTGACTTACTGGGGCACTTGAATGACCGAGGAGAGTGGGGAGCGGAGGCGCTTACCGAGCTGGCCCACTCGTGCGCCGCGATTGGGCGGTAAGGCTGGGCGAATAGCCCGGGGCGTGGCGGGTGGGTAAAAGCGTGTTATTCTTGCGAGAGAAAATCCAAGCGATCCACCTCGGTCAGCAGGCGAGGCTACCATGCCACACGGCAAGATCTACCAGGACGTCACCGAGACCGTCGGGAACACTCCCCTCATCCGTCTTAACCGAATGGCTGCCGGCCTGCCGGCGCGAGTCGCGGTGAAGCACGAAGGTTACAATCCGTTCGACTCGGTGAAGGATCGGATTGGGGCCGCCATGATCAACGACGCGGTCGAAAAGGGCAAGCTGCGTCCGGGCATGATCATCGTGGAGCCCACCAGCGGGAACACCGGCATCGGGTTGGCCTACGTCGCCGCCGCGCGAGGCTATCGCTGCATCTTTACCATGCCCGATACCATGACTCTCGAGCGCCGCAACCTGCTGCGGGCGCTGGGGGCCAAGGTGGTTCTGACGGAGGGGGCCAAGGGCATGAAGGGCGCCATTGCCCGCGCCGAGGATATCCTGGCCCGGCTGGGCGACCGCGCCTGGATGCCGCGGCAGTTCGACAACCCGGCGAATCCGGCCATTCACTATCGCACCACCGGGCCCGAGATCTGGACCGACACCGACGGTGCGGTGGACATCTTCGTCGCCGGGGTTGGCACCGGCGGTACGATCACCGGGGCGGGGCGTTATCTCCGGGAACGGAAGCCAGGGATCCGGATCGTCGCGGTCGAGCCGGCCGAGAGCCCGGTGCTCTCCGGTGGCCAGCCCTCGCCCCACAAGCAGCAGGGCATCGGGGCCGGGTTTATCCCCTCGATCCTCGATACCAAGATCTACGACGAAGTGATCCGGGTGACTAACGACGATGCCATCGCGACGGCCCGCCGGCTCGGCCGCGAGGAAGCGATCTTCGCCGGGATCTCGAGCGGCTCAATTACCTGGGCAGCGCTACAGGTGGCCGGCAGGCGGGAGAACGCGGGCAAGCTGATCGTCTCGATCGTCTGTGACTTCGGCGAGCGCTACCTCTCGCACCCGGTCTATACCGAGCTCCCGGATCCCGACGTCTCGGATCTGGAAGAAGCCCTGTCAGCGCCGACGGCTGTGGCATAACAGCCCTTTCCATTCGCTACCTCTCCTACCTCCACGCACGAGGCCCGAGCAC
>DATMDQ010000125.1:0-8150 GCA_035557715.1 Gemmatimonadales bacterium
GTCTGCAAGGCGGCCAGGCGGGTATCGCTGGTCACGTAGTCGCCCAGGCTGACGAACCGCTGACCCACGACGCCGGCAAACGGTGCACGCACCAGGGTTCGGGCGAGCCGAACCTTGAGCCGGTCCAGCTGAGCCTCCGTGCTCCGCATGGTGGCATCGGCGCGCTCGAGCTCAGCCTGTGACGACGCCTTCTGGCTCAGGAGGTCACGCGTCCGAGTCAGGGACTGCTGCGCCAGGTCGCGGTCCGCTTCCATCTGTGCCACCTGCGCTCGGAGCTCCGCGTCATCGATCTTGAAGAGCGGGGTACCTGCGGCCACCGGTGAGCCTTCCCGCACCAGAATCTGGACCACTCGCCCCTCCACGTCAGGGCGAAGCTCGATCGACTGCATGGCCTCGATCTGGCCGGTGGCCAGGATGGCATCCACGACCGTGTCGGCCCGGGCGGCGGCGGCCTCAACCGGCATGGCTGGCGGTCCGCCACCACCCGGTCCTCCGGCGCCCTCGCCATCTTTGCCTTTCGACTCGGCCTTGTTGCAAGCCGCAATAGCGGCCAGCATCAGCAATGCTGCATGCATCGGTCTCACGGTGCGTCCTTGTTCGTGAAGAGTCTCCGGCCGAGTATCGCCTCGAGCCGTGCTAATGCGAGCCGGTTCACATAGCGGGCCTGAATCAGACCCGCCTCCGCCTCGGCCAAGTCCACCTGCGAGTCGAGCAGGTCGAGTATCGTGCTGGCCCCCGACCGATAGCGAAGCTCCTGCATGCGATAGGTCTGGCTGGCCACGTTGACCCCCACCAGTGCCAGCTCCACCGCCGCCGCCGCAGCCTCGTAGCCATCGTACGAAGCGGTGACATCCCGCCGGACCACGCGCTCCAGGTCGTCCCGAATCGCGCGGGCGACGTCGCGGTTGACCCGGGCGCGACTCACATTGATCTCCCGCTGTCCATTGTTCCAGAGCGGAAAGGACAGACTGAACGTCACGGAGCTGATGTTCTCCGCCCCGGGGAAGATCTGGGTGTCAAACCGCTGGTGGAGACCGCCGACGCTGAACACGGGCAGGTAGTCGCCCCGCTCGGATTTCAGCGCTGCTTCCGCGGAGCTCTCGTTGGCCCGGGCCGTCCGGTACTGCGGCCCCTGGTCAAGGGCGATCTGAAGGGCCTGCGGGAGACTGACCGGGAGTGGTGCGGCCGGCACGGTATCCAGCGGTACTGCACCCACCGGTCCATCGGCACCGACCCGCCGACCCAGCTCCAGCTGCGCGGTCCGGAGCGCGTTGGCCTGGCGCAAGCTATCCACCTGAGAGCGGACCAGCTCCAGGACCAGCTGCAACGAATCGGTCTGGACTGCGGCGCCGGAACTCACCCTCGCCCGCGCCACCCCCAGACCTTCCCGCGCTCGCCGGGCGCGTTCCCGGTTCACCCGGAGCAGCTCCTGATTTACCAGTACGTCGTAGTAGGCCGACTCCGTCTCCAGCGCCGCGCGGAACCGCTGCTCCAGCTCGCTGGCTTCCGCGCTGGCGAGGTCGGCCTTGGTCCGGGAGATCTCGCTGAACTTGCGCAGGCTGAAGATCTCGTAATTGGCGCTGGCCCGCCCTACGACCAGTGTTTGCGTCGGGTTCGCCGGATCGGCCGGATTGAAGAAGCTCTCCGAGTACTTGGTCTGGTCGAGCCCCAGATCGATTGACGGGATGAAGAACGCAAGCATGGCGGCGCGCCGGCCCCACTCGGCGTTGTCGATATCCCCCAGCGCGCGGACGTAATCGGGATCGAAGCGTGACGAACGGCGCACTGCTTCGGCCAGGGTTATCCGTGGAACCGAGTCGGTGCCCGGGATCGAGTCTACCCGGGCCGGAGTAGCCTGGAGCGCCAACAGCAGTAACAGCATCAGTCGGCCTCCGCCGGCGCCAGGGAACTACTCCTGCTCTCGGCCCGGACCCTGCGGCGCTGAAACAGTCCGTCGAAGATCACATACACCGAGGGGACGACGTACAGTGTGAGCAGGGTGGAGAACATCAGTCCGCCCACGATGGCGTAGCCCAGCGGACGACGGCTGAGGGAGCCGGCGCCCAGCCCGAGCGCGATGGGAAGCGCGCCGGCAACGGTGGCCACTGACGTCATCAGGATGGGACGCAGTCGAATCCGGCCGGCCTCCTGCGCCGCAGCAAGGGTATCCATGCCGCGTTCCTTCAGCTGGTTGATGTACTCCACCAGCAGAATGGAGTTCTTGGTGACCAGTCCGATCAGAAGAATCATTCCGATCTGGCTGTACACGTTGAGGGTCGATCCCGCGAATTTGAGCGTGAGCAGCGCACCGGTAACCGCGAGCGGCACCGCCAGCAGCACCGTGAACGGGTGCACCAGCGACTCGAACTGGCTGGCGAGAACCATGAAGACCACCACCAGCGCCAGAAGGAAGGCGAAGTAGAGCGCCGAGCCGCTTTCCTCCAGCTCGCGCGATTCGCCGGCAAGGGCGGTGCTGCTGCCCTTGGGCAGCACATCATTCGCGATCGTCGTCAGTGAGTCCAACGCCTCCCCGAGCGTGAACCCGGGGGCCAGGCTTGCGGTGATGGTTGCGGAGCGAACCCGCTGGAAGTGGTTCAGCTCCCTGGGTCCGACGCCTTCCTGCACCGTGGCGAGCGCCTCCAGCTTCACCAGCTGGGCATCGCGGCCCCGGACATACAACCCTGTCATGTCACTGGGCGTGGCCCGGGCCTTGGGGTCGAGCTGCACGATCACGTCATACTGCTTGTTGGCCCGGGTGAACGTTCCGGTCTGACTGCCGCCCAGGAGTACCTGAAGGGTGGTGGCCACGTCCGATACGGACACACCCAGGTCCTCGGCCCTATCCCGGTCGAAGCTCACCGTGAGCTGGGGCTTGTTGACACGGAGGTCGCTGTCCACGTTGACCAGTCCCGGTACCTGACGGGCACGGGCGAGCAGAGTGTCGTTCCCCTTGGCCAACAGATCGAAATCCGAGTGCTGGATGACGAAGTTCACCGGGCTGCCCCACCCGAAGGCCGGCGGGTTGCTGGCGAACGCGAAAATACCCGGGATCCCGAAATACTGGCCCTGCACCTCATCCACGACTTCCATCACCGACCGCTTGCGGTTGGACCAGTCCTCCAAGTTGGTGAAGATGATGCCTCGGCTGACCCCGTCGCCGATGTTCACCACGCTGAAGAAACTGTTGATGTCCTTGGTCTTGGAGAGGATTGCCTCGGCCCGGCGCTGGTAGCTGTCGGTATACGCCAGCGAGGAGCCCTCCGGGGCAATGATGAACGTCAGGAACCACCCCCGGTCCTCAGCGGGGACGAACTCCCGCTTGAGCGACCGAAAGACGAAGAATGCGCTGAGGGTCACCAGAGCGGTCAGGCCCACGACGACCAGCCGGTGGCGGAGGGTGAAGGCCAGGCTGCGCGCGTAGCCGGAGGCCAGACTATTGAATCCGTTCTCCAGAATCCGGTAAAGCGGCCCATGCCGCTGCGGTACCCGGAGGATCTTGGCGCAGAGCATTGGGGTCAGGGTGAGCGCTACGAAACCCGAGATAATTACCGACCCCGCGACCGCGACACCGAACTCGTTGAACAAGCGCCCGGTGGAGCCCTTCAGGAAGGCGAGCGGGGTGAACACGGCCACCAGTGCGATGGTGGTCGAGAGCACCGCGAAGGCGATCTCCCGGGTGCCGTTGATGGCGGCCTCCTCGGGCGACTCGTGAAGCTCTTCCTGGTGGCGGTAGGCGTTCTCTAGAACAATGATCGCGTCGTCCACCACGATGCCGATGGCGAGCGTGAGCGCGAGCAGGGTGAAATTGTTGATCGAGAAGCCCATGAAGTACATGATGGCGAACGCCGCCACGATGGACGTCGGGATCGCCAGCCCGGGGATGATCGTCGCCCGCAGATTGCGCAGGAAGATGAAAATGATGACCACCACCAGCAGGGCGGCGATCAGCAGGGTCTCCTCGGCTTCCTTGATGGAGCGTTTGACGAAGATCGACTGGTCGAACCCGATGTTGAGGGTGACCCCCGGCGGCAGCGACGCCTGGATCCTGGGAAGCTCGGCGCTGATCGCGTCCGATACCGAGATGATGTTCGACTTGGACTGACGGACGACGCCAATCGCGATCGACTGGATGCCCTTGAAGCGGAGGGCACTCCGCTCATCTTCCGGTCCCAGCTCCACCCGACCCAGGTCCTTGAGCTTGACCAGAATGCCGCCGGTGTTACTCACCGCCAGATTACCGAACTCCTCCGGGGTCTTGAGCTCACCCAGCGAGCGGACGGTGAACTCCCGGCGCTCCGATTCGATGCGCCCGGCGGGCACCTCCACGTTGCGGCTCCGAATGGCCTGCTGGACATCCTGTACGGTCAGGCCGCGGGCGGAAAGCTCGGAGGGGGATAGCCAGACCCGCATCGAGAAGCGCCGCTCACCGAAGATCCGGGCCTGGCCCACCCCGGGAAGCGTCTGCAAGCGGGACTTGACCAGCCGGTCGCCCAGGTCGGAGAGCTGGAGCAGGTCGTAATTCTCGCCGGACAGGGCCAGCCAGAAGAACGGCTGTGCGTCGGCATCCTGCTTGGCTACCACCGGCTCTTCGACGTCCTCCGGCAGGCGCTCCCGGATTCGGGCGACCTTGTCCCGGGTGTCCTGCGCCGCCGCCTCCACGCCCCGCTCCAGGTTGAACTCCAGGGTGATGTTGCTGACACCTTCCCCGCTGGAGCTCGTAAGGGTGCGCAGTCCCTCGACCGTGCTCAGCTCCTCCTCGAGGATGTCGGTTACCGCCGACTCGACCACCTGGGGATTGGCTCCCGGCAATACCGTGGTGACGGAGACGATGGGGGCGTCGACATCGGGGAACTCGCGAACCGCGAGCTGGGTGTATCCAATGACGCCGAAGAGCACCAGCGCCAGGCTCAGCATGCTGGCCAGGACCGGCCTCCGAATCGACATGTCCGAAATTTTCATGACGGTACCCTTCCAGGATCAGACAGCGGCGGCCCCATGCCGCCTGACCTTCGGCGAGCTCATAGTATTAAGTCGAACGAACGGCCTCCGAATCGACCGGCGGCTCGGTTTCACCCAGCGTAGGCCGGCAAATGGCACCCGTATGCGATCACATTTGCAGGCTGAAACAGTCAAGAACCTGCACACTACGGAGCGGCGCCAGCGGAGATTCATTCGCCCCAACGCCCGGCCCATGTGCTAAATTCACGGTCTCTCGTTCCAGGGCTACCATGGCACCCAAGCTGTCGAGCCGCCAACAGGCGCAGCTGGCCTATCTCACGCTGCTGCCTCCGAAGTTCCAACGCATTTACAGCACAATCGAGCAACTGGCCCTCCCGCGGGTGGATGAAACCCTGATGCGGGCGCTCGGCCGGCTGGTCGATGACATCAAGGGCAACGCCGCCTCGCTCAGCATGGCTGGTCTGGCGGAGACGGCAGGACGCATGGGCATGGTGGTTCGCGGCGGTGGGGGGATACCCACTAAGGTGCGCGGCCTGAGGGAGTTGCAGGGCAGCCTAAAGATCAACTACGATGCGGCCATGCGGACAGCCACCACGCCTGGCGCACTGGACGAGGAAGAGCCTTCCGCCGGGCCCCCTCCGGTCTAAGCCGGCCTGCGGCCCCGCCTGGCGAGAAACCGGTCAACCAACGGTCCAGCCATCAGGATGATCATGAAGTGGATCAGCACGCCGATGAGCAGGGAAACGTAGGTGAGCGCCCCCAGGATGAGCCCGGCACCAATGGATGCGAAAAGGACTCCAAACCAAGACATCGAACCGCCTCCGGAAGAGGATTAGCCGCCCTTGCGGCCGAAGTTAGCCAGAACTGTTCGGTCACCGCAACCCAACACTCTGTATCGTCGAGGTATCACCATGCGTATTAGCGGTTTTGCCGCCGGCCTCGTCCTGGCCTTGGCCTATGTGCCGTCGACACCGGCCCAGTCGCAGGACCAGCCTCCGAAGGACTCCGATGCCGATCACGCGGTGCAGGGGGGTGGGACGCTTCCGACAGGATGGTCTGCCCGGCCGGACGGCACCGGAGACGTCAAGAGCATCAAGTTCGTCACCATGGCACCCGGATATCATCTCACGCTGGGTCCCGCAACGATTCTCTATCGAAAGAGCGACCAGGCCAAGGGGCCCTTCCATACCCTGGCCACCTTCCACCAGATGAAGAAGCTGAAGCATGCCGAGGGGTACGGACTGTTCATGGGAGGTCAGGGCCTCGAGGGGAAGGACCAGAAGTACACTTACTTCCTGGTGCGGGATGACGGGACGTACCTCATCAAGCGGCGCGATGGCGAGAAGACCAGCGAAGTTAGCAAGGGTTGGACGGCCCACCCGGCGGTCAAGAAGGGGGACGCCGAGGGGAAGGCCACCAATCTTCTAGAGATCGACGCCAAGCAGAACCCCAGCAAGGTCGACTTCAAGGTCAACGGGCAGACCGTCTACACCGCGGATGCTGCGACTACCAACGTGAAGGGCATCGTTGGCATTCGCGCCAACCATAACCTGGACCTGCATGTGGAAGGATTCGACGTACACCAGTGACCTCGTAGGCAGGGTCGAGACAGCCTTGACGCTCGACCCTGCGCCCCTACATTAGGCTCATGCTCCCCCACAAGCCGCGCAGCTGGAATCGACTCTCGAATTGTGACGCTTTCACTTAGGCGGCGGGGTGTCGGGGTGTATATGTTGCCGTAGTTCCCGGCCCGCTGACCTCCAAGCGGGCCTTTTTTGTTGAGGGGCGTCTCACCTTCCCCATGCTTTGGGAGACCATCATGCAGCGAGCGAAAGTCGGTGGAGCAGCGTTCGTCCTTATCGGTGCGCTGGCCGGCGCAACTCCAGGTCACGCGCAGGCCACATTCGGCGTGGACCTCGACCTGTTCAGCTCCTATGTCTGGCGCGGGCTGACCCTCACGAACAAGCCGGTGGCCGAGCCCGGGTTATGGCTAAGCTTCCCGGCAGGCAACGCCTCGATCACCGTCGGCGGATGGGCCAATATTGATCTTGGCACATACGACGATATCAACGATGACATCAGCGAAAGCGGCGGAACTTCCTCCTTCAATCTCTCGGAGTTCGATCCGTACGCAGAGATCAGCTTTCCGGCCGGGAAGGCGACTCTGACGGGCGGCGTCACCGGCTACATATACCCCAACGATCTCGATGACGCTCCGAATGGCGGCTTGGACAGCGAGGCGAACACCGTCGAGGTCTATGGCAAGCTCGGCTTCGACGTCCCCCTCAGCCCCGAGCTCTCGGTCTACTACGACGTGGACAAGATCAAGGGGGCCTATATAGAGGCTAACCTCAGCCACTCGCTGGCAGCCAGCGAAGCAGTCTCGATCGACCTGGGTGCGGCGGCGGGATTCAGCGCAGGACAGGGTGTTCCCGACGACCTGCTGTCCGACGAGTCTTCCAACTTTGCGGATGATGGCTTCACCCACCTGGATCTCTCGGCTGGCGTGCCCTTCTCGGCCGGCGCCGTTTCGATCACGCCCGTTATCCACGTCGTGATTGCCGGCGACGACTTCACTAAATTCACCTCACCCTCGAACGAGAGCGACACGAAGCTCTGGGGAGGGGTCTCGCTCAGCTGGTCGAATGAGGTTGAGGAGGAAGAGCCGGAGGCACCCGCGTCGCCGGAATAAACTTGGCGCCAGGGCCTTCCAATTGGGCAAACAGAGGGCGGCCACTTCGGCCGCCCTTTCCCTTCCATTACTACTCCGCTCGCTACAACGTCGCGCCTACCTCGCGGAAGGTGTCTTCCAGCCGGTTCAACATCTCCTGCAGCAGCTCCATCGGAATACCCAGCGCGGGCTCGATCCGGATCACCTGGGCCTTCGAATAGGTGCCCGCCACCAGCACCCCTCGCTTAAAAAGCCCGGACGCCACCTTCCAGCCGATCTCCTGCACCGGAAACTCCATCCCGATGAGGAGGCCCTTACCGTGCGCATCCTCAAGCACCTGGGGATACTTCTGCTGCAGGCAACCCAGCTCCCGGAGCAGAAACTCACCCTTAGTCGCCGCCTGGCCCGGTAGATCCTCCTCCAGAGTCACCTGGATTGCGGCCAGGCCGGCCGCGCAGGCCAGCGGGTTCCCTCCGAAGGTGGTGGAATGGATGATCGGGTTGGGAATCATCACCTCCCA
>DATMDQ010000126.1:0-33519 GCA_035557715.1 Gemmatimonadales bacterium
TGAAGAACATGTGCTCCAGCACGTGGGAGATCCCGGTCCAGCGGTCCGGCTCGTCGAAGAAGCCCGCCTTCACGTGGGTCACCACCGAAACCACCGGTGCGGAATGGTCCGGCTGCACCAGCAAGGTGAGGCCGTTGGGGAGAACTTCGCGGACAACGTCTTTGGTCCACAACGGTGCGCGGTGAGCGGTGAGCGGCGAGCGGGAGGCAGATGCGGTCATTTGCGGGTCGTTCCTGATCATGAAAAAGGAAAAGCGGGGCACCCCGATAAACCTAATCTGGGCTACCCCGCTCACCGCTCACCGCTTACGCCTTACTGGACGATACGAAGCACCCCCGCCTCGGCACTGCCCCGAATGAACGCCTCCGGATCGGTGGTGGGGATGACGACGCCGGTCTCGGTCTGGCCCCGGCGAGCCAGGCTGGCCATGAAATCGTTCAGCGAGCCTTGGGCCCACTCCCGGTCGGCGGCCTTCATCTGGGTGAGAATCTCCTCCCAGGTACCCCGAATGCTGTAGCCCGACAGGGTCATGACCTGATGATATTCGCTCTGACCCGGCTTCTTCTGCATGGCATGCAGCTCGCTGAGCAAGGTCCCGAACAGCTCAAGCTGGTAGGGATCCCGGACCGCGCCATCCGAGTGTTGTGCCTCCACCTCGGCGAGCAGCAGGTCGATCGAGTCGGGCTCTCCCACCACCTCTCCCAGCCTGGTCAGCCACGGCGCCAGCTCAGGGTCCTCATCGGGTAGGCGGTAGACCGTCTTCTTGAGCTCGATGTGCCGCCAGATCCCCAGCTCGTCGAAGTGATCCTCCGGTTGCGTCCGCTCCAGGTGATGGAGCGACGCCTCGGACTCACCTCGGTCGTACAGCAGGTTGGCGAGGTAGATCCGCGCCTCGCTGTAACCCGCGTCGATTTCCAGGGCCCGGCGCAACCAGTAAAGCGATCCGGGATCGTTGCCCAGCCGATGCGAGGCATAGCCCAGACACGCCGCCGCATCGGGGGACTCGGGATGGGCCGCCACCGCCAGGTCGAAAAAGCGGTGCGCCGGAGCAACCAGCCCTTCCCGAAACAGCGCCCGGCCGATCTGGAGCATCAACTCGTGATCATCCTGAAAGCCCAGCTGGAGAATTCGCTCCACCGCCCGCATGGCCCCCGCCCGGTCGCCCAGCTTGAGCAGCGTTTCGCCCAGGCCCGCGAGCCCGTCTTCGTGGTCCGGATCCAGGGCCAGTGCCTGCTCGAAGCTCCGCCGCGCCCAGGCAAACTCCTCGCGAGCGAGGTGGGCGTACGCGGTTCCGATATGGAGTTCGACTGCGTGGGGGTAAAGGTTGATGCCTTCCTTGAGGACTGTCAGGGCTTCATCGTAGCGGCCTTCATTGTAGAGGTGATGGGCTTGTTCGTCGAAGTCGTCGGAGCTGAGGAATGCGTCCGACATCGGCAGAACCTCCGAAGGCAGGATGGTTAAGACAAACTATGAGGTTCTTTCGGGCGGAGCAAGAGAAAACAGCCTCTTGCCGCAGATTAACGCAGATGAACGCGGATGGAATTCGGCAGAGTACAGGAGACGCCAGTGTGAAGCTGTAGTTGCTCACGAGCCCAAGGACCTTTGCGATCGTTCGAGAACGCGAGGCGTCTGATCTGAGGTTGGGGGCCGAAGTTGAGCAGGAGAGCCACCTCCACGACTCCCGCCCGGAGGTAGTTGAGCGCCTGAGCTTCATGAGTTGAGTTCAATTCCTTGAGGGCCTTTAACTCCACGATCACGCAGCCGTTTATCAGCAGGTCCGCTTTGAATACACCTACCACCTGACCTCTGAAGCGAGCCTCAAGCCCATATTCCTGGTCCACTCGAAGGCCACCCGACTCGAGGGCAATAGCCATCGCTTCTTGATAAACCGACTCGAGGAACCCGTAGCCAAGCTCATTATACACATCGAAGAAGGCTCCGATGATCCTGTGGGTAACGTTCTCGTGCTTGAATCTGCGTTGATCTGCGTTCATCTGCGGCTTGCATTTCTTGCCCCAGGAAGGGGCAGTTCCTAGGAAGGTAGGCCACCTCACCGGACCCGTTTGTATCCGTTAGCTTTGGCCCGTGACCTTCCAGCGCAAACTCCTGCTCGGCTTCTCATTCATGGTCCTCCCCGCGCTCCTCATCGGGGCGGAGGCGATCCGGAGCAATCTCCTGGAGCGCCGAGCCCTCCAGGCGTTGGGGGAAAGCATGGCGCGGACCCGGACGTATGCCGAACTGGAGACCGCCATGTTCGAGCAGACCGAGATCATCTGGCGCTACCTGAGCGGCATGGATCCTAGCGCAAAGAAGGAGTTTGGTCTGGCGGGGGAGGTAGTGGACTACTGGCAGCAGCGCTGGGCGGCCGAGCTGCGTCCTGACGAGATGGGGCTGGCGCAGGGGGTTCGAGACATCCAGCAGCAGATTCAGGCCGCCGCCACGAGCATCTTTGGTCTCTACGACTCAGGCCGGCGCCAGGCGGCGTACACCATGGCCCAGCAGGAGCTCAAGGGTCGTTTGCAACCGGCCCTGACCCAGCTCAATCGGGACATCTACCGCCGCGCACGGGAGTCAAGCGTGCGTGGCGCCTATGCCCGGCTGGAAGAAATTCTCGCCGCGCAGGAGCGGATGCTCGTCTTGATCGTAGTCCTCACCCTGGCCGCCGGGCTGCTGGGTTCCTGGCTCATATCCCGCA
Source organism: Gemmatimonadales bacterium (assembly GCA_035557715.1). Lineage (GTDB taxonomy): Bacteria > Gemmatimonadota > Gemmatimonadetes > Gemmatimonadales > GWC2-71-9 > CAVVWJ01. The sequence continues at coordinate 2,696 of DATMDQ010000126.1, forward strand.
GCCTGGCCCGGCCGGTCAGCCGGCTCACCGGAGCGATGGCCGTGGTGGGGGCGGGTAATCTGGAGCACCCGATTACCACCGACTCCAGGGACGAGATCGGCGAGCTGGCACGAGCCTTCGCCGGCATGACCGACAACCTCAGGCAGTCGAGATCCGACATGGTCCGGCTCAACCACGAGCTGGAGACAAAGATCTCCCAGCTGGAGCGCACCCAGGCGCAGCTGGTTCAGTCGGAAAAGCTGGCTTCGATCGGGGAGATGGCAGCGGCGGTCGCTCATGGACTGCGGAATCCGCTCGCCAGCCTCCGCGCCGCAGCGCAGGTCGTGCGGCGCCACCCGGAATCTCCGTCCTCCAGCGAGTACCTGGATGCAATCATCCACGAGGTCGATCGCCTCGACCGCCGCATCAGCCACCTGTTGAGCTTCTCCCGGCCCGCCCCCTTCCGACCGACCAGCGAAAGTGTTCTCCGCCTGGTGGAGGCCCTGCTGCCGGCGTTCTCCGAGCAACTTCGCGAGCATGGGGTGAAGTTGTCGCTCGAGATCTCGCCCACCCTTCCGGAAGTGCGGGTGGATCCAATGCAGCTGGAGCAGGTGCTGGTAGAGCTGGTCTCCAATGCGCTGGACGCCATGCCGGCCGGCGGACAGTTGCGGATTGCCGGCTCGCTGAGCCATGCCGGGACCGCCGGCGAGGTCGCCATCGAAGTCTCCGATACCGGCTCCGGTATCCCGGACAACGTCCTCCCCTCGGTCTGCGATCCGTTCTTCACCACCCGCCCCGATGGTACCGGCCTTGGGCTCGCCATCGCCAAGCGCTACGTCGAGCAGAACGGCGGCCGGCTTGAGATCGTAAGCCGCCCGGGCGCCACCACGGTGGGGGTGCGGCTTCCCGCCGCGGCTCCCGCCGCCGTGGGAGCGGCAACATGAGCGGCTCGACCGTGCTCATCGTTGACGACGAGCGCACGCTCGCGCGGGCGGTCAAGACCTTTCTGGCGGAGGCGGGGTACGAGGCGGAGGTGGCCGGCGATGCCGAACGGGCCAAGGAGCTGGTCGAAAGCCTCCGGCCCGATGTGGTGTTCGCCGATGTGCGGCTGCCCGGCATGAGCGGAATCGAGCTGCTGCGGTGGATTCGCGACTTCGATCCCTCCATCCCAGTCATCATCATGACGGCCCACGGCACCATCGAGGGCGCGGTCGAAGCGGTCAAGCTCGGCGCCTTCGACTACATGAAGAAGCCGGTGGACTTGGAGGAGCTGAAGCTCCTGACCGACCGCGCCCGGGAAAACGCGCTGATGAAGCAGGAGCTTTCCTATTATCGGAGCCGGGCGGCCAGTGAGGTGCCCTTTGCCGGCATCTTGGGGAGCTCGCCGGCGCTGGCGGCGGTGATGGACCAGGTCCGTCAGATCGCCGCCCTGGATGAGACGCCGCCAGTCCTCATCACCGGGGAAACCGGGACCGGCAAGGGCCTGGTTGCCCGCACGCTTCACGCCTCCGGGCCGCGAGCGACCCGGCCGTTTATCGATGTGAACTGCACCGCTCTGCCCGCGAATCTCATGGAAGCCGAGCTCTTCGGGTACGAGCGCGGGGCCTTCACCGATGCCAAGGAGTCCAAGATCGGCCTGTTTGAGGCGGCCGAAGGGGGCTTCCTCTTTCTGGACGAAGTGGGTGATCTCGAGCTGTCGCTTCAGGGGAAGCTGCTACGAGCGATCGAGGAGCGCACCGTGAGACGCGTGGGCGGCATTCGAGACCGGAAGATCAACGTGCGGATTCTGGCCGCCACCAACCGGAACCTGGAGACGGAGGTCCAGCGCAACAGCTTCCGTAGCGACCTGTATTTTCGTCTTGCGGTGATCCTGCTGCACCTCCCGCCGCTCCGCGAGCGGGGAGACGACGCGCTGCTCCTGGCGGAGCACTTCCTCCGCCGCTTCAGCACCAAGTATGGCAAGAACGTCCGCCGGATCGACGCGCGGGCGCGGCAAGCCCTGTTGTCCTATCCCTGGCCTGGTAACGTGCGGGAGTTGAGCCACGTCATCGAGCGAGCGGTGCTGTGGAGCCGGGATACGACGCTCAACGTCGAGCACCTGTCTGTGACGGCCCCGATGCGGGTAGCGAGCGAGAGGCCGGACCTCACCGGCGATTCGGGCCCGGCCCCAGAGAGCGGTGACCTGACCCAGGTGGAGCGTTCCATGATCGAGCGCGCCATGCGTGAAGCCGGGGGCAATCAGACCCGGGCGGCTCAGCGGCTGGGCATCAGCCGGGATACGCTGCGCTACCGGCTGAAGAAGTTCGGGATCGGAAGTGGGTGAGAAGACCCAATCTGGCTGATATCCCCCACCCAACGGGTACTTCAAGAGCTGACACCTCGGCACGATCCGTTGATCCAAGTCCATTCCAGCGACCACATTGCACCCGGATGATCTGCTAAGGCCCCAGATGGCACGCCGCGTGCTTTACCGCTGGCGTGGTTCGGGTCGATTCAACTAATCACTGCGGAGCAACACATGTCTTGGACCAAACCCGAAGCAGAAGTCGTAGCGGTCACGATGGAAGTCACTGCTTACGTCGCGACGCTCTAACCAGAGCTGAGACCAAGGGCTCGCGAAAGCGGGCCCTTCGGCTGTTCAACGTGCATGTCGTCCTGCTTGGGACCGCCGCCGGCGGTGGCTTTCCGCAGTGGAACTGCTGGTGCCCCACCTGCCGGGTGGGCCGCACTGCTCCTCATCGAGCCCCGAAACGGAGCCAATCCTCCACCGCGGTTAGCGTCGACGGAGAGCGCTGGTTTCTACTAAACGCTTCCCCCGACGTGCACCATCAGTTGGACTGCCTTCCCGGCCCCATTCCCAGCGGGATCCGCCACGTGTCGGTCGAGGGAATCGTGGTCACCGACGCCGAGCTGGATCATACGTTGGGCATCGTGCTTCTGCGCGAAGCCCGCCGCCTCCAGCTCTACGCCACCCTCGCCGTCCGAAGGATCCTGGAACGGGACTCCAGGATCATCCCGGTCACCCAGGCATTTGCGCGGGTGGAGGTGACCGACATGGTTCTCGACGAGCCGATACCGCTTCGCTACCGCGATGGGAGCGAGAGTACCCTCTCGATCCTTCCATTCAATGTTCCGGCGGGGCCGCCCCGGTTTGCCCTGGAAAACACCATCGGGCATACGGTGGGCCTGATCCTGCGCGACGAAGCGACCGGCGGGTCCTGCGCCTACGTCCCCGGTTGCGGCGACCTGGACCAGTCGCTGCTGGAGCGCCTGGGCGGCACCGACCTGCTCCTGTTCGACGGCACCTTCTGGACCGATGATGAGTTGATCTCGCTCGGCATCGGTGATCGACGGGCGCGGGAAATGGATCACCAGCCGATCTCGGGACCGGACGGCAGCCTTCCCCGGCTGGCCGGGTTGTCGCGCCCAACCAAGGTGTATACCCACATCAACAACACCAATCCAATGCTTGTGGAGGGCTCGCTCGAGCGGGAACAGGTCGAGCGGGCCGGAGTCGTGGTCGGCCACGACGGCATGAGTTTTTCCCTCTGACGATCATGACAGCCACCCTCAGGACCTCGTCTCTGGCAGCCCCGCCACCACCGGCGATCCCCACGCTGGAGCGTCCGCTCGACCCCGAGGCGCTGGCCGATGGGCTCCGCTCCTTCAGCACCTCATATTACGCCCGGCACCCATTCCACCAGCTGATGCATGAGGGCCGGCTCACAGCACGAGAGCTTCAGGGCTGGGTGGCGAACCGCCTGGCCTACCAGCGCGCCATCCCCCGAAAGGACGCGGCCATCATCTCGAACTGCCCCGACCCGGAGGTAAGGCGGGAGTGGATCCAGCGGATCATCGACCACGACGGCACCGCTCCCGGCACCGGCGGCATCGAGCTGTGGATCCGGCTGGGTGAGGCGCTCGGCGTTCCCCGCGAGGAGATGGAGGATGAGCGACACGTCCTGCCCGGCGTCCGGCTCGCGGCGGAATCCTACGTCACCTTTTGCAAGACGAAGCCGTGGGTCGAGGCGGTGGCATCGTCGTTGACCGAGCTGTTTGCGCCCGACCTGATGCGCAAGCGGATCGCGGCCTTCCCCGAGCACTATCCCTGGATCCAAGCCGAGGCGCTCGAGTACTTCAAGAGCCGTCTGGTTCAGGCCCCGCGCGACAGCCAGCAGGGTCTCAGACTGGTGCAGCTGCACTGCACCACGGTAGAGACCCAGCAGCGGGCCTTCCACGCACTGGCGTTCAAGCTGGAGATGCTCTGGGTCATGATCGACACCATTCACAAGGCGTACGTCGAGTCATGACCGTGGCCCCTGACTCCTGGCTCCTGACTCCAGATTCCACCCCGAAGCTCTGGCGGATGGCACGCCTGCAGTTCGATCCGGTCCGGCAACGCCCCGTGCTGCTGTATCCCGAAGGCGCGGTTCTCCTGAACGATACCGGCGCCGCCATCCTGGAGCTCTGCAACGGCAGTAACACGATAACCCAGATCGTGAGCATTCTGACCGAGCGCTATCAGGCAGACGTGACCCGCGATGTCACCGAGTATCTCGCTCTTATGGCGGAACGGGAGCTGATTCGTGCCGGGTGACATTCCCACTACGCTGCTGGCGGAGCTGACCCACCGCTGTCCGCTGCACTGTCCTTACTGCTCCAACCCGCTGGATCTGATCCGGGCCGAGAGCGAGCTTACCACCGCCGACTGGCAGCGGGTCTTTACCCAGGCCCGGGAGCTCGGCGTCCTCCAGTTGGGCCTGTCTGGTGGCGAGCCCTTGCTGCGGAAGGACCTGGAGGAGCTGGCCGCCCACGCCCGGCGTGAGGGACTGTATTCGACGTTGGTGACATCGGGCCTGGGACTGACGCGCGCCCGTGCCGAGCGGCTCAAGGAAGCCGGCCTCGAGCACATTCAGATCTCCATCCAGGACTCGGACCCGGAAGTGGCGGAACGCATCGCCGGGGTGCGCTCGGTCAAGCACAAGCAGGCCGCCGCAGCCATTGTCCGGGAGCTCGGATTTGCCTTTACCGTCAACGTGGTGCTTCACCGGGCGAACCTCGATCGAATCGGGGAGATCATCGATCTGGCCGCCGATCTCGGAGCCGACCGGGTCGAGCTCGCCAACACCCAGTATTACGGATGGGGACTCCAGAACCGGTCGGCGCTAATGCCGACGCGGGAACAGGTGGAACGCTCGCGGGACATCGCCGAGCGAGCCATTCAGCGCTACCGCGGCCGGATGCAGATCACGTACGTGCTCCCTGACTACTACGAGCTGTATCCGAAGGCGTGCTATGGCGGGTGGGGAAAGCTCTATCTGGTGGTCACGCCCAACGGGATGGTGCTGCCCTGCCACGGCGCTACCCAGATCACCACGTTGCGATTCGATGACGTGAAGAGTCATTCACTGGAGTGGATCTGGCGGGAGTCGGAAGCGTTCCAGGCCTTCCGGGGCGACAGCTGGATGAAGGAACCGTGCCGGAGCTGTCCTCGGAAGGCGACCGACTTCGGCGGCTGCCGCTGCCAGGCATTCGCGCTCACCGGGGATGCGGCGAACACCGATCCGGTCTGCACCCTGAGCCCCTTACGCCAGGTCGTGGACGAGGCGCTCACTGAGTCATCCCGCGACATCCTCCAGTACAGCTACCGCTCCCTCGCCGGCGAGCCCCAGCGGGTGTGAGCTACCCCGCGCCGGCCATATCGACCGAGGGGCTGGGGCGTGACTACGGCAGGATCCGAGCGCTCGCCGCCCTCGACCTCGAGGTGCCTCCCAGTGCGTTGGTGGGACTGCTGGGGCCCAATGGGGCCGGTAAGACCACCACAATGCTCCTGCTCGCCACCCTGTTGGCACCCACCCGCGGCAGCGCTCGGATCTTCGGCCACGACACCGCGAGAGACCGTCGGGCGGTGCGGCAGCGACTCGGGCTCGTGTTCCAGGAAATCAGCGTCGATAGCCTGCTCACAGTCTCGGAGAACCTTCGTTTCGCCGCTCGTCTGGCCGGCCTGAGTGGTGGGAAGGCCGGTCAGGCTGTGACAGAAGCGATGGACCGAACCGGCCTGGTGGACCACGCCGAAACGGCGGCCGGACGGCTCTCTGGGGGCTGGCGCCGGCTGCTGGATATTGCCCGGGCGTCTCTGCACCAACCCGATCTTCTCATTCTCGACGAGCCGACCGTGGGCCTCGACCCGGAGCATCGTGACCGGGTGTGGTCCCTGCTGGAGCGCCAGCGCCGCAGCCGGGGAACCACGATTCTCTTCTCGACTCACTATCTGGAGGAGGCGGAGTCGTCCGACCGGGTCGTGCTGTTGTCTCGCGGCCAGGTGGTGGCTAACGACCAGCCTGCGGCACTCCGGGCGACGGTTGGACAGGAGGTGGCCGAAATCGAGGGCTCCGGTGCCGAGCGGTTGGTCAAGGCGCTTCGCGGACTCGGCGCGGCAGCCACCAGCACGCAAACCGAGCGCGGCTTCCGCATCGGACTCTCGGGGTCACGCGAGGCGGTGGTCGAGCTGGCCGGCTCGGCGCCCGGGATCAAGCGGTTCGCATTGCGCCCCGCGACCCTGGAGGATGTGTACTTCGCGGTTACCCAGAGTCCGGCCAGTGAGCCCGGCTAATGCTGTTGCTTCACCGTCAGAGGTGACATGAGCGCTGTAAGCACTATGTACGGCATTGTCGCCAGGGATCTGACGCGGACCATGCGTCAGAAGGGGCGATTGCTTGGTGGGATCGTCCGGCCCTTGATGTGGCTGGTCCTGGTCGGGACCGGCTTCAACGCCATCGCACGGGTGGAGGGCGGCGCCTCCTACCAGGCCTTCGTCTACCCCGGCATCGTAGTGATGGCGGCGCTCTTCGGCGCGATGCTCATGGCCATCTCGACGGTGTACGACCGGGAGTTCGGCCTGCTGCGGCTGATGCTGGCGAGCCCGGCAGGAGTGCCGGCGGTGCTGACGGGGAGAACGGCGGCCGCTGCGATCGTGGGATTCCTTCAGGGTGCCGTGGTGCTGGCGCTGGCACCGCTGTTTGTGCCGGTCTCACCCCGCAATCTGGCCGCGGCCGTGGGCGCGCTTGCACTGGGATCCGTGGTGAGCAGCGCACTCGGACTGCTGGTGGCGGCGCGCCTTCGATCGGTGGAGAACTTTGCGGGCGTGATCAACCTGGTGCTCTTTCCGCTCCTCTTCGTGAGCGGGGCGCTATACCCGACTGACGGGATGCCGTCTGCGCTCCGGTTTCTGGCGCGAATCAATCCAGTAACCTATCAGGTCGACCTCATGCGTCAGGCGTTCGGCCAGCCCGCCGAGTTCAGCGTCCGGGCTGACATCCTGGTTCTGACCGGGTCGACCCTGTTACTCCTGAGTCTGGCCGGCCTGCTGTTCGATCCGGAGCAGCGGTTTGTCGGTCGGCGCGGCTCAGCTTCGTCAGGTCTCGAGCCACGGTGATCCGTTGCTCCACCTTCGAGCGGACGGCCTGGCGAACCGACCGACTGGGAGGTACGGTCGTCTCCACCACGATATGACGGTCGCGCCGAAGTAGCCCCAGCACGGGATGCCAGACGAACTCACCGGTTTCTTCGGTCTTCTGGCGCAGCTTGAGCGGGAGGGTATCGGCCGGCGTCGGCGCGGCCTGAGACTCCTTCCGGCTCTCCAATGTGTAGCGAAACAATGGCACTCCCGAGTGGACGCTATCCGGCAAACGGCGGATGATCAGTCCGAGCGAGTCGGTCCACCCCTCGCCCGGCCCGAGGGCTCGAGCCGGGAGCGCAGGAAAGAAGTCATCCAGGGCCCCGCTCATCTCCGCAATCTCCGCCACCTCATCCGGGACAAAAGGGCGAACGCTGCTGGTGTAGACTCCGGTTCGACTCATGGTCCCCCGGTAGCGTCCGCCGAGCAGTCCATCGGTGTCCGGACTGATCGCTGTCTCCGGGGATCGCCGGGTCAGCACCAGGGTGTCGAGCCATCCCTCCAGCCCCACGCCGCCATCCGATGGAGCCGCCCGGAACTGCCAGAAGCCCCGGCGGGAGGAGGTCTGGTTACGTGTCCGGCCACCCGCTTCGGTGAGAATCTTGGACTCTCCAATCTCCAGAAATCTGGCGCACTGCAATTGCTCAGCGGTGTAGCTAATGGCTCGCGCCTGCCCCCTCGCTGTTTGGTGCAGCGAGGACACCAGGATCATTGCCAGACGGGCCGCTACAGCCGGTCTACTCCTCCAGCATGAACGGGTAGCGATAATCCCTCGGTGGGCTCAACGTCTCCTTGATGCTGCGAGCCGAAATCCATCGGAGCAGATTCAGCACCGACCCAGCCTTGTCGTTGGTGCCGCTGGCTCGCGCACCCCCAAACGGCTGCTGACCCACCACCGCTCCGGTAGGCTTGTCGTTGATGTAGTAGTTGCCGGCAGCGTGGCGAAGGGCCTGATCCGCCTCCGCGAGCGCCTGGCGGTCGCGAGCAAACACGGCACCGGTCAGGGCGTAAGGGCTGGTCTGGTCCACCAGGGTGAGGGTCTCCCGCCAACGCTTTGCGGGATACACGTGCGCCGTGAGAACCGGGCCGAAAATCTCTTCGCACATGAGACGATACTTGGGGTCTTCGACCTGCAGCAGCGTGGGTTGAACAAAGAAGCCCACCGAATCGTCGGTGCCTCCTCCCGCCACGACGGTCACTCCCCGGTCCTGCTTGGCCTTCTCCAGGTGATCCTTCAGCCTGGTGAATGCCCGCCGATCGATGACCGCTCCCATGAAGTTCCGGAAGTCGGTGACATCCCCCATCCTGATATCCTCGATCATTGCGACCACCCGGTCGCGCACCGCCGGCCACAACGTGTCGGGGATGTAAGCCCGGGAAGCGGCACTGCACTTCTGGCCCTGATACTCGTAGGCCCCCCGCACCATTCCCACCGCCAACGCATCCACGTCGGCGCTCGGGTGGGCCAGGATGAAGTCCTTGCCACCGGTCTCGCCCACGATCCGGGGATACCCCGCGTACCGATCCAGATTGGTCGCTACCGACCTCCAGAGGCCCTGGAAGACGGGGGTGGACCCGGTGAAGTGAATGCCTGACAGCCGGCGGTCGGCGATCAGCGCGTCACTCACCTCGACGGAGTTGCCGGGGAGAAAATTGATGACACCCGGCGGCAGTCCGGCCTCCTCCAGCAGCTTGAAGAAGTGCCAGTTGCTGAGCGAAGCGGTAGCGGAGGGCTTCCAGACCACCGCGTTCCCCATCAGGGCCGGCGCAGTCGGAAGGTTGCCCCCGATCGCGGTGAAGTTGAACGGCGTGATGGCGTAGATGAAGCCTTCGAGCGGCCGGTGGTCCATCCGGTTCCAGACACCCGGTGAGGAATCCGGCTGCTCCCGATAGATCCGCTCGGCGAAGTGCACATTGAACCGGAGGAAGTCGATCAGCTCACAGGCGCTATCGATCTCGGCCTGATAGGCCGTCTTGCTCTGGCCCAGCATGGTTGCAGCGTTGAGGAGCTGCCGGTGCCTCGTGGCCAGCAGCTCGGCGGCCTTGAGGAAAACGGCGGCGCGATCCTCGAAGCGCCAGTTACCCCAGTCGCGCTGAGCGTCCACCGCCGCCGTCATGGCAGCATCAATGGTCTTACGGTCGGCCTGGTGCACCTTGGCCAGTACCCGCTGGTGACAGTGGGGCGCCACGATGTCGTGAGTTACCCCGCTTCGCACCTCGCGCCCGCCTACCACCGCGGGGATGTCGGCCTGCTGGCCGCCCACGGCCGCCAGCGCAGCCTTGAGGGCGGCTCGTTCAGGACTCTCCGGCGCGTAGCTCAGCACCGGCTCGTTGTGGGGGATTGGGATGTTCCAGGTGCCGCTCATTACTTCACCGGAGATAGAAGGTTCCGGCAAGATAATCAGAACAGCCCTGCTGGCGGTTTCCCGGGCCCGCCCAGGATCGGCTTCTCCAGCAGCATGAAGCCGTTGTTCTTGAGGATGGCCTGACCGTCGGGAGAGAAGATGAACTGGACAAACGCCTGCGCGGTCCGCGGGTGCGAAGCGGCGGTCGGGATCGTTAGCGCATACACGATCGGCTCACCCACGAATTCCACCGAGTCACTTGCTGTACGGCGTGCGCCGGGAAGCCGAACCCGGGCCTGCGAGTACCAGCTGGCGAGCTTGGGATCGCTCAGGTCGATCTCCGGCGGTAGGTCGACGTAGCGCAGCCCTGCCGCCTTGGCGATGGAGAAGTAGGACCAGGAATAATCCAGCTCCCCAGCCTGTACCAGGGCGGTAAGATCGGCTTCCTTCGGACGCATGTACTTCGGTGCGAGTGCCTGCTCCAACCGGCGCGCGAGCCCCGGCTGCCCATAAAATTCTTCAGCGAGCTGGAACGCCATCAAGGTGCGATATCCGTTTGGATCCAGGGCGGGATCTGCCCGGCCGGCGCGAACTCCCGGCCGAAGCAGGATCTGCCACCAGTTTTGGCCGTTGATCTCGCCCGCCGTGGTTGACTCGTCGGTGTAGATGAGCACCATCGAATTCCGGGCAAATGCCGCGAACCAGGTGGCGTGCTGTGGAATCAGCAGCTTGGGGATGACCCCGTAGTCCGCTACGCCGATAACGTCTGGGATTTTGCCCAGCTCGGTCAGCTTGCGTGCCGCTTCGAGGCTCCCGGAGTTCTCCTGAGCCGGAACCACCCCGGAATGCTTCGCTTTGAACGCCCGCAGCAGCTCATTAAAGGGCTTGGCCAGGCTACCGGCGTTGAAGACCACCAGCGGGCCTTCCTGGGCCGCTGTCGGTGTGGATCGGACTGCAAAACAGAGAAACAGCACTCCAGCTATCAGACCTCTCATGACCGGCTCTCCTTTTCGACTTCTTAGAATTTTGTCTGCACCTGCGCCAGCAGCCTGCCTTTGCGCGGGCCCGACTCTCCGGTTTGTCGGGACAAATAGTCGAAGGCGAGGCGCAGGGTCCGTCCGCTGGGGTAGACGTTCAGGCCTGCGGTCCAGGCATCGTTCCTCACCGCAGAAGCAACGCCAGGGCGGGCGAACTCTTCGTACTTCCCTACCGCCTGGACGGTGGGTATGACGAAGACGGCGCCGAGCCCGTACCAGCCCCAGTCGTCGGGCCCTGAGACATCGTCTCGCGTTTGACCCAGGTACTCGGCTTTGAGCGCGAACCGGTCGTCCTCATAGGCGGCATCGACTCCGTAACGGGTGGAGTCGCCGAAGTAGAGGGCGCCGTTTACCCCTAGCGCCAGGTGCGGCAGCAAGCGCACCGCGAACCGCGCCACGCCGAGCACCGTCGAGTCGGTATTCACCGTCACGTTCTGGCCCTCGCCGTTGAACAGCCCGGCCCACAGGCCGATCCGCCGGTACATGTATTCCGCCATCAAGCCGATATCGCGTTTGGGGGCGAGTGAGTCCACGATGGTGGCGCGGTCGGCCGTCTCGATGTCGGCCAGGGAGGTGATGAACTCGCGGGTGAATGGCGTCTTGAACTGGCCGGCCTGCACTGCCCAGGCACCGGGATTGTACCGGATGTAGGCGTCCTGCATGGCCACGCTGGCCCGGCCGTTCCCCACCGAGCCGGTGCGAAACTCCCCCTGGATTCGCCAGGTCAGGCCCTGGAGTATGGCCCCCGAAGCAGACAGGCGAGCCCGGTTTATGGAGCTGGTGAGACCGACCTCGCTCTGGTAGACCCCACGGGCCTGGATGTATCCGCTGAGCTTGACGGGGGAGGGAGCCGGCGCCGGCGCGGGCGTAGTGGGAGGATACTGCCCTGCCAGCGGAGCCCGGATGAGAAGGGCCAGCACCAATCCGGCAAGGGCAGGCGAGCGCATGGCGGCCTTTCGGTCGGAGGAAATCCCAACCTATCCGCCCCCGATCCGATAGGCAACTCAATGCCTATCGCGCGACCGCTTCGTCAAAAGCCTTGCGCGTCAGCCGCTCCACTTCGCGCTGCCAACGAGCAAACACCCTCACCAGCCGCCGGGCCTCGGGCGTCAGCCGGGCGCCGCCTCCGGTTCGGCCCCCCCGGGTAGTTGCGAGCACCGGCGCACCGAGCACCCGCTCCATCCGCCGCAGGCGGTTGAGGCAGGTGCGATAGCTCCAGCCGACTGCCCGCCCTCCCTCCCGAATCGTGCCGGTCTGATCCACGGCGGCGAGGAAGCGGAGATAGTTGGGACCCATCAGAAACACACCGTCCCAATTGAGCCAGAGCTTCTGTCTGGGGGCGAGGTGACGGCGAAGGGCCACCGGCTTCGGAACGGACTTCATGCCTGAGTTATCTCAGAATTCAACCTGCCAGGCAAGCCCGGCATTGCTGGGGCCAAGCAGCACGCTGGGGGGGCGCAACCCGAACATGCGCCACCGTCCGTTCATCAGCTTAGCGGAGGTAATTCCCAGGGCGGCGCCGGCGGCCACATCGGTCAGCCAATGTCGATTGTCGTTCAAGCGTGACCAGCCGACGCCGGTGGCCAGCGTATACAGGCCTACCGTAGCCCAGGGACGACGGATGTCGTCGGAGAGTGCCGTCGCAAAGGCAAATGCCATGGCCGTGTGTCCCGAGGGCATGGCAACCTGTCCGGAAAAGGGCACGTAGCCATCGGCGTCGCCGCTGTGCTCGGGACGCGGCCGCCCCATCAGTAGTTTGCCCGCCATGCCCGCAGCACCCGCAAAGGCGAGCGTCGCGGCGAGCCGGCCCCCGGAGCGGGTCAGCTTCGCGTTCCCGCTCACGACACCTGCGGCAACCAGCCCTGCGGTCACGGTGCCATATACCTCGATCTGGCCGAAGCGGCGGAGCGTTCCCGCTAGCTCGTCCTTCGAGGCGGATCGTTCACCCTGCACCAGCGCTTGCAGCGGCTGGTCGAGCAACATGAAGGCGGAGAGTCCGCCGAGAGCGAGCGCCCCGTGCCACCAGCGAAGCACCGTTGGCGCCGGAATCGAGCCTGGAAGTTCCTCCTGCTGGGCGACAACCTGCAACGGGTGCGCGATGACCAGCCCCACCAGCAGCAACCGGGACACTCCTACTCTCCTCACCGAAGGTTTACTTTCGGGCAGAGGAATGTCGGCTCGGCTTCTGACTTCAGCTCGGGGATGTATGATGAGGCGATCCTTTGGCGTTGTGGTGCTGCTGCTAGCGCTGGTCTCCTGTCGGGCCTACGACCTCGAATCCCGTCTCACCGATCAGGCCGGACTGGTCTCACCCGACCGATTCGCCCGCTATGGCCGCGAGCAGGCACAGGAGGTGGCCATCGCGCGAGAGTATGGCCATGCCGCCAGCGGATCAGCCCCGGAAGACCTGGTGAAACGAGCTGAGGCGGCAGTGAGCTACGCTCGGACCCTGCCTGGTGTGGCAGACGTCGGGGCTGATCCTCTCGGTTTGCGGCTAACGATTCACTTCAAGAGCGGCTGGCTGACGATGGTCACGCCAAACGACGACGGCAAGCGGGGCGCCGAGACCGGTGGGCTGCCCGCCGAAGCGGGCACTGGCTCGGGGCAGTAGTCGTCCCCGACAATATAACCTGTGCGCCCAAAGACTCCCTACGTGTCCGACTGCTTTCAGGTCACCACAACCCTGCCCAGCGAGGCTGCAGCGCAACAGGTCGCCGCCAAACTGGTGGAGGAGCGCCTCGCCGCCTGCGGCCAGGTCCTGGGCCCGGTCTCGAGCACCTACCGTTGGAAAGGGAGCATCGAGCGAGCCGCGGAATGGTACTGCAACCTTAAGACCACGAAGACGCGTCTTCCGGCGCTCACGAAGCGAATTCAGGAGCTACACCCCTACGAGCTGCCGGAGATCGTCGCGATCCCGATCCAGCACGGGGATGCCGCCTACCTGGAGTGGATTGAAGCCGAGGTGGAGTTGCCGGCGGGCTCTAGGTAATGCGAAGCCGGGTGAGCACCGACATCACGAGCGTGGGTGGTGCAGAGCATTGGTGCCGCTGCCGGGCGAGCAGCTCGAGGAAGGCCCGGTCGCAGCAGTAGGCGGGGTGACAGCTGGGACACTGGCTGACGTGCGAGCGTACCGTGTGGGCCTCTTCCGCACTCAGCTCTTCATCAAGATATTCCCACAGCAGCACTAGGACCGCTTCACAATCCATTCGTTTCATCCTTGGAACGGGGGCGCCCACTCACCCGGGACGCTTCCACCAGAACAGCGGCACCCCATGCCGGGTTCCACCCCCCAGGTACCCAACCGGAGGAATGCGTGACTCAGCGAGGACGGCTCCTGACATTGCTTGCCGTGCTGGCCTTCGGAGGGTTCCTGCTCTGGTCCACCCTCTCGGCACAGCGAGTGGAGTGCACCGTTACGGTCGCCTTCCGCAACAGCCGAAACAGCGCCACGGCTTCGGCCGCTTCAGAGACCGACGCCACCCGTGAGGCGCAGACCGCGGCTTGCGGCCCGATCGCTGAGGGCATGAACGAGTCGATTGCCTGCGGACGGATTCCCCCGGTCAGCCGGCAGTGCCGGAGTCTGTAGGAGATGTCGGGAAAGACCCGCTTCCCCCACCCCCTCGCCCTCCTGGTCGCCTGCGTATTGCTCGCGGCGGCCCTCACCTGGGTGTTGCCCGCAGGCAGGTACGAGCGCCGGGAAGACCAGGCAACCGGGCGTAGCGTTGTCGTGCCTGGCACTTATCAGCGAGTAGAGCAGCATCCGGTTGGTCCGTTCCAGGCTCTGGTGGCCATTCCCAAGGGAATCGTCGATGCGGCGTCGGTGATCGGGCTGATTTTCCTGATCGGCGGGGCGTTCACCGTGGTCGAGCGCACCGGCACGTTCCTCCGCCTGGTAGATGGCCTGGTCCGCCGGATGCGGCACCGCGGTATTCTCGTGATTCCGGTCGCCAGCGTGGCCTTCAGTCTGGGCGGGATCATGATGCAGATGCAGGAGGAGCTCATCGCGTTTGTTCCCGTCCTGCTTCTGCTGGTTCGGCAGCTCGGCTTTACTCCCGTCACCGCGGTAGCGATGAGCCTTGGCGCCGCCGCGGTTGGAGCCGCGTTCAGTCCGGTCAACCCCTTTCAGGTTGCGATCGCCCAGAAGGTCGCCGAGCTCCCGCCGGCCTCGGGGCTGGGATTTCGGCTGGCCTTCCTGGTGCCGGCGCTCGGCCTCTGGATCCTGGGCACCATGTACCACGCGAAGCGTACGCGTGTGCCCCCCGAGACAGGGGGAACCGAGGACCGAGTCCCGCTCGACGGACGGGACCTGACGATCCTCCTGGCGATCCTCGCGGCCTTCGCCACCTACATCTACGGTGCTCAGCGCCTTGGCTGGGAGTTCAACGAGCTTGCTGCCCTCTTCTTCGCGGTGGGCGTGCTGGCGGGTTTCCTGGGACGCCTCGGGGTAGGCGGCACAACCGACGGCTTCGTGGATGGGTTCAGATCGATGACCCTGGCCGCGCTACTGGTGGGGTTCGCCCGTGCGATCTACGTGGTGCTCAACGAGGGTCAGATCGTAGACACCATCGTCCACGGCCTGTTCACGCCAATCGCGGGGTTCCCCACCGCCCTGGCCGCGCTGGGGATGATGGTTGTGCAGGCCCTACTCCATGTGCCGGTGCCGAGCACCAGCAGCCAGGCGGTACTCACCATGCCCTTGCTGGTGCCCCTGTCCGACCTGATCGGCCTGTCCCGTCAGGTGACGGTCCTGGCCTACCAGTACGGCGCCGGCTTGTGCGACATCGTCACCCCGACGAATGGCGCGCTGATGGCAATGCTGGCGGCGGCGGGAGTGCGCTACGAAGACTGGCTCAGGTTCATGATTCCTATGTACGCCGGGCTGATGGTCCTCGCGGCGCTCGCGCTGGCCCTGGCGGTGGCGGTGGGGCTCAGCTGATCATCCGGGCCAGGTTCAGCTCGGCGTGCTGACCAGGCCCTCCAACACCTTCATGTCGGCCAGGCCTACGTGCCGGCCTTTTTCCTTCCCACCCTCGAAGGCGATCACGGTGGGAATCCCCCGGATCCCGAAGCGCGAGGCAGTTAGCCGGTTGGCCTCGGTGTCGAGCTTGACCACCAGCACCTCGCCGGCGCGTTTGTGGGCCAGTTCGTCCAGTGTCGGCGCCATGGCCTTACACGGGCCGCACCAGTCGGCATAGAAATCGACCAGCACCGGAACGCTCGACCCTGCTATCGTTCGTTCGAAGTCCTTATCCGTCACCTTCTGAGGCCGGTCAAGCCGGAGCGGTTTGCCACACTTGGCGCACTTGGGCCCCGACGCAAGCCGGGTCAGGTCCACCCGGTTGGCGGCGGAGCAGAAAGGACACTGGACAATGACCGGACGAGCCGGTTGAGTGGTTGTAGCGGGCATGGACCTACCTCACCTGAGTACGGCACGCTTGCGCGTCCCTACCGCAAGATGAGCCTCGCAGAAGTCCAAGGCAATATGGAAGTCGCCCAACCACGGCAGAGGAATGCGCATCTCAAGGGTGGTGACCACCTTCACAGCAGGAACCGCGGACGTGGCATTAGTGTTGCTGGCGAATGGATGGGAGTCTCCCATCGGGGAAGGTGGCAGATGAGCGAGCTGACGATTCGAGACATGGAGCAGGACGAAGACTTTGCCGCCTGGTTCTCCGAGATCCTGGAGCAGGAGGAGGATCCTAGCGGCTGGTCCAGTGCCCTCGATGAGCGCTACCTCATTCTGAGCAACGAAATCGGAGACTGGATCGGGGGCCTGCGGTTCTGGCTTCGGGGTGGCGTCGCCCACCTGGTCGATGTCGTCGTCCTGCCCCAGGAGCGTCACCGCGGGCACGCCCACCGCCTTCTGTCCGCTTTCGAGGAACGCGCCACCGAGTCCGGGGCCCACCTGGCGGAGTTCTGGACCGACGACACCCGCGCCGAGGGGTTGCTGGCAGCTTTGGGCTGGGTCCGCATCTTCCAGCGCGAGGGCTACTTGGGACGGCGCACCTGGATCCTGATGGAGAAGCGGTTGGACCCGGCCGCTGGCTAGCCCAGGAAGCGCCCGGGTGGCACTGACGGGACCAGCGCCGTTATCTTTAGTGGCTGGCCCTGTCCCACATAGGCAGGCTTCCCGGTTGTTCTAGGCTACTCATGGGCATCGCCACCGACCCCGCGCGCGAGATATACTCGAAGATCGAGGTGCTCCAGGACCTGGAGGAAAAGGTCGGGGAGCTGATGGAAGCGCACGAGCGCAAGCGTGAGCTCTGGTTCCCATCGGACCTCATGGCGCCCGGCCCTGACGAGTGTCCCGACACCCACCTGGCCACTCTCCGGCGCCAGGCCGCGGGAATCCCCGACCATGCCCGTGCCGCCCTCGCCTTGAACCTCCTCACCGAGGAGGGGCTCCCGCACTTCCACCGTCTTCTGGCCGTCTACCTGGGCGATGAGAGCTTCTGGAGAGGCTGGAACAACCTCTGGACCGCGGAAGAGGACCGGCACGGGCAGGTCCTGCACGACTATGCCCGGGACACCCATCTGCTGCAGCAGCGGAAGCTGGAGGAGATGCAGTTCGAGTACCTTCGGGCTGGCTTCCACCCCCAGTGGGACCGGGATCCCTACCGGGTCTTTGCCTACACCACGGTGCAGGAGCGCGCTACCCAGTTCTCCCACAGCGAGACTGGAAAGATCGTAGCCGAGTACGAGCCCCGGCTGGGCGTGATCCTCAGCCAGGTGGCCAAGGAGGAGGCGCGTCACTACACCTTCTACCGGACGGTGTTCGAGGAGATCCTGAAGCGCGATCCCGACCAGGCCCTGCATTCGGCCTCCTTCATCCTGCCCGCCATCGACATGCCCGGGGTCACCATGCCGGGCTTCAAGGAGCTGGCCGACGTCATCCGCCGGTCGGGGATCTATGGTCCGCGGGACTATCTCCGCATCGTGCAGGAGCAGATCCGCTACTGGAAGATCGAGAGCCTGGATGGTCTGGGTGAGCTGGGACGGAAGGCACAGGAGAAAATCCTCGGCATACCCGCACGGCTCAAGCGCATCGCCGATCACATGGAGACCAAGAGCAAGGGTAAGACTTTCCGCTTCGAGGTCGTGTTTAACCGCGAATTCGCAATGGAATGATCGGTCGGGCTACATGGCTGCTCACCCTCGGGCTCGCCTATGCGGCCGTGGGATGTGGCCCGGGAGCGAATGCCAAGCCTCGCGACACGGATGACGGCAGCCGCCTTCGGCCGGATCAGCAGGACGCCCGGGAGCTCGGCCTCGAGATTTTCGATCTCGTCGATCGAGCCGTTGCCTACCGGGCTTCGCATCAGGGACGACCCGCCACGACGCTCCGCCAGATGGGAATCGAAAGCCTCACCACCAATACCGTCCGCCGCATTCTGAACGTTCAGCGCGAACCGGTCGTCACCGTGGCCTTCCGCCGGCCCGAGCAGCGGCAGATCACTTCCTGTCGGGGTGACAGCCAGATTCTGGTCGAGGCATCGGTAAACGGCGGACGCTTTACGCTCATGTGCTCCGCCCGATCCGGCAGCCAGCGGCCGATGGAGATAGGAGAGTAGCCGGGAGCCCTGAGCTCCGGCCGTCCTCATGGCCTTCTTCGCGCTACTCGACCTGGCGGTCCGAATCATCGTCATCGCGGCTCTGGCGTATGCCTGCATCGTCGCCCTGACCCATTGGGCCACGCGGAGCCGCCGCATCAACCCGTTCGGGGCCTGGGCCCGCCTCATCCGCAGGCTCAGCGACCCGGTGCTCCTGCCGCTCGAGCGCCGGATCATCCGGTTCGGGGGCAGCCCGCAGAACGCGCCGCTCTGGCTCCTGGGCGTCGTCATCGGGGCCGGCCTGGTGCTGCTGAGCCTGACCAGCTGGCTGATCGGTACGGCTACCGGCCTCATGATGATTGCCGACGGAGGACCCCGGGTTTGGGCCCGGCTCTTGGTGGACGCCATCTTCACGGTCCTGATGGGGGCGATTTTCATCCGGGTGATCGGGTCCTGGCTGGGGGTTGGGGCCTACAACCGGTGGATGCGGCCGATGTACACTCTGACGAACTGGCTGATCGACCCGATCCGAAGGATCCTCCCGCCCATGGGAATGATCGACTTCAGCCCGATGGTGGCCTGGCTGGTTTTGTTCGTGGTGCGCGGGTTTGTGAGGGGGATGTTGTAGAGAATCGGGAGTCGGGAGTCAGGAGTGATGAGTTGCCGGTAGTCCCCCATCGCTCCAACCTGCCTGCGCTCCCCCCGATTGACGGCCACAAATCGACGCGAATGGGGCCGAAAAACGCCGAACCTCCTGCACCTCAACTCACCCCTACCCGACTCCCGACTCCCGACTTGTTTTGCCTCCCACGCCTGATTACCTTGAAGATGCCTAACAACCGATCCCGTGGCGATTTGCGCTGATTGCGGCCACGTTAAATAATCGCTAAAACGCTACCCGTGAGGCGTTTTGGCCTCAGGGTTTTTTGATTTTTGGGAGGTTCCGTGACCACCGTTGCCCCTCGCCCGGCAGGCTCGCAGTCTCGCACCCGGGAATCCCGGCTCGCCGAGCTCGAGCCGCTGCTTGCCCGGCGCATCCTGGTGCTGGATGGGGCCATGGGAACCATGATCCAGAGCTACGGGCTGGGCGAGCAGGACTACCGGGGAGAGCGCTACGCCGACTGGACCCGTGACCTCAGGGGAAACAACGACCTCCTCTCCCTGACCCAGCCTGCCATCATCCGCGCGATCCACGCCGCCTATCTGGAGGCCGGCGCAGACATCCTGGAGACGAATTCGTTCAACTCGACCGCGATCTCCATGGCGGATTACGGCATGGAGGACCTGGCCTACGAGCTGAACCACGCGTCCGCCCGTATCGCCCGGGACGTGGCGGATGAGTTCGAGCGGCGTGCCCCCGATGTCCCGCGCTACGTAGCCGGGGTGCTGGGGCCGACCAACCGGACCGCTTCGCTGTCCCCCGACGTAAACGATCCCGGCTTTCGAAACGTGCGCTTCGATGAGCTGGTGGCGGCGTACGGCGACGCCATTCGGGGACTGCTGGACGGTGGAGCCGACCTCCTGCTGGTCGAGACCATCTTCGACACCCTCAACGCCAAAGCCGCGTTGTTCGCCATCGATGCGCACTTCGCGGCCACTGGGATTCGAGTCCCGATCATGATCTCGGGAACCATTACCGACGCCAGCGGCCGCACCCTCTCCGGCCAGACTACCGAAGCGTTCTGGAACTCGGTCGCCCACGCCCGGCCGCTCACGGTGGGGCTCAACTGCGCGCTGGGCGCCAAGGCCCTGCGGCAGTATGTCCAGGAGTTGTCCCGGGTGTCGCCCACGTTCGTCAGCACCCACCCCAACGCCGGCCTTCCGAACGAGTTCGGCCAGTATGACGAAAGCCCCGAGTACATGGCGGGGATCCTCCGCGAATTCGCCGAGAGCGGGCTGGTCAACCTGGTCGGTGGCTGTTGCGGGACCACACCGGCGCACATCAAGGCGATCGCGGAGGCGGTGGCCGGTCTGCCACCCCGCCTCCCTGCGTCCCCGCCTCCCCGCCTGCGACTCAGCGGATTGGAGCCCCTCAGCATCGGCCCCGACAGCATCTTCGTGAACGTCGGGGAGCGGACCAACGTGACCGGCTCCCGGAAGTTCGCCAAGCTGATCCTGGCGGGGGACTACAACGCGGGGCTCGAGATCGCGCGCCAGCAGGTCGAGAGCGGCGCCCAGATGCTCGACGTCAACATGGACGAAGGTATGCTCGACTCCCAGGAGGCGATGACGACCTTTCTCCAGCTCATCGCGGCGGAGCCGGACATCAGCCGGGTGCCCGTAGTCATCGACTCGTCCAAGTGGTCGGTCATCGAAGCGGGGCTCAAGTGCGTGCAGGGAAAAGGTGTGGTCAACTCGATCAGCCTCAAGGAGGGAGAGGACGCCTTCATCCGGCAGGCCACGCTGGTGCGTCGCTACGGGGCTGCCGTCATCGTGATGGCGTTCGACGAGCAGGGACAGGCCGACACCGCTGAGCGGAAGGTGGAGATCTGCCGGCGCGCCTATCGCATCCTGACCGAGCAGGTGGGCTTCCCGCCCGAGGACATCATCTTCGATCCCAACATCTTCGCCATTGCGACCGGGATCGAGGAGCACAACAACTATGCCGTGGATTACATCCAGGCGACCAGGCGGATCAAGGAGAGTCTGCCGCACGCGCTGATCAGCGGCGGGGTGAGCAACGTCTCCTTTGCCTTCCGGGGTAACGATCCGGTGCGAGAGGCGATCCACTCGGCCTTTCTCTACCATGCCATCGAGGCCGGCATGGATATGGGAATCGTGAATGCCGGCCAGCTGCTCATCTACTCCGACATTCCGCCCGATCTGCTGGAGCGGGTGGAGGACGTGGTGCTCAACCGCCGGCCCGACGCCACCGACCGGCTGCTGGAGGTAGCCGACTCGGTCCGCGGTCGCGCGGCGGCCCAGGCCACCGACCTTGCCTGGCGCAACGCCCCTGTGGCGGAGCGGCTGGCGCACGCGCTGGTGGAGGGTATCGCGGACTACATCGTGGAGGATACGGAAGAGGCGCGGCACCAGGCGGAGCGGCCGATCCATGTGATCGAGGGGCCCTTGATGGACGGCATGAACATCGTGGGCGACCTGTTCGGCTCCGGCAAGATGTTTCTCCCCCAGGTGGTGAAGAGCGCCCGGGTGATGAAGCGGGCGGTGGCCCATCTGATTCCGTATATCGAGGCCGAAAAGCTCGCCCGGGGTGACGAGAGCGAGGCCAAATCGAACGGACGCGTGCTCCTGGCTACCGTCAAGGGGGACGTGCATGACATCGGCAAGAACATCGTCGGCGTCGTGCTCCAGTGTAACAACTACGAGGTCATCGACCTCGGCGTCATGGTTCCCTGCGCCAGGATTCTGGAGACGGCCCGCAAGGAAGCGGTAGACATCATCGGGCTCAGCGGGCTGATCACACCGTCCCTCGAAGAGATGAGCTTCGTGGCGGGTGAGATGCAGCGGGAGGGGTTCACCATTCCGCTTTTGATCGGCGGGGCCACCACGTCCCGGGTGCACACGGCGGTCAAGATCGAGCCCAACTACAAGGGGCCGACCGTCCACGTGATCGATGCCTCTCGCGCGGTCGGGGTGGCGGGCAATCTGCGCAGTGATTTGCTGCGCCCCGACTACGTGGCTGGCATCCACGCCGAGTATCAGGACGTCCGTACCCAGCGGGGCAGCCGGAGGGCGGAAGAGCGGCACCAGTCCATCGCCGACGCCCGCAAGAACCGGCTGGCCATCGACTGGAAAGCGCAGACACCGCCGAAGCCATGCTTCCTCGGCGTCAGGGCGCTGGAAGACTATCCACTGGAGGAGCTGGTCCCGCTGATCGACTGGACCCCGTTCTTTCAGACTTGGGAGCTGGCGGGGCACTACCCCACCATTCTCAAGGATCCGTCCGTCGGCGCCGCGGCCACCAGTTTGTTCAAGGATGCGCAGGAGCTGCTGGGTCGGATAGTGCGCGAGCGCTTGCTCACCGCTCGCGGGGTCTTCGGATTCTTTCCGGCGAACAGCGTCGGCGATGACATCGAGCTCTACGCCGACTCGAGCCGCGGCGAGCGGAAAGCGACCATCCACTCCATCCGGCAGCAGATGGTCAAACCGCCCGGCAGGCCCAACCTTGCCCTGGCCGACTTCGTCGCCCCGCGGGAAACCGGGGTAGCCGATTATGTAGGGGCCTTCGCGGTCACGGCGGGTGTGGGGATCGAGTCTCTGGTTAGCGGGTTCGAGGCCGCTCACGACGACTACAATGCAATTCTGACCAAGGCGCTGGCAGACCGGCTGGCGGAAGCATTCGCGGAGCTGCTGCACCAGCGGGTCCGCCGGGAGTTCTGGGGGTACGCCCCGGACGAAGCGCTCGACAACGAGGGACTCATCAAGGAGCGCTACCAGGGGATCCGCCCGGCCCCAGGCTATCCCGCCTGTCCCGACCACACCGAGAAGCGGGTGCTCTTTGACCTGCTTCGGGTGGAGGAGAACGCCGGCATCACCCTCACCGAGAGCTTTGCCATGCTGCCGGCGGCAGCGGTGAGCGGCTACTACTTCTCCCATCCCCAGTCCCAGTACTTCGGGGTGGGCAAGATCGAGCGAGACCAGGTCGAGGACTACGCCCGCCGCAAGGGAATGGACGTCGCGTCGGTCGAGCGCTGGCTTTCTCCGAACCTGAACTACGAGCGGTAGATGTCCACGCTGGCCGAGCTGATTGCAGACAAGCGGGTACATGTCCTCGATGGGGCCATGGGCACGATGCTGTACAGCCGCGGCATGTTCGTCAACGTGAGCTACGACGGCCTGAACCTCACCCAGCCCGGGCTGGTGCAGGAAGTCCACGAGGCGTACGTCCAGGCCGGGGCGGAGATCCTGGAGACCAACACGTTTGGAGCCAATCCGGTCAAGCTGTCGAGCCACGGGCTCGATGACGAGACCGAAGCCATCAACCGCGCCGCGGTCACGCTTGCCCGTCGGGCGGCCAAGGGCCGGGCCCTCGTCGTAGGGGCCATCGGCCCGCTGGGGATCAGGCTGGAACCCTGGGGACCCACTGCCCGGGAGGAAGCGATCGGCTTCTTCAGCCGGCAGGTACGGGGACTGCTGGAGGGCGAGGTGGACGGATTCATCCTCGAGACCTTCAGCGACCTGCACGAGGTGGAGGCCGCGCTCTGCGCCGTCAAAGCACTGACCGATCTCCCCGTCATGGCCCAGATGACGGTGGGCCACGACGGCAATACCAGCTACGGCACTACGGTCGAGACCATCGGGTCCAAGCTCACCGAGCTGGGTGCCGATGTCGTCGGCCTCAACTGTTCGGTGGGGCCGGCGGCGATGCTCGACGCCCTCGAGCGCCTTGTGGAGCGCACCGATCGCCCGCTGTCAGCCCAGCCCAATGCCGGATTGCCTCGCGCGGTGGACGACCGCCGGATCTACCTCGCCAGCCCGGAATACATGGGCTCCTACGCCAGGCGGATGATCCAGGCGGGCGCCCGCTTCGTCGGCGGCTGCTGCGGTACCACCCCGGATCACATTCGGAAGATTCACGATTACGTCGCCACCCTGCAGCCCCGTCGGGTCTCGGTTGGGCCTTCGCCCGTCGGTCCGGCCGGGCCGGCGGGAGTCGACGTGGTGTCTCTCGGACAGCGCTCGGCGTTGGGCCGGAAGCTCGCGTCCGGTGAGCTGGTGACCACGGTGGAGATTCTTCCCCCCAAGGGCTGGAATCCCGCCGAGATGATCGACCAATGCCGCGCGCTCCAGGAAGCCGGCGTGGATGCAGTCAACATCCTCGACAGCGCCCGAGCACAGAGCCGGATGGGAGTCTTACCCGCGGCCCTGATCGTCCAGCGGGAGGTCGGCCTTGAGACCGTTTTCCACTACACCTGCCGCGACCGCAACATGCTGGGCATGCTGAGCGATCTGCTCGGCGCCGCGGCCGGCGGGCTGCGCAATGTACTGATCGTGACTGGCGACCCACCTGCCATGGGTCCATATCCGGATTCCACCGCAGTGTTCGACATCGACAGCATCGGGCTGACCAACCTGGTTCGGCGGCTCAACCAGGGACTCGACCCCGGCGGCAACCCGATCGGCGAGCCGACCAGATTCGTCGTCGGGGTCGCCCTCAACCAGGGGGCCGACCTGGAGCGCGAGCTGGAGCGGTTTGCCTGGAAGGTCGAAGCGGGAGCGGACTTCGCCGTGACTCAGCCGGTGTTCGATGCGGAGCAGCTGCAGCGCTTCCTGAGCCGCGTGCGGGCACCGATCCCGGTCATCGCAGGGATCTGGCCCCTGGCCTCGCTGCGGAACGCCGAGTTCCTCGCCAACGAGGTTCCCGGAATACAGGTGCCGCCCACCGTCCTCGAGCGGATGCGGCTGGCCCAGGAGCACGGGACCGCCGCGGCCCGGGCCGAGGGGGTTGCCATTGCCGCGGAGATGGTCGAGGCGGTGAAGGGGCTGGTTCAAGGCGTGCAGGTCACCGCTCCGGCGGGCCGGATCGATGCCGCACTGGACGTGCTGGCAAACCTCAAGAGCGTAAGCGGTAAGCGGGAAAAGCAAAGCGTAAGCGGGGAAAAAACTGCGTAAGCGGGAGCTGTGGCGTTCTTTCGCAAGCAGGTCTTTCCTTCCCGCCCACGTTTTTCTTTCCCGCTCACGCTTTTCCGTTCACAGCAGTCCCATAATCCGACGATACTGGCTCTCCACCTGCTTGAATCCCAGGTTGCTCAGATAGACCTTGTCGGCGCCGACGTCCCTGAGCGCGCGAACCGTTTTTGCACAGATCTCTTCAGGCCCCAATCCCGCCTCGAACTCTCGGGTGAGCTCCGCAGCCGGCACCGGGAAGAAGTCCGCCAGCTTCCCCAGGGTACTGGGGTTCGCGCTTCGATAAAGAAACACCCCGAAGACACCCGGATAGGGGACGCCACGCCGGCGTGCCTCCATGAGAAAGCGCTCCACGGCACGGATGCTGTGGTGGGACACCACCTGGGTCAGGTAAAACTCGGCTTCGAACTGTTTGTCCAGCAGGTAGTCCACCTGCTCGGCCGCCGGGCGATGGGGGTTGGCCCAGCCG
The DNA here is from genome assembly GCA_035557715.1 of Gemmatimonadales bacterium. GTDB lineage: Bacteria > Gemmatimonadota > Gemmatimonadetes > Gemmatimonadales > GWC2-71-9 > CAVVWJ01. The sequence goes on from DATMDQ010000126.1 coordinate 28,120, forward strand.
CCGAGGTCGAGCCGGGGCACCCGCTGGCGAATGAGCGAGCGCAGCTCCCGGGCGTGCGGCACACAGCGGGGAGGCCCGACCGTATGATCCCCACCGAGCACAGTCAGCGCTCCGAACCCATTGGACGCGGCCCGCGACGCGTGCATCAGACAGTATTCGATGGAGTGCTTGGATGTCAGGAAGGGGACGATCCGGGAAGGATCGACGTCCCCCGCCAGATTAGCGGTCAGATGGGCCAGGTTCTCCTCTTCCGAGAGGCCCACGGCATTGTCGGTAAGGAAGATGATGGTATCGTGACGGGAGAGGCGCTGGATCGAGTGATACATGTCGATCCAGAGCTCCATGGTGTCGTTCGACGAGAGCCCGGTGCGGGGTGGACGCAGCTCCACCGTCGCCAGGGGACGGTCCTCACGTAGCCGCTGGAGCACGGACTGAGCTGGGGCAGGGTTTGGTCGGGACATGGTGGGAAGGAAGCTAACTAGAGTAGCTTACGAGATGCCCGAGATCGCCAGCGCCACCCCCGCCCTGACGGTGCTGTCAGAAGAAGAAGCGATGTTCCGCGATGCGGTGCGCGAGTTCGCGCAGACCGATGTCCGCCCGCACGTATATGAGATGGACCAGGCCGCTCAGTTTCGGCCCGAGCTCATCTCCAGGTTCTTCGAGCTGGGCCTCATGGGCATCGAGGTACCGGAGGAGTACGGTGGCAGCGGCGGCACCATCTTCATGGCAGTCCTGGCCATCGAGGAGCTGGCCCGGGTGGACGCCTCGGCAGCGATCTACGTTGACGTGCACAATACCCTGGTCAACAACGCCCTCCTTCGGAGAGCCAGCAGCGAGCAGAAGTCGCGCTACTTCCCGCGACTCACCAGCGGGCTGCTCGGCGCTTTCGCCCTCTCCGAGCCCGGCAGTGGCAGCGATGCCTTTGCCCTGGCCACGCGGGCGGAGCGCAAGGGCGACGACTGGCTCCTCACCGGCACCAAGTTCTGGATTACCAACGGAGCCGAGGCCGGACTGTTTATCGTGTTCGCCAACGCCGACCCCTCCAAGGGATACAAGGGGATCACCGGCTTCCTGGTCGAGAAGGGTTTCCCCGGGTTCTCCATCGGCAAGAAGGAAAACAAGCTGGGCATCCGGGCATCGAGCACTACCGAGCTGATTCTCGATGGGTGTGTTGTGCCGGCCGAGAACGTGCTCGGGCCGGTGGGCCAGGGCTACAAGATCTCGATCGAGACGCTCAACGAGGGGCGAATCGGGATCGGCGCCCAGATGATCGGGGTGGCAAGTGGCGCACTTCAGGCTGCCACCGCCTACGTGAAAGAGCGCCACCAGTTCGGCAAGCCTATCGCGGAATTTCAGGCAGTGCAGTTCCAGCTGGCCCAGATGGCTACTGATCTGGAGGCAGCGCGCCTCATGGTGTACAACGCAGCCCGGCTGAAGGATTCGGGGCAACCGTTTGCCCAGCAGGCCGCGATGGCCAAGCTCTTCAGCTCACAGGTGGCCGACCGGATCACCTCGTCCTGCCTGGAGCTGTTCGGCGGGTACGGATATTCCAAGGAGTACCCAGCCGAGAAGTACTATCGCGACGCGAAGATCGGAACGATTTACGAAGGGACCAGCAACATGCAGCTGCAGACGATTGCGAAGGGGCTGTTGAAATAGGCGGTCAGCGGGTCAGCGGATCAGAAAAATACCAGGAGTCCCTCCCATGCCGGAAATCCTGCATGAGAGGGTCTTCTCACATTGAGCCCGACTACCCGTCCTACTGTCCCGCTGTCCCGCTGTCCCCCTGACCCGCCGTCCAGATCTTCGAAAGGTTCATGCTACCCAGCCCGCACGGGTTGAGCGTGACCGGTGTGCTCGACATGTCCCAGCGCACCGCCTCGTTTTCCTCCGGATCGACTATGGCGCAGCGAACTCCCTCACGGCTCACCAGGGCCACTGCTTCGGCCCCGGTGACATCGCTCGCGATCGCTGCGGCACCGACCTCGTCCGTCCGAGTCTCCGACGCAGCCACCGTCTCCTGATCGGCCGGATTCACAATCTCCTCGTCGGCGGTCTCGTAAGCCGGGATGTCGGTGGAGTCCTCGCTGGCCTCCTCCGGCGGGCGGGCACCATTGGTGTCGGCATCGTTGTCGCGGCCCGCGGCGGCTCCTACCGCCGCTCCGGCCGCACCAGCCGCCAGGACAGCTCCCGCGTGACCGCTGTCGGACGCTTCGGAGGAGTAGGAGGTATCTACCCGGGCCTGGAGCGTGCCGGCGGTGTCGGGGACGGCCACGGCGGCCGAAGGATTTTCGGTCGGCACCGAGCCGCTCGCCGGGTCACCCGAGGTGGCGCCAACGCCCGCGGCAGCGCCGGCAGCCACGGAGGCCCCGGCAACTGCGGCCGGCGCAGTCTCAACGGCGGCGGGGTAAGTGGTGGACGGAACGCCACTCACCGAGCTATCCGACGGGGCCTGCATAGCCTCTGCCGTGTCCGCCGTAACTCTTGCCGAATCGAGCTGCTGCCCTGGGACGCTCGCGGTGTCGCGCTCCATGGGACGATAGCCCGCGGCGGTATCGCTGGGTGTCGCGGCTTCCGCACGGGGAGTGTTCGGCTGAGTCGTGTCCGACCTGGTGCTCGACTCGGCCGGGGTTGCCGCGGTGTCGGTTACGGTGCCCGCTGCCGCGCCGGTGTCTGAAAGTTGGACCGCATCAGCACCGCTATCCGGCAAGACGGTCGAGCTGTTGTTGCTGCCGCTCTCGGTTCGATCGGATCGAGAGCAGGCGGTGCCGGTAAGCACCACGGCGCCGGCCAGCAGCCCCCGGAGCAGGGCACGGTTGAAAGGCGAGAAACTCATCTACCTATCCTCCACCTGGTTCGTCACATCAAAGGCCAGTTGGCACCCTCAGAATCAGGCGTGCATGTTAGAGACCGGACCTCCGCCGTGCGGTGAGTGTTGACCGCAATGGTCCGTGAGTGCGCTCACCCGACCGACCATCCCGCAAAAAGTTCGGGGGGCGCCACCCGGCGCCCCCCGAACTCGCTGCTCCCTCCGACTTCTCCTTAACGCGAGATGCTATCCCCAGGCTGCTGCGTGGGATTGTATCCCGTGGTGTCGCCGGCGTTGTTCCAGGAACTGTCGCGGGTCATGCTCGTGGTATCACCCGCGGCTCCGGCGGCGCCCGTCGTATCGGTCGGGAATGAAGTCGTATCCACCTGACCCTGCTGCGCCTGACCAGTGGTGTCTACGCGTTCCGCACCCGAATAACCCGACGTGTCTTGCGGCGCCCCGGTCCCCTGGTTCTGCAGGAACGTGTCGCTCGGCTGGGAATCCGGCGGAGCGATGGTAGTATCCCGCTCCATTCCGCGGTAACCGGGCTGGTTCTGCCCCAGTGTATCACTGGTTGTGGTGTCTCTGGCGGCGGCCGACTCGTCGGTGTCGGAATCCCGCGCCGTATTGCCTGCACACGCCAATGCGCCAACCAGTGCCGCCATGGCTGCAAAGCGCGTGGATGTGTGAACTCGCATTCGACCTCCTCAGATCGCCGTACAGTGAAGTCACAAGATTAAGACGGCACGCAAACCGCCATGCCATCAGCACATCCGGCCTAAACGTTTGAGCTCTTCACCCTGAGCCCTTCGCCAAGGGACCATGATACCCGCGCCGGGGACCTCATTCTGTGACTTGGGTCACTCCCCCCGGCCGTCATCTTGGCGCACAGGGTCCATACCTCCGCTGCTCCATTCGGCCCCTCAAGCCAGGCCCGGGAATTGCTGGTTTGACAGTGAGTTGAGGGTCTTGACCCAGGGTCGGGGAGCGCAAGTAGATTCCGCCCCTTCATGCGCGTTAATTCGGCACAGTTTCGGCCTCCAGCCGCAACACATGCGGCTCGAGGACTCACGTTTTAGCCCCGGATGGTCAGTGTCATTTTTGACTGGTTCACATCGTTTGAAGCTGGCGGTCGCGGTGATACTCGTGGCCTCACCCTCGCCTCTGAAGGCTCAAGTCGAGGAGGGGTGGGTCAGCACCCGGGTGGCAGAGTGGTATGCGTCGACCATCCGGCGCGCACCGGGCCAATGGGGGATCGCCGTCGCCGACCAGTCCGGCAGGATGCTCTGGAGCATGAATCCGGATCAGTGGCTCATGCCCGCCTCCGCCGTCAAGCTGTTTACCACCGGTTATGCCCGAAGCGTCCTCGGGGGCACTGCCCGGCGCGCCACCCGGGTGGTGGGCGCGGGTGTAATTGACACGGTGCGGGGCGAGTGGCTTGGTAACTGGGCTCTGGAGCTGAATGGAGACCCCTCGCTGGAGCGGGCACAGGGATCCGGACCCACCTTGTACGACCTTGCCTTCCAGCTCGCGGGTTCCGGAGTGAAGCGTTTGTCGGGCCCGCTCAAGGTTCAGAGCGCCAACGGACCCGCCAATGCCGTGTACCCGGAGGTGTGGTCCCGGAAACACGCCGGACGGCTGTTTGCTCCCCTGGTTGGGCCGCTCACCGTCCATGAGAACGTGGTCTGGCTGACGGTGAAAGCGGGCCCCAGAGTGGGAGCCCCAGCAAAGCTTGTCGAGACGGCGCCGAATGGAATCGGTACTCTGGTCTCCGTTACCGCGGTCACGGGAAGCGGCCGCCGGTCCCGGCTCCGGCTGCGTCCCCGGAAGGGCGGTGGGTGGGTCGTGACCGGATCGATCGGCGTTCGGGCCGCGCCCCGCCGGCTCACCGCAGTCACCAGTGACCCCAAGGCAGTGCTGGGTGCCGTGTGGGCCACCGCCCTCAGAAAGGCCGGCATCGTCTGGGATCGGTCAAGCAAGACGCTGACGCCCCTCGATGCCTCGCTCAAGGTGCTCGCCGAAGTGGCCTCGCCGCCGCTGGATTCACTCGCCAGCGAGATCAACCGCAGAAGCCTCAACCTGGGTGCCGAGCTGCTGCTCCAGTGGGCCGGCGGGCAGACCCTGGGTCCGGCGCATCTGACCGCGCACGTCCAGGAGGTCATCGGGCAGGAGGCCGGAGTCTACCTGGTGGACGGCAGCGGGCTCTCCTATCAGGACCGGGTCAGCCCATCCGCGTTCGTCTCTTATCTGGTGAAGTTCCCGGCCACCGCGGCAGGCCAGAACTTTCCTCAGCTGCTGCCCGCTAACGGGACCGGAACGCTACGTAGACTGAACAGCGGCTTTCCGGGTGAGGGAGTAGTCCGCGCCAAGACCGGGACTCTGAGCCGGGTTTCGACTCTGGTTGGTTATCTCGGCCGGCCGGAAGGAACGCTGGTGGTGTCGCTCATGTATAACGGCTCCCGTCCCGCCGCCGCCCGCAGCGCACAATGGGAATTGTTCCGGCTGCTCGGGGCCAATGGCGTCGTGATTCCGGCGGATGCCGCGATGGTGGAGCCGCCCCAGCTGGGCAGCGACGAGACCGCGGTTCCGGC